>DASYEE010000213.1:0-3063 GCA_036499165.1 Galbitalea sp. | reverse complement strand
CACGCTCGACTTGGTCGACAGTCGGCGAGTGGCCGTGATTGGGCACAGCCAGGGGGGTGGAATCGCTCTTGCGGTCGGTGGGCTGGTGCCTGATCTCGCCGCAGTCGTCGCGGATGCGCCACTGCTCTGCGACTTTCCGCGTGCGACGGTTATCACGAACCATCGTCTCTACGCCGAGATCCGACAGTATCTTTCCGTGCACAGGCTCGAGGCAGAGGGCGTGCAACGTACGCTTGCCTATTTTGATGGCGTCAACTTTGCCAAGCGCGCTACCGCGCCGGCATGGTTCTCGGTGGGCATGATGGACGACGTCTGCCCCCCCGTCCACGGTCTTCGGCGCCTTTCACGCGTATGGCGCGGAGAAGCACATGACGGTGTGGACCTACAACGGCCACGAGGTGGGTGGGATCGACGGCGACGGCGCGACGCTCGCGATCCTCGGTGACGTGCTTCGCGACCGGTAAGACAGAGGACTCGATGGGGGTGATGCGCACAGGGTGGGATCCGTGCGATTCCCGGCGGACTACTTGATCAGGTCGGCCATCTTCTGCGCATAGGAGCGCGCGATTGCCAGGGCGCTTCCGATCGTCGCGTCGTTGTCGAAGAGGGCCGACAGCACGAGCTCCTGCCCGGGCACGCGCAATTGAACAACGTAACCCTTGCCCGACGCGATGATGATGTACTCGCTGCTACCGATCTTTAACTCGTGGGTTACGGCGTCGCCGAGGGCCTGCATCGAGCTGGCCATTCCCGCGAACCTCGCGCCGTCGGTTTGGCCGGGAAGTCGGGCGACGTCGAAACCGTCGTCGGTAAGGAGGGCGGCGTAGGTGAGAGAGCTCGCAACATCCTTCATCTCCGCAAGGAGGCCCGCAGCGGCCTTCACGACCGCCGGCTTCGTGTGTAGGCCCGGACTCACACTGAACTCGTCGTCTTCATCAAACCAAACATAGCGCGCATCTCGATGTTGGCGATGAGGGCGAGCAGAACGTTCTGCATCTGATCGCGGTTGCGTGGATCAACCGTGAATACCGGGATGACCAGATCGGGATTTGTGCGTTCCAGGGCATCAGAAAAGTTGGCAAGCGTCGGCCCGGCGACGACGTCGGCGCGGGAGATTCCAACCACGACACCGCCGCGATCGTAGAGTTCACGGAATTCGTCGATGAAGGTGAGCATCTCAGCGATCGGGTCGGGCGCATCGCTGTTGACGAGCAGCACCATACCCTTGGCACGCTCCTTGAGAATGGCCCACATGAAGTCGAATCGCTTCTGGCCGGGTATGCCGTAGAGGCGCACCTTCTCTTGACCGTCGATGAGAATCTCGCCATAGTCGAGCGCGACCGTAGTAGTGGCCTTGTCGACGACGTGCCGCTCGGAGTTGTTCGCCTCGGTGCTGACGACCTCGATCTCGCTCAGGCTTCGGATTGCCGTCGTCTTACCGGCTCCCATCGGACCGGTAAAAAGGATGACGTGCTCGGCCACGCGTCAGCGTCCCAGCCGCTTGCGAAGTCGGCCGAAGAGGCTTTGGCGCTTTGCCGCGGCGGTCTGGGTGACCACCGGTGCGGCGGGAGCGGCCGCCGAACGAGCAAGAATACGCATGAGGCTGAGTGCATTGATGAGGCGCTGAGCCTCAGACTCGTCCACGCCGGCGAGTGCAGCCAACTCGCTCGTGCTGGCGTAGGTGTTGCCGAGCACCGCGATCATCTGCGTCTGACGCATGGTGTGCGAGTGCTGTGTCAGGTTCGGCCAGCGGGTGAGTTTGTACCGCTCGTCGGGCGGGAGCCAGTACGCGCGCGCACCACCGAACGAGTTGATTCCCATTTCCCACAGTAGGCCGTCAAGATCATTGCCGGGGAGTTCGAAATATGGCGCACCATCAGAACTGGCTGGCTCGGTCTCCAGCCCGGTATGAACGGCGTCGACCGGGAAGATCTCGAGGGGAGTGGACCAGGAGAATGCATGATGTCCGAGATCGATCAGCAGCGGACTGTGCATCTCGATATGCATCTTGAGGTTCACCGCGGTGTTCAATTTCAGCGCGGAGTAGATCGCTATCGCGGCGTGAGTCCAGCCCACAGTGACGGGAAAGCCTGCCGACACAGAAGCCGGTTCGCCAGCTACCTGTTTGGCGTCAATACTCATAGCTGAATCTGGAGATCTGCTTCGGTTGCCTTGTACCTGGCCATGGCGAGACTCGACTTGGACTTGTCGCCGATCAGGTACGTGAAGATCGACGGGTTGCTGGGCAGCGGGTGGATGATTTGTACCTGGCTCGTGAGCGAGATCAGCAAGTCGTCGATTTTTTCGGTAGAGCCGAGGGCCTTGGTGCTCGCGAGTCGTGCACGGAGAATAGTCGATGCTCCGGCGGCGGCCAGATCCATTTCGACGCCGGAACCGGCCTGACCGAGGATCATCCCGGTTTCACTGTCGACGACCGCGACGCACATCGCGCCGTCAAAACTCAGCAGCTTTTCGAGAACTGCTTCGAGACTCGGACGACCGTCGAACGCGGCGGCGGGTGCCGCTTCTGCGGCGGGTGCCGCTTCTGCGGCGGTGGCGGTGGCGGTGGATTTTGCGCTGGCAGCCTTTGCCGGAGCGGCGTGCGAAACAGGGGCAAAACTCTCCAGCTTTGCGGATGAGAAGACGAAGTCAGGCTCGGAATAATCCGGGCGCTCAGGTTCCTTCTTGGAACGACGGAGGCCAAGTATTGGAGTTCTGGAATCAACGCTCATGGGAGCACTTCCTCATCTATCGGGCTGAGGCTTCCATGCTTGCAAGCGATCGCCGCGGCAGAAACCCCCACTTGTGGGCATTTTGGGGGACAGCCAGGGTGGTGCGGCGCGGGGGTGCTACAACTCGGGGTAGCGATGACCCGTCGAGCTAGAGCTCGAGTTGACCTTCGCACTCCGCGACTTTGTAGCGTGCCAGAGCCAAATTCGACTTGTTCTTGTCCATAGCCAAATACAGAAAGATTGACGGGTTGGCAGCGAGCGGTCGAACAATGTCGTACTGGGTGCTCATGGTAATCAGGATGTCATCGATGGCGTCCTTCGATCCCAGACT
>DASYEE010000212.1:0-22817 GCA_036499165.1 Galbitalea sp. | reverse complement strand
GACACCCTGCGCGATCTTGCGCTGCCAGGTCGAACCCCAGCGCGGAACATAGAGGATGCCGAACACCTGCGCGTTGCCCGGCGCCTTGTCGATCACGGGTGTGGTTGGCGGCGTGGCTCTGCTCGGCACAAGGGCATCCGACTCGTTCTGCCACTGCTCGTTGAGCTGCTGAGCCTGGTGATCCTGCTGGTTGCCGACAATGACGTCCTGCAGCCAGAACTGCCAGCCAAGAAAGAGCAACACGAAGACGCCGGCCGTGATCAGAATCTCCCCGAGCACACCGACGACACTCACCGGGCGATGGCGACGCGTCGAGCTGCGCCGCCTGGGGGAGCCCACCCCGCCCCCACTGACAGTCATACGCTTGATTCTAAGCGGTACTCCCGAGCTCGAGACCGAGAGTTCGATGAGGGGTCTCGGGCCCGTCCCGGCCATTCACGCTAGAATCTACGACCATGGCCCGTTCATCCAATGCAAAGACAGTGCGATCAGCCGACGCACGCTCAGGGGAGCAGGCTCCCAACCCGGTCTGGTTCAAGCCACTGATGTTCAGCTTCATGATCATCGGCCTCGCCTGGATCATCGTGTTCTATGTCAGCGGCAGCTCGGCGCCGATCCCGGCGCTTGCCAACTGGAACATCCTCGTCGGGTTCGGCATTATGTTCATCGGTTTTCTCATGACGACCCGCTGGCGCTAGCCGGCAGGTCTGCCTCCACCAAATTACAGCCGTGTAATTATCCCCATTGTGGATGGGGCTGTGGATAACTCTCGCCCGACCTAAATATAGGCGTGCAGGTACAGCACTGCTATCAGCGCGAGACCCACGACGACGAACCCCGCGATCTGAACGGCGGCGCGTCGCCGGTTCTGCGTGAATCGCAGCAGGAAACCGAGCGCGATGCCGACGATGAATCCGCCGATGTGCGCCTGCCACGCGATGCCTGAGATCGCGAAGCCGAGTACCAGGTTGATTCCGATAACTACCCAGAGCTGCGCCCGCGCGAAGCCGATCCGTCTGGCGAACACAACGGCCACACCGAGCAGCCCGAAAATCGCTCCGGACGCCCCGACGACCGGCCCGCGCAGGAAGTAGTCGACCGCGACATCCGCGCCGAGGGCTGTGATCACGAACAGCACGATGAATCGGGCCCGGCCGAAATACCGCTCGAGCGGTGGCCCGATCAGAAACAGGAAGTACATGTTCGACGCGAGGTGCAGGATGCTCTCGTGCACGAACACGACGGTGATCAGCGACCACGGATGGCTGAAGATGGCGCCGGGGTAGTACCAGAGGGCCTGGGTGACGGTGCCGCTGCCGCTGCCCGCGATGACGCCAACGCCCTGTCCGGTCACGACCTGCAGGATGTAGCCGATTACCGCTAGGGCGATGATCGTGTACGTGACGATCGGGCGCTCACGCGAACTGAGCACCCTCCCCGTTCTCGTGAACACCCGCTGCGTGGATGCAACGGATGCCTTCGACTCGCGCATGCACTCCGGGCAGTGGACCCCGACCGCAGCAGGAGTCTGGCACGCGCCACAGATGTACCGACCGCAGCGCTGGCAGCGCACGTAGGTCACGCGGTCCGGATGCCGATAGCAGCGCGGCGTCTCAGGTGCAGGTGCGGGTGCCGGATCGCTCACGTCACACCGCCGAGAAGAGGAATGCGCGAAGCACCGCGAGCACCAACAGCAGTGCGAAGACCGCGACGAGGATGTATCGGGTGCGGTTGACCCGATGCGTGTCGCCTTCGAGGAAATACGCGAGCGCGGTCACGCCACCGGTCACGAACCCGCCGAGCACGGCCTGCCAACCCCCGAAGATGATCGCGAAGATGAGGCTGATGGCGCATGAAACGTACAACACGATGTGGTTGCCGCCCATTCGCCTGGTGAGGACGACCGTCGCGGCCACCAATCCCATGACCGCACCGAAGCTGCTGGTCACATAGCCGTCAAGCATGAACGCGACGACAGAGGCGCCGAATCCGCTGATGAGGTAGAGACCTGCCAGCTTGACCGGCCCGTAACTGCGCTCGATCTGCACGCCGAAGACGTAGATCGAATACCCGCCCAGCAGCACAGACAGGATGCTGCCCGTGAACATCGAGGTAACGAGCGACCACGGCTGGTGCAGCACATCGCTGCCGCCGCCCACGTTCACTCCGGCGGGGATGACCCAGAGATGCGGCTGAAGCACACCGCGCAGGATCGCATCGACCAGGAAGATCAGCACGGTCAGCGCGAGGATGCCGTATGTGACGAACGGGCGATCCTGCAGCGCGGCCGGAATCACCGGACGGCGAGCGCGCTGACGTCGCTGCTTCGTGCGCGCGGCGGAAATGTTGGTGATGCGCGCCGTCGCGTCATCCGGGCACAGCACCCTGCCATCCACGTGGTTCTGGCACTCGAGGCAAATCGTGCGGCCGCAGCGCTCGCACAGCACGAAGCTCAGGCGGTCCGGATGCCGATAGCAGTAGTCATCCGGATTGCGGCTCGCGTCGGTCACCTAGACCTCAGTGACATCAATGCTTTCGATCACGACAGGCTCAAGCGGCTTGTCGCGACCGTCAGTGTCGACAGCCTCGATGGCGTCGACGACCTTGCGTGATGCATCGTCTTCGACGAGGCCGAAGATGGTGTGCTTGCCCTGCAGCCACTGCGTTGGAACAGTGGTGATGAAGAACTGCGACCCGTTGGTGCCGCGGCCGCCCTGTGTGCCGGCGTTCGCCATCGCGAGCACATATGGCTCGTTGAAGTTGAGCTCGGGGTTGATCTCGTCGTCGAACTGGTAACCGGGGCCGCCGGTGCCCTGGCCGAGCGGGTCGCCGGCCTGGAGCATGAAGTCTTTGATGATGCGGTGGAAAATGACGCCGTTGTACAGTGCTGCGCCGTTGGATGCTGCGCCGGTAGCAGGGTGCGTCCAGTCTTTGGAGCCCGTGGCGAGACCGACAAAGTTGTCGACCGTCTTGGGGGCGTGGTTACCCAGCAGATTGACGACGATGTCGCCCTTGTTGGTGTGGATGGTCGCGACCGAAGTGTGTAGGGGCATGACGACAATTCTTACATAGCGGTCTTGTCCGGCGCGGAGCCTGCACCCAGCGGGTACTCAGGTCAACGGGTTTCTGTAGAAACAGTTGAATGACAGTATTGTCCTGTTCGCCCCAGACGATCCTTGATGGAGGTCCCCAATGGCACTATCGCGTAAGCGCAAGCGTGAACTGGCTCGACTGAAGAACCACGCATCCGATCTGTGGGATGACCAGCGCGAGGTCCTGGAACGCGCGAACACCGTGATCCGTGAGGCCAGCCGCCACGCACGCAACTATGCGCGCGAAGAGGTTGCTCCTCGTGCCCGCGACACTTTCGACGACCGGGTTCGCCCTGCGGTCGCGACCGGCGTCTCCGCTACGCGCACTGCCGCGGCAGCAGGCAGGGAGAAGTTCATGGATGACGTCCTTCCGGCCGTCGGATCAGCGATGAGTTCGGCGCTGGCCGTGCTTGAGGTCGCGAAGGACCCGCGCGTTCGTGAGGCCGTCAAGAAGGTCACGACCACCGGCGGCAAGGTTGCGTCGAGGGCCGGGATCGTGAAGTCGCAGCCGACCCGAGGGCCGGGACGCTACATCCTCATCGGCGTTGGTGTTGTCGCCGTCGCGGCGATCGCGTACGCGGCCTGGCAGACACTCCGCGCGGACGACGACCTGTGGATCGACGACGACGAGCTCACCGAGTCGCCGGACGGTGCGCTGCCCTCATAGTGCCGGTCACTAGAATCGCTGCGTGACGGCGACTCGCAATGTGATCCTCAGTTTTCTGGCGGTGGCTGCTGCCGCCACACTTGCTGGCTGCAGCCTGCTGCTGCCGTCCAGCCAGCACAGTCCGGCGCCGAGTTCCTCGGCACCCAGTTCATCGGCACCTTCACAGGCGACTGCGGCTCAGCCGACAATCGGCCAGTGCTGGAACGGGACCATCAAGGATGCCGGGGATTGGGCAGACTGGAGCGGCTCGTCAGCGACTGCCTGCGGCAGATCCCACACGCTCTACACCTACGGAGTCGGCCACGTCACCGGTCTTCAGCCGACCGACTGGGCCGTGTCGGCGAGCAATCCGGCGCTGCGCGACGATGTCGCGGCCGCCGCCAGCAAGACCTGCGACGCTCCGTACGCCAAACTTCTTCCGACACTGCCGGACGCCTCCCACTCCCTCCTGCGCGTCTTCTTCTTCGTTCCGAGCCGCGCGGAATGGAAGCAGGGCGCCAGATGGGTTCGCTGCGACCTCGCACTGCTGGATTTCGGCACCTCCACTGCACATGAGCGCTTCGCACCGCTGCCCGCATCGATCAGTACGCTCACTGACGCCGTTGTGAGCGATCCGCTCACCTATGCGATGTGCCTTGACACCGATCACTCGACCGCGAAGGGACCGTTCGCCGACTCGAGCGATGTGATCACCGATTGCCGCAACCATCCTGAGTGGCTCTACGCGCAGAGCGGCCTTTTCACGCAGGCAGCGAACGCACCGTATCCGACCAGCAAGGAACTGAGCGCACGGGTAAGCGCCGTGTGCTCCGCCCAGCTCATGCCCACCGAGGTCTGGTCGGCCTATTACCCCACCCCCGCGACCTGGAAGTCGGGTGACCGTGCCATCGAGTGCTGGGCAGGCTTCAAAGACTGGACGCCGGGAGGCGGCAACGGCACCAACGCCTGACTGCTGGCCGCTACTGGTTGCTGAACGCTGCGTCGAACGACGCGTCCGGCCGGTTCCACAGGAGTGACCGGATGTACGCGAGGGCCTCCGGCGCTCCGTGCAGCCGGTCCATGCCCGCGTCCTCCCACTCGATCGAGATCGGGCCGTCGTAGCCGATCGCGTCGAGCGCACGGAACGCGTCCTCCCACGGAACGTCGCCGTGGCCGGTCGAGACGAAGTCCCAGCCCCGCCTTGGATCGCCCCACGGCAGGTGCGATCCGAGTACGCCGGCACGACCGTTGTGCGGGCGCATCCTCGTGTCCTTGCAGTCGACGTGATAGATGCGATCTTTGAAGTCGACGATGAAGCCGACCGGATCGATGTTCTGCCACATCATGTGTGACGGATCCCAGTTGAAGCCGAACGCCTCACGGTGCCCGATGGCCTCGAGCGAGCGAACGCTCGACCAGTAGTCGTACGCGATCTCGCTCGGATGCACCTCGTGCGCAAACCGCACGCCCTCTGCATCGAAGACATCCAGGATGGGATTCCAGCGGTCCGCGAAATCCTGGTAGCCGGCGTCGATCACCGAGGCTGGCACGGGCGGGAACTGGGCGACGTACGGCCAGATGCTCGATCCCGTGAAGCCGACCACGACATCCACCCCAAGCTTGCGCGCAACCCGCGCCGATCGCTTCATGTCTTCTGCCGCACGCTGCCGCACGCCCTCGGGGTCGCCATCGCCCCAGGTCGACGGTCGCACGATCGTCTGGTGACGGAAGTCGATGGGGTCGTCGCACACGGCCTGGCCGGTCAGGTGGTTGGAGATCGCGTAGACCTTGAGACCCCGCGCGTCGAGGATGTCGAGCCGGGACTGCAGGTACGCGTCATCCTGGTCGGCGCGTTCGAGGTCGAGGTGGTCGCCGGATGCCGCAATCTCGAGTCCGTCGTAACCCCATTCGGCCGCGAGGTCAGCGACCTTCTCGAAGGGCAGGTCTGCCCACTGGCCGGTGAACAGTGTCACCGGATGTGTCGATTCGCTCACTTGCCCACTCCTTCGATGTCGATCCACTCGCCTGTTGTCGCCGCACGCATGACCGCGTCGGTGATGCGCACCGCTCGAAGACCATCCTCGAACGTCGGCAGGCCTTCCGGCGACTCCCCCGCGATCGCGGCGTAGGTGTCTGCGACGAACCCGTTGAACGCATCCTGGTAGCCCATCGGATGCCCGGCGGGCACGAGCGACAACCGCGCTGCATCCTCGTGCAACATCGCTGCGTCGCGCGGCACCAGCTGACTGGCCTCTCGGCGACCCAGCCACAGTGTCTCCGGGTTCTCCTGGTCGAAGCCGATGCTCTCGGCGCTGCCGGCGATCTCGAGCCGCAGAGAGTTCTTGCGACCGGGGGCCACCTGGGAGACCAGCAGCGTGCCGATTGCCCCGCCGGCCGTCTCGAGCACGACCGCCGCCGCGTCCTCTGTCGCGATCGCGGTCGATGACGCGCGGTCGGCGAAGAAGGTGCGCTTGGATGCCGCGACTCGCGTGATGCGGTCGCCCGTCACGAATTCGATCAGGTCGACGAGGTGCGAGCCGATATCCGCGAACGCCCGCGAGCTGCCGCCGGACGCGGCATCGACCCTCCAGTTGTCGTCGTGCTGGTCGAGCAGCCAGTCCTGGAGGTAGGCGCCGTGGATGCCGAACAGCTGGCCGATCTCCCCCGCTGCGACCCTCGCACGCGCCTCGCGCACCATCGGGTGAAAGCGGTACGCGAATGGCACGGTCGCAGTAACGCCCGCGACCGTTGCCGCGTCGACCAGGTTCTCAGCCTCGGCGACCGTCACGGCGAGCGGCTTCTCACAGATGACGTGCTTGCCGGCTGCGATCACCGCCAGCGCCTGCTCGGCGTGCAGCGCATTCGGCGTGAGAACGTGGACGATGTCGATCCCGGGCGCCGCGAGCAACTCGTCGAGTGACCCGAACGATTCATCGATACCGAGCCTCGCTGCAGTCGCCTCGCCCTTCGCCGGGCTCGACGAGACGACGCCGGTGAGTCTCGCGCGCGCGGCCCGTGCTGCCCTGCTGTGGACGTCGGCCATGAAACCGCCGCCGATGAAGGCGGCGCCGACTGTCGGCATCAGTCGACGCTCCGCGTCCGCGGGTCCCAGTTCTCGTCGAGCGCAGGCGCGCGATCGACCGTGCTCAGAACCTTCACGGGCGCCCCGGACTCGGCCGACTCGATGATCGAGACCATCACATCCAGCACGTGGAACGCCTGCTCGCCGGACGCCCGCTCCGGACGGCCCGCGCGGATGGCCTGGGCGAGCTCGGCGACGCCGGTGCCGCGGGTCGTGGTGGTACCCACGGCATCGAACTCCTCCAGCTCGTCGGTGTCGCCCCAGACCACCAGCGGGCCCTCGAAGGTGTTCGGGTCTGGGACGACAAGTGTCCCGTCAACGCCGGCGACCTCGAACTGGATGCGCTTGAGCTTCGAGTCGAAGCTGAACACGCTCTGCGCGGTCTGCCCTGACTCGAACTCGATCAGGGCGGCGACGTGAGTCGGCACGGTGACGTCGAACTGCTCTCCCGCACGCGGACCGGAACCGATCGTGCGCTTCGGCTTCGCCTTGGAGGCGACGCCCGTGACCCGCGATACCGGACCAAACAGCTGCACCAGCGCGGTGATGTAATAAGGGCCGATGTCGAACAGCGGGCCCGCGCCCTCCTGGAACAGGAAGTCGGGATTCGGATGCCACGACTCTGGCCCTGGGCTCTGCAGCAGTGTGATGGCGGTGAGCGGCGTGCCAATACCTCCAGATTCGAGGAGCCGACGCGACGACTGGAGGCCAGCGCCGAGGAAGGTGTCCGGAGCGGTTGCGACCCGAAGACCGGCAGCGTGGGCGGCGTCGAGCAGGCGCTGCCCACTCTCGCGGTCGAGGGCGAAGGGCTTCTCGGTCCAGACATGTTTGCCTGCGGCAAGAACCTGAAGCGCGACGTCAACGTGCGCCTTCGGGATCGTGAGATTGACGACGATTTCGATCTCGTCGTCGGCCAGCAACTCTTCGACGGTGCCGGAGCCGGAAATCCCGTACTTCTCCGCCTGCTCGCGCGCGCGGTCGAGATCGATATCGGCGATGAAGCGCACCTCGAGGTCGGGGAAGGTCGTCAGGTTGTCGAGGTACTGCGAACTGATGACACCGGCGCCGATGACACCAACGCCGACCGTGCCGGTGTTCTTGTCGGTCGTGCTCATGCGAGGTTCTCCTTCACGAGCCACGCGAAGCTTTCCGCAACCGCCTGGAAGCGGTCGGCGTGCGAGTCGTCGAGCTCGACGACGCGCAGCGCGTCTGGTGCCGCTTCGATGATCGCGCGGATCGGGAGGGAGCCCGCACCGACGGCGACCTGGTCTTTCGTCTCGGAGGTTGCCGGGCCATCCTTGATGTGGAGCGCTGCGACCTGGCCGCCGAGGCGGCCGAGCAGGGCGACGGGATCCTGGCCACCGGTCGCGACCCAGTATGTGTCGACCTCGAGTCGCACCGCCGGGTCGAGCAGGTCGGCAAAGAACTCCAGCGCGGTGCGGCCGTCGATCGTGCTCTCGAGCTCGTGCGCGTGGTTGTGGTAGCCGACGCTCACGCCGTGCTGTGCCGCGACCGCCGCCGCGGCATTCAATTGGTCGGCTGTGGCGCGGATGTCGTCGGCGGCCTGCCAGCGCGCGGCTTCCACGTGCGGGTCGATTGCCAGCCCGATTCCGAGCGTGCTCGCGGAGGCGAAGATGCGGTTGAGCTCGGCGTCGTCGACTCCGATGTAGTGCGCGTGGCCGGTTGGCGCGGAGAGACCGACCGCCTTGAGGGCTTCGGCGAGTCCATCGACGTCAGCGAAGTTGTATGGCTCGACCTGCGTGTAACCGATCTCGGCGATTCGGGCGAGCGACTCCGAGAGGTTCTCCTGGATGGCCTCGCGCACGGTGTAGAGCTGCACGGATAGCTTGGGGTAATTCACGGTTCTCCTCGTTGAGTGGATGGCGGCGTTTCTCCCACCTTACTTCTGTCGGGCGACATGCAAAAGTCGACTAGGTGTCGGGAAATGTCGGGGTCAGATGAAACAGATGTGGTTCAATGGCCCCTATGCCCTCGCGCGAGCTCCAGCTGACACCGGAGTCTGCTCACCTGCTCGCGCTGCTTCGCGACGGGGCGCCGCGCACGCGTGCTCAACTCGCCGAACTCTCGGGACTCGCCCGGTCGACCGTGGCATCTCGACTCGAGGGCCTCGCCGCATCCGGGCTTGTTGCTCCGGCCGGCGGCGGCGTTTCTTCTGGTGGCCGGCCGCCCGGCTTTCTTGCCTTCCAGCCAGCGGCCCGGATCCTCGTCGCCATCGACCTTGGGGCAACCCACGGGGTGGTCGCACTGACCGATCTTGGCGGCGCACTGCTCGAGATCGAGTCGGCTCCGCTCGACATCGCGGATGGCCCGATCCCTGTGCTCGATTGGGCCCTCAATGCCGCGGATCGGCTGATTGGCGCGCTTGGACGTCCCGTAACCGACTTAGTAGGTGTCGGCATCGGTCTGCCCGGACCGGTCGAACACTCGACCGGACTCCCGACAAATCCGCCGATCATGCCCGGCTGGGACAGGTTCGATGTGCCCGGATATATTGGAGCGCGCTTCGACGTGCCGGTGCTGGTCGACAACGATGTGAACCTGCTGGCACTCGGCGAGCACGCAACAGTCTGGAAGCACGAGGACGACCTGCTGTTCGTGAAGGTGGCCACCGGAATCGGAGCTGGCATCATCAGCGGCGGGGTGCTGCAGCGGGGTGCCCAGGGCTCGGCTGGCGACCTTGGCCACGTGCGCGTGCCTTTCTCCTCTCGCACCCCGCAACACGGTGAGGCCGACGCGGATCTCGAGGCGTTGGCGAGCGGTCCCGGCATCGCACGCGCGCTCAGCGCGGCCGGGGTCCCCGCATCCTCCGGCCGCGATGTCGTAGAACTCGCCGCCGCCGGGGATGCCCGTGCCACCGAAGCCATTCGCCAGGCCGGCCGCGAACTCGGCGAAGTGCTCGCGACGACCGTGAACATCCTGAACCCCTCGGTGATCGTCATCGGTGGCAGCATCGCTCGGGCGGGCGAGCACCTCATCGCTGGCGTGCGCGAGGTCGTCTACGGGCAGTCGACCCCGCTCGCCACGCGCCACCTCACGATCACCGAGTCGCGGGCGGGCGAAACCGGCGGCGTCATCGGTGCCGCTGCCATGCTCATCCACCACCTCCTGGACCCCTAACCCACACCTCCTTTTCTGGTGAGGGGCGCCCGGTTGCCCTAAAACCCGCCTGCGAAGGGCAACCAGGCGCCCCTCACTAGGGAGAATGGGGCACGGCTACGCGATGACTATGCCCAGGTGGGTCGCGAAATGGGGGGCGAGCTCGGCGAGTTGGTACTCGGAGATGGTCGCGCCAGTCAGACCACCGATGCCGCGAATGCCCGCCAGCTCCGCGCCGCGGAGATCGACGTCCCCGAGGCTCGAGCGGGTGACGTCCAGCGTGCCGACGGACGTCCGCGCGAACGCGAGTCGCACCGCGGTCGCCCCACCGAGGTCGAGTTCGTCGATCGTGCAATCGACGAACTCAAGATCGCGAAGCTCGGATGCGCGCAGGTTGAGATAACCGAGCTTGCAGTGCACGAACCTGACGCCCTGCCAGTTCGATTCGTAGAGTTCGCCCGAGCCGATCCGAGACTGCTCGATCGAAACATCCCGCCAGGATGACGCGGGCGCCCGGAGCACCGGCGTGTTGGTCCGCGTGATCACCGTCTCCACGAACCGCGCACCGCGCAGGTCTGCATCGTGCATGCTGCCGCCCACGAACTCGCACTCCGCAAAGCGCACCCCCATGAGCTCGAGCTCCGAGAGGTCGGCGTCGGCGAAGCGCTCAGCCTCGCGTTCGTCGTCGACGAGTGGTGCGGCGCCATCCCAGTCATCCAGGGCGGGGAGGACGATCGGTCGGATCTTCGGGGCAGCACTCACCCCACGAGTCTCTCGCACGTCCGGTGCGCCTGTTCACGCTGGTGCTCAGCGCATCAGGGTCCTTGCCGCGCGCACGATGCTCTCGATGCTGGGTGCGAGGTTGCCCGCCAGACTCGGCGCTGCCGGGATCCTCAGGTCTTCGACCCCGAGGCGCTTCGGCGGCGCCTCGAATCGCACCCCGGATTCCACGACGCGCGACAGCACCTCGGCCCCGAATCCGCCGGTCAGGTTGGCCTCGTGCACCACGAGCAGCCGCTCGGTCCGCGCGACGCTGTCGATAACTCCCTGGGTGTCGAACGGGTTGAGCCAGAGCGCCTCGATGACGTTCAGTTCGATGCCCTCTGCCCCCAGGATGTCTGCAGCGTCGAGCACCCGCTCGGTGATGGAACCCCAGGTGACGACGGTCATGTCATCGCCCTCGCGACGCACCTTGCTGCCGCCGATGGGCGAGACGGGACCGCCGACGACCACCTCCTGCTTGCCGAGGTGGTACAGGGACCGGTTCTCGATCACCAGCACAGGATCGTCGCTGTATGCGGCCGAAACCAAGACGTCGTAAGCATCCTGCGCCGTGCGGGGCATGCACACGCGCACGCCGGGGATGTGCAGAAAGAGCGCCTCGAGGCTCTGCGAGTGCTGGGCGCAGGCGCCGGGCGCCATGCCCTGCTGGGTCCGGATGACGACGGGTGCGGTGACCGTGCCCCGGTTGATGTATCGCACGTTCGCCAGCTGGTTCACGATCTGGTCGAGCGCGACGAGCGAGAAGTCGATCCACATGATCTCGACGATCGGCCTGCGCCCCATCATCGCCGCGCCGACGGCAGAACCGAGGATGGCGGACTCGCTGATCGGGGTGTCGAACACGCGGTCGCCGAAGCGTCGCTTGAGGCCGCGGGTCACACCGAAGACGCCACCCGGAGTTCCGACATCCTCGCCGTAGAGCAGCGTCTCGGGGATCTCGTCGAGCGCACGCCCGAGTGCGGCATTGACCGCCTCGGCGTACGACAGCGAGGTCGTTTCGGTTGTCGCTTCCAACAGGTCAGGCATAGACGTGTTCCTTCGCGGTTGCGGCGTTGGCCTTGGGATTTGCGAGCGCGGCATCCGCTGCTGCGCGCATCTCGGCGAGCGCCTCCTGGTAGATGACGTCGACCTCGACGCCGTGCTCGGCGAGTTTGCGCCCAAGGCGCACGAGCGGCTCGTCCTGGTTGGCACGGTCGAGTTCTCCCGGCCGCCGGTACACCTCGGCGTCGCCGATGTAGTGGCCGACCAGCCGGGCCGTCATCGCCTCGACGAGGGCCGGGCCCTCGCCCGCGCGCGCCCGCTCGACCAGGTCGCCGACCCGGTCCCGCACCACAGCGGGGTCATTGCCGTCGATGCGCTCACCATGCATTGCGTAGGCGGCAGCGCGATGGAACAGCTCTGGGTCGGCGACCATCTCGTTGATGGGCGTGAGCTCAGACCATCCGTTGTTGACGCACACGAAGATCACCGGGAGCTTCATGGCCGAGGCGAAGTTCATCGCCTCGTGCACGGAGCCCTGGTTCATGGCACCATCGCCGAACACCGTCACCGCGACACGGCCGCTGCCGTCATACCGGCCGGCGAGCGCCGCACCCGTAGCGATCGGCGCCCCGGCTCCGACGATGCTGTTCTCACCGTAGAAGCCGTACTCGGGCGCCGTCAGGTATGCAGAGCCGCCACGGCCGCCGTTGATGCCGCTGGCGCGGCCGAGGAGCTCGCCCATCATCGCCTCCGGCGGCACGCCACGAGCAAGCGCGTAACCGTGCCCGCGGTAGGTGGCGAACAGGGCATCCTCACGTCGGATGGCGCTGGCGATTCCGACCGGCACCGCTTCCTGCCCGATATCGAGGTGGGTGGAGCCGACGACCTCCTTGGCCACCCAGAGCTCTTTGATCGTCTCTTCCATCGCGCGGAGCCTCGCCACCTGGCGGGCGTCCGCGATCAGCTGGTCGACATCCATCAGCGCTCTGCCCCCTGGGCTGCCTCGACCGAGACCTCGCCGTCTGTTTCTGGATCGAGCGACGCGGTCCAGGCGTCGTAGCCGTATACCCAGTGCGGGTCGGTCGGAAAACGCAGCCAGTCGTTGCCGCGCGAACCGAGCTGGATCCTGGAGGTGCGCGGCTTGCGCACGGCCTCATAGTTCGCGAAGGTCGCCGGCAGGTCGTCGAACCCGTCGCGCACGAGAAGGCGGGTGAGGATGACGGCGTCCTCCATCGAGGTCGCAGCACCCTGCGCCATGAACGGCGTCATCGGGTGGCACGAGTCGCCGAGCAGCGCGACATTGCCGACGTGCCATGAGTCCATGGGGTCACGGTCGTAGATGGCCCACTTGTGCACGGATGGCGTCGCAGCGAGCACGGCCTCGACCTCGGGGTGGAAGCCGCGGAAGGCCTCGCGGAGGTCATCGAGCGAGCCCTCCGCAGAGAACGACTCGAGGGTCCAGGTCGGGTCCGGCACCGAGGTCGTGAAGTAGATCTCCCGCCCGCCCGACACGTAGTAGATGACGATGTGACGATCGACACCCCACCATTTTGTCGCCGGTCCCGGTCGCAGCTCTCCCATGAGCTCTGTCGGGAACACTGTGCGGTAGGCGACCTTGCCGGTGAAGAGGGCATCGCGGTGCGGAAAGAGGCTCGAGCGCACCAGCGAGTGGACGCCGTCCGCGCCGATCACGACGTCGGCGTCATCCTCGAATCCGTTGTCGAAGACCAGGTGTGTCGGGCCGTCGTCTGCGAGTTGGATGTCGACGAGCTCGTGCTTCAGCTTGATGGTGTCGCGGGGAACGAGACCGAGGAGGAGTTCGTGCAGGTCTGCGCGATGCAGCATGTAATAGGGCGCACCGTAGGTCTCCTCCGCCGAGTCGCCGACGGGAAGCGCGAACGTCGAGACGCCCGTGTCCCAGTCCTTGTTGTCGAGGAAGGGCGGGGAGTACGCGTTCTTCGCAAGCTCCCCTTCGAGCCCCAGACCCCGGAGGATCTTCATGGCGTTCGGCCCCATTTGGATGCCGGCGCCCACGCGCTTGAAGGCCGTCGCCTGCTCATAGATCGTCGATTCAATGCCCTGTTGACGCAGGCATGCAGAGAGTGCGAGCCCACCGATGCCGGCGCCGATGATCGCGATTTTAGCCATGTGAAACTTCCAACCAATCTGTGAAATACAAACGAAGACACGTCCGTGTGGGGCTCGTTGTCATGGGATGACCCTCAGCCGATCGCCGGCGGAGGGAAGCCTGTGAGGTCGCGGAAGTCGGCGATGACCTGGGTCTCGAGGCAGGCTTCCAGTGCCCACGGCCCGTGGCTGCGACCGATGCCGCTCTGCTTGACTCCGCCGAACGGTGTTGCGACATCGGAGACGCCGGCGCGGTGGGCGTTGATGTAGACGCTTCCTGCCTCGATCTGGCGGGCGACCGACCTCGCGTGGTCGATGTCGTCGGTCCAGACGGATGCCGAGAGACCGAACTCGCCTGCGTTGGCCAGTTCGATCGCGTCCTCTTCGTCATCGAACGGGAGCACGGGCAGTGAAGGCCCGAACTGCTCCTCGAGGGAGAGTGGATGGTTGCGGTCCAGCCGGGTGACGATTGACGGGCGCAGGAAGTAGCCATTGTCCCAGGCATCCGGATCGTCGACAATGCCGCCCTCGCTCACCGTCGCGCCGCTCGCGCGGGCGGACCCGACGAGATCGCGCACGCGGGCGAACTGCGGCGCGTTGTTGACGGGCCCCATCGTCACGCCGGGTGCCCGCCCGTCGCCGATGACGATGGAGTCGATCCGGGCGACGAGGCCAGCGACCACCGCGTCATAGTTGCTGCGGTGCGCGAAGATCCGCTTGATCCCGAAGCACACCTGGCCCGTGATCGAGAAGGCGCCGCGGGCGAGCTCGGTGATCAGCCGGCCGTCGATCGTGGCAGAGTCGAGGACGATCGCAGGATCGTTGCCGCCCAGCTCCAGGCTCAGCCGTTTGAGGTTGCCTGCTGACGCAGCAGTGATGGCTTTGCCTGTCTTCGTAGAGCCGGTAAAGAAGATCTTGCGCACGCCAGGATGCTCGACCAGCGCCGCGCCGACGGCGTTCGGCCCCGGCACGAATCCGATCACGCCGGGCGGCAGCACGGAGGCGACGATTCCGACCACCTCGCTCAGCGCGAGTGCCGCAAAGCTCGACGGCTTCACGACGACGGCATTGCCGGCCGCGAGCGCGGGCGCGATGCCGAGAAAGGCGAGATGCACGGGCGAGTTCCACGGCACGATCACGCCGGTTACGCCCATGGCTCGCTTGCCGATGAGGATCGTGGAGCGCTCGTCGTCTCGAAGCGTCTCCTCGCGGCCCAGCCCGGCTGCCAGTCCCGCGTAGTACCGCAGCGAGACCGCTGACCCCTTCACGTCATAGCGCGACTCGATCAGGGTCTTGCCCTGCTCGCGCGTGAGGAGCAGCCCGAGCTCGTCGACGCGCGCCTCAATGGCGTCGGCGGCGGCCGACATCATCGCCGCACGTTCCACGGGGTCGCGACGCGCCCACGCACGGCCGGCAACGGTGGCAGAGGCGACCGCGGCATCCACCAGTTCTGCCGTTCCATCCGCGATGCGACCAACCTGTTCGGTCAGTCTCGCCGGGTTCATGACCGGCTGACTGGATGTCACGCGCACCCGCTCGCCGTCGATCAGCACGCCGGCCTCGACGATCCGCTCCTCGTGCGCCGAGCCGAGCAAGGGTGCGGCGGCGTTGGTCATGACAGGCTCCGCAGAAGCGCGATCGTGGCGCCGAGACGGTCACGCTGGTCTGCGACATCCGCGTAGTTGTCGAGGCCCTCGACGGAGAGCCGGTATGTTCCCTGCCTCGGGTCCGCGGCGATCTGGCCGACCAGTCCGGCGATGTCGGCGACGCCCTCACCCGGGTAGCAGTAGTTCACGCTGAACCCGCGGCGGTGGTAGCCGTCTTCGACGTAGTGGGATTCGAAGCGGTAGTCCTTGATGTGTCCGGCAGAGGCGTGCGGCAGCAGCAGTGCGACGACGGGAGCTGGCTCGCGCAGCATTGCGACCGGGTTGATGAGGTCGAGGAAGACCTCGAAGAGAGGCGAGTCGACGCCGCGCACGATCGCGAGGTATTCCTCCGGAAGGAAGTCGGAGTGATTCTCGAGCAGGATCTTGATGCCGCGGTCGCCGAGGCGATCGACGATGGCGCGCAAAGACTCCGTGACGTACTCCTGCTCGGCTACGATGGGGCCGAGATCGCGGCCCATCTCGGTTCTGTAGAACCCGGACGAGACGCGCACGTAATCAGAGCCGACCTTCGCGGCCACACTCATCCACTCGTCTACCCGTGCGACGGCATCGTCGACCGTGTCGCCTTCATAGCGGCGACCGAGCACGGAACCGGCAAGGGTCACGCCGAGGCCGAGCTCGTCGGTCGTGCGCTTCAACTCCGCGAGCCCCTCGTCGTCGTATGACGCCAGGTGCACAGTGTTGTACTGCACGAAGTCGTAGCCAAGTTCGGCGCACTCCCGAAGCACAGCGTCGAGCGTGATCGCTCCGGTTACGAGTCGGCAGTGGTACGAGAGAGTGTCGACTCCCAAATCGATTTTCACCAGTCATCCTCCTTGTTGACGGGATAAACGCGACGATGTCGCGCCGTTTTTCGGCTAGACCGCTAACGCCCGATTCGCCTGTGGCGGGACCACATCGACGGCGACCGCAGCGAGCGCAGCGTGCTTGAGCTGGTCGACATAGTCGTCGCGCAGGGCTCGATAGCGCTCGATCGGCGCCGAGATCGTGTACGCGCCCATCAGGGTTTCACCAGACAGGATCGGCACGGAGACACAGCCGACATCGCCGATGAACTCCTCCTCTTCGGTGGCGTAGCCGCGAGAGCGCACCGTCGCCAACTCTTCCGCAAAGCGCAGCGGATTGGTGATCGTGCTCTCGGTGAGCGCCTGCAGCGGGTGGGATTCGACGTAGTCGTCGCGGATGCTGTCCGAGGTGAAGGCGAGCAGGACCTTTCCGGATGCCCTGGCGTGTGCCGCGCCGCGGAAGCCCGGCTGCAGGTCGGCCACGCGAACCGCATGCGTGCCCTCAACGCGAGCGAGAACCTGCAGCTCGCCGTGACGCCAGGCGCTCAGGTAGACACTTTCACCGGTCTCTGTGCTGAGACGGCGCAGGGGAACGAGCACCTGCAGCGGCAACTGCGTCTGCTGCTCGTATGCGGCCGACAGGAGTCCAACCCCGACACCGAGCTGATAGCGCTTGTTCTCACCGCGGGCCAGCAGCTGCGACTCGACCAGTGTGTTGAGGAGGTGGTAGGTCGTCGGCAGAGAGGTGCCGAGGGCAAGGGCGAGACGCGCCGCCGACCGCTCCTGTTCGGGAAGGGATGCGACCAAAAGGAGCAGGCGCGACGCTCGCGACACCGATTGGATGCGGGTGCCGCCGCCGTTTGCGTTTTTCGCCATTTGTAACTCCAAGCAAGAATTTGAAGAACTGTAACGCTCGCCTTCGCGCCAAGTCAAACGTGAACTCCTGAAATTGCACGTCTTGACGGGCCTTGAACGCGTTGCTAGCCTAATCGGAAAATTTCAA
The DNA here is from genome assembly GCA_036499165.1 of Galbitalea sp. Lineage (GTDB taxonomy): Bacteria > Actinomycetota > Actinomycetes > Actinomycetales > Microbacteriaceae > Galbitalea. Next base: position 5,534 of record DASYEE010000212.1, on the reverse strand, counting down.
AGTATGCTCTGACTTTCAAATAATGAATTTCTAGCAAGCGCTACCTTCCCCGAGCCGCCCATGGCGGAGAGGTCAATGATGACTACACAGACAGCAATCGACGGAAAAGATGCCGGGCGTGCCGCCTCAAGCGCGACGCTCCCCCGCAGGTCTCGCCAAAGCCGCTCACGGCGGGTCGCTCGCGGGGTACTTCTTCCAGCGGCATCGATCATCGCGCTCATCCTGCTGTGGCAACTCATCGTGACCGTCGCGAAGGTACCGGCCTATGTGCTCCCCTCGCCGCTCGTCGTCGCGGAAGACCTCGGCTCCCAGTGGCCGCAGATCTGGATCAACCTGTGGGTGACCGTGCAGGAGATCCTCTTTGGCTTCCTCTGGGGCGTGCTCATCGCCATCCCGGTCGCACTGATTTTCGCGCTCATCCCCATCGTGCGCGACGCGCTCTATCCGCTACTGGTCGTGCTACAGGTGATGCCGAAGATCGCCGTCGCCCCGCTGTTCGTCGTCTGGTTCGGCATCGGCCAGACCGCGGTGACCACACTGACGTTCCTGCTCTGCTTCTTCCCCATCCTCGTCAGCAGCATGAGTGGATTCATGAACCTCGACGGTCGAATGCTGCACCTCACCCGCACGATGGGTGCGAACCTCTGGCAGACCGTCTGGTACCTGCGCCTGCAGTCCGCACTCCCGTTCATCTTCTCCGGACTGCGCATCGGCATCGTGTTCTCCGCCACCGGCGCCATCGTCGGCGAGTTCGTCGGGTCGACCGCCGGCCTCGGCTTCATGCTCTCCGCCGCCAGTGGACTATCGGATACCGGCAAAGTCTTCGCCCTGCTCGTCGTGCTCTGCGGCGTCGGGCTCGCCCTTAACTACCTCGTCGTCCTTGCCGAATGGCTGTGCATGCCATGGAACCGCGGCCGGACAGACGCCAGATAGCTACCACCCGCACGGAATCACGATGGATGCGCCGCATCGACGCGACGCATCCGGCACCATCTCCACACCCCAATCACAGACAGGACAAGCCATGCCAAGCACCAAACTCCGGGTTCGCGCCGTCGCGGCCCTGGCCGCAGTAGCCGTCATCGCCCTCGCAGGCTGCAGCTCCACAGCATCCTCAGGCAGCCAGTCGGGCGCAACCGGCAAGCTCACCCCCGTGAGCTTCGTCATGAACTTCACCCCTGGCGGCGCCCAGGTCGGCTTCACCTACGCGAAGCAGCTCGGCCTTTACCAGAAGGCCGGACTCGATGTGACGATCAAGCCGGGCACGGGATCCATCCCCGCCGCCCAGCAGGTTGCCGCAGGCAAGGTCGACATCGGGTACACGGATGCACCGTCAGCCTTTTCCGTCGCGGGAACGGGTGGCGATATCAAGATCGTCGCTCCGGTGCTGCAGGTGAACGGATTCGCGGTCATGTGGCTCAAGGGCTCTGGCATCAACGCCATCCAGGATCTCGCAGGCAAGAAGATCGGTCTTCAGGCCGGCACCGGCAATGCCGAGTTGTTCAAGGCCGTGCTGGCGAAGAACGGGGTGCAGTACAGCTCGATCAAACCGGTCAACGTTGCACCCGCCGCACTCCAGGCATCCCTGCTCGGCAAGCAGGTCGACGCGATCGTGAGCGGCGGCGACACCCAGGTGCCGCTTCTCCAGCTCGCCGGCCACGACATCGGCTACAAGATGTTCTACCAGGTCGGGGTTCCGACCGTCGGCCTGTCGATCACGGCCAGCTCGAGCTACCTCGCTGCCCACGCAGCCATCGTGAAGAAGTTCACGGAGGCGAGCCTCCAGGGCTGGGCGGATGCGAAGAAGCACCCTAGCGCCGCGGCTGCCTCCATGGTCACGCAGTTCCCCACCGCCGGCTCCAACGCGCAGATCACCGCAGAACTCAAGGTGGACCTCGGACTGCTGTGCGCATCCGACGGTGCAACCAAACTCGGTCCGGTCTCCGACGCGGCATGGAGTCAGACCGGCGACCTGCTGAAGCAGACCGGGTTGCTGAAGCAGAGCGCGAACGTGTCAGACCTCATCGCCCAGAAATACGCTGGAACGACCTTCCCCAGCTGCTGAGCAAACACGACGATAGTGGAGAAGGGACAACGAGGGACATGACAATGACGCAGAGCACCGAACGGGCCGCCGACACGGCACGAGCCGGGTCGCGCATCGAGATCCTGGGCGTCGAGAAGACGTTCGTCACCAAAGACGGGGTGAACTCCGCCCTGCAGAACGTCGACCTGACGATCGAGTCTGGCGAGTTCGTCAGCATCCTGGGGCCGAGTGGGTGCGGCAAGAGCACACTGATGCTCATCGTCGCTGGCCTCGTGGAGCCGAGCGTTGGCACCGTCCGGGTGGGGGGCGGTGAGGTGAAAAAGCCCGTCACGGATGTCGGCGTGGTATTCCAGAACGACCTTCTGCTCGAATTCCGCACGGCCCTCGACAATGTCGCGCTGCAGGGCATCATCCGGGGCATGTCACACAAGGAGGCACGGTCGATCTCGCAGGACTTGCTCGCCCACATCGGGCTCGGCGCCGCCGCACGCCGCTATCCGCGCCAGCTCTCAGGCGGGATGCGACAGCGCGTTGCGATCGCCCGCGCGTTCATGCACAAGCCGCCGCTGCTGCTGATGGATGAGCCGTTCGGCGCACTCGACGCGATCAGCCGCACGCAGATGCAGCAGGACCTGCAGTCGCTGTGGATGGAAGAAGAGGACCGCAAAACGGTGCTCTTCATCACCCACAGCATCGAGGAGGCCGTGCGCCTTTCCGACCGCGTGATCGTGATGTCTCCGAGCCCGGGCAAGGTGGTGCGCGACATCCGCATCACCGCGCCGCGGCCGCGGCCCTTCTCAGTGGACGACGACCCCACCCTGGCTCAGCATTCCAAGGACATTTACGAGATCTTTGGAGAACTTGGTGTCTTCGGAGACCACTGAGCCGACCGCCTCCACGATCGTCCTGATCTCCCCCGTCGCGCTCGACGCGTCATCCTGGGACTCCAGTCGCCTTCCCACACGCCCCCAGTTCCGTTACGAGTACCCGGGTCACGGAGCCAGGAGCGCACGGCACGACGACTGGGACCTCGACTGGATCGCCGACGACATCGCAGCGACGATCGACGGCCCCATCGACGCCATCGGCATCTCGATGGGATCGATGGTGGCGCAGCACCTGCTCGTGCGTCATCCCGGTCGGGTGCGCTCCGCCGTCCTCGCTGCCGCGGGAGCCGCGACGAATCCGGATGTGATGCGAGAGCGGGCCGAGCGCATCCTGCGGGTGGGAGCGGGTGGGGTCGTCACCGAGACCCTCGAACGCTGGTTCACCGCGGGTGCGCGGGAACCGACGGAGGCCGACTTCGTGAGCAAGACCCGCGCGACCCTCGCCGCGGCCGACGCACCGAGCGTCTCCCAGGCCTGGATCGCGATGAGCCGCCACGATGCCAGGGATGAGCTGGCGGGAATCGATGCACCGGTCACCTGCATCGCGGGGCGCGATGACCTCGCGACGCCGCCGGCGGCGGTGACAGCGCTCTCCGAGGCGATCCCGGGGGCGCGGCTCGAGGTGCTTGCGGGACCCCACATGTTGCAGCTCGAGACCCCCGACAAATTCTCCGCCGCGGTGCGGCGCCACTTTGAGCGTCTGGAAGGACAACAATGAGCCGAGTATCTCCCCTGTCGGACGACGAACTGGACGATGCCGCGAAGCCGGCGTTCGAGAGCTTCGTAAGCGAGGGCCGCGATCCGATCGCCCTCTATCGAGTGCTCGCGAACGCACCAGCCTTCCTCGACGGATTTCACCAGGTCGGCGCGGCCATCCGGTACCGCAGCGAGCTGGATCGCGCGCTCGTCGAGCTCGTTATCCTGCGCATCTCGGCGCTCACCCAGTCGCGCTACGAATGGAACCATCACCACGGCATGGCGCTCAGGGCTGGCGTCGACCGGGCAAAGATCGACGCCGTCGGTGAGTGGGCCGCCGCGCCGGCCTCGTACACGGAGCCGGAGCGCGCCGCGCTCCTCGCGGCGGATGCCGTTCACGAGATCGCTATGACCGACGCGACTTTCGACGGGCTTCTCGCCCACTTCACCACTCGGCAGGCGACCGAAATCGTCGCCCTCGCCGCGCACTACGAGGGCGTCGCACGCGTGCTGCAGGCACTCGACGTCGACATCGAAGCGGAGTACACGATCCTTGATTGAGCAACAGCCGGATGAGAAGGTCGTCGACAGGTTCGTCGAGGCACTCGTCGACAACGGAACCGAATACCTGTTCCTGAATCCCGGAACCGACACTGCGCCATTGCTCGAAGCGATCGCCGGGCGAAACGCCCGCTCCCTGCGCTCACCGACCGTCGTGCTGTGCGTTCACGAGGCCGTCGCCCTTGCGGCGGCGCACGGCTATTTCATGGTGAGCGGCAAACCCCAGGTGGTGGTCGTGCACGTCGATGTCGGCACCCAGAACCTCGGCGCCATGCTGCACAATGTGTGGCGCAGCGAGATCGGTGTCGTGATCTTCGCCGGCCGCACCCCCGTGATCAGCACGGGATCCGTGCCGGGCATGCGCGACCTCCCGGTGCATTGGCAGCAGGATGTTCCGGACCAGGACGGCATCGTGCGCCAATATGCCAAGTCCACGGTCGAGTTGCGAGTGCCCGAGCTGATCGACCAGCAGGTCAATCGCGCGTTCCAGCTGGCGCTCGCGACTCCCCCGGGCGCCGCCTACCTCACCGCCGGGCGCGAGGCCCTCATGGCCCCCGTGGCGGGCGCGCGCCGACAGCTTCCGTCATCGGGATCGGTTCCTGCGCGCTACGCTCCGGAAGACGCGACGACTGCGGAATTCGCCCGACTGCTCACGAACGCCAGCCGCCCGGTGTTGACGACCACACGGGTAGGCAGGGAACCCGGCGCTGTCGCCGAACTCGTCGCCCTCGCTGAACTCCTCGGCGCGCCGGTGGTCGACCGTCGCGAGCGCATGAATTTCCCCTCCGACCATCCGCTGTACCTTCGCAACGCCTCGGATTCTCGTCGCGCGATGGAGGACGCGGATCTCATCGTGGTCATCGACAGCGACGTTCCCTGGGTGCCTAGCCGGGTGCATCCCGCTGCGGACGCCCGGGTCGTGCACATCGGAACCGACCCGATACGAGCGGACTCCCCGAACTGGGATTTTCCGTCTGAGCTCACCATCCAGTCGGAGCCACTGCACGCGCTGCGCGCGACCAACGCGGCACTGGCCGGTAACCCCCTGCGCGAGCACTGGTTCACCCCGAGTGCATCTTCGACGCCGCTCGAACCGGCAGATGACGCTCCGATCTCGTCCCGCGAGGTCTTCGAGGCACTCGACGATCTGCTCGCGCCCAACGACATCGTGGTCGAGGAGGTCACGACCAACGGCGACGCCATGCGCGAGCACCTGGCTCGCACCCTCCCCGGCACCCACTTTCAGTCCGGAGGCTCCGGTCTCGGCTGGTCGCTCGGGGCCTCCGTGGGCGCGAAGATCGCTCGCCCGCGGAGCCGGGTCGTGGCCGTCGTTGGCGATGGTG
>DASYEE010000211.1:0-8417 GCA_036499165.1 Galbitalea sp. | reverse complement strand
GCGGCAATGAAGCGGGTCATGCCTCGAACCTAGGAACGACCAGGCGCCCAGACCTCGGTCGGAGGTCCCTGACCAGGGGACTTGAGGACTATTCATCTGATCCGCGTGATCAGGTCGCCCATGCCGTGTTTCTAGAGATATGGCATCGACCCCGAAGAGCCTGTCGAACAACCTGAGGTGGCGCTTCGGCCTGTTGTCCTTCATCGCATGCGTCGTCCTCGCGGTGTTCACCCTGCAGACCGGTGTGGCGTACGTCGGCCCCGACGGCCTGTACTGCAGCGGTCGTGACAACCGGGACGGCACCTGTGCCGCGGCGTGGAAGGAGGCCGTCGTCCGAAGCACCGTGCTCGTGGGCGGTCACACAGACGAGGCCAAGGTGACCTCGGCGAACGACCTCCGGACAGCGAGGCTCGCTTTCGTGGTGGCTCTAGCGCTCCTCATCGTGTCAGTCGTAGCTCCTTGCCTGCGTTCCAAGCACCGTCGTCCAGGAGCCTCCGCCAACGGCTCAAGAGGAGAAACCGGCGGATAGGTGCTGAAGCGCCTAGCATTCTTGACATGGCAGTGGCGACGGCGATCCGTGCCGATGTGCACGACTGGCGGACTTGGACGTCGATCCTGCTGCGTGCATGCCTCTACACGCTTCCATTCCTGCTCGTGACGATCAGACTCGGCGGTGTCGAGCTCGGCGGGTTCGGGTTCTTCCCGGTCCTGGTGCCGGTCGCGGCGTACAGGGTGCTGACGGGGCATCCGAGGCGAGCGGGGTTCCACACGTGAATCGCTCGTTCGGGCTACGGCTCTTGGACCTGGTCGCGCTGCTGGCTTTCGTGGCGCTGATGGTCAGCTTCAGAATAAGCCTGTTCAGCGGTCATCTAGTGATCGGCGTTCTGGTCTCACTGATCGCTGCTATCGCCGGAGTGAGACTCCGCTTCCTTGGCCGCCGCAACGGGACCCGGCGTACTTAGAGCGTTCGCAATCGATCCAAGGCTGTGCGTCATGGCTAACCGACACAGCGCCAATGCGCATCGCCAACCATAGGATCGACGCGTGTCCGAGATACCGGTTCGCTACCAGTCTGCCGACGAGGACAGTCAGCGGTGGGCAGGCTTCCCGTTCCGCGCCGGCGACATCGTGATCAGCACGCGCTCCAAGAGCGGAACCACTTGGGCACAGATGATCTGTGCGCTGCTGATCTTCCAGCGGACGGAGCTTCCGGCGCGGCTCGCCGATCTCTCTCCCTGGCTGGACTTCCTGGTGACGCCGAAGAACGACGTGTACGAGCAACTCGCTGCACAGACCCACCGGAGGTTCATCAAGACCCACACGCCACTGGACGGCGTACCGGCGGACGATCGGGTGACGTACATCGTGGTCGCTCGGCACCCTCTCGACATGGCTGTCTCGCTCTACCACCAGAGCGCCAATATCGATCGCGAACGGATGCGCCTGCTCACCGGGCAGCCAATGCCGACAAGTGCATCGACGGCACGTCCGCCGTTGCACGACTGGCTGTTGGAGTGGATCCGTGCCGACAGGGATCCCCGCGAATCTCTGGACTCGCTGCAAGGCGTGATCTGGCATGTCGCGGACGCTTGGAGACGTCGAGATCGTCCCAACGTCCTCCTCCTGCACTATGGCGACCTGGCCGCGGATCTCGGCGGACAGATGCGCCAGATCTCCCATCGGCTGGGCATCGACGTCCCTGATGATCGTTGGCACGAGTTGGTTCAAGCAGCCACGTTCGAGAGCATGCGCGAGCGTTCTCAGCAGCTGATCCCCGGCGCCGCAGGCATCTTGAAGAACCCGGCAGCGTTCTTCCGTCGGGGTTCGCCAGGCGCCGGGAGAGAGGTGCTGAGCGACGCGGAGTTCGCCGAATACCAGGATCGTGTCGCGGCTCTTGGCCCAGCCGATCTGGTCGCCTGGTTGCACCGTTCGTAGCGAAACGTCCCAACCGGTTGGGAACTCCTGAGCGCCGGCTATCCCTATCCTTGGTTGGACCCCGTCGGACGGCGCCGCGAAGCGGTGCTGTTTGCGGTGGTGGCTGGCTACGTCACCTACCGGCTCAGTTTCGCGGTTCGCTCGGTCCATGTGCGCCGCACCGGTTGTTGGCGCTGTTGTTCATCGACCACTGATTCTGCCTCGTATCGGTTCGCCGATAAGGGACATTATGTCAACATGCGCAGAGGTCCACTACTCCCTCGCGCTTCGCCGCCGCCTCCAGAATTCCAGATCCCCATCGGAGTCCATCGCATGCTCGTACCCGGAATCATGCGCCCGGTGATGGTGGAAGCCGCACAACAAGATGCCGTTGGCGATGTCGGTCTTGCCGCCGGCGAGCCAGGATTTCAGGTGATGTGCCTCAGACCAGGTCGCCGCGGTCGCGCAGCCCTTGGCTCGGCATCGTTTGTCTCGGATCCGCAGCGCCTTGCGCTGAGCGGGTGAGAAGAGCCGCGATGCGCGGCCGAGGTCGAGGATCTCGGACTGACCGCCGAGCACGACCGGCACGATCTTGGCATTGCATGCGAGCCGGCGGGCCTGCGCGGCGCTGATCGGCTCCTCGTCTGCTCCGAGCACCCCGGCCACCGCGAGCTCGGCGCGTAGCGACTCGAGGCTGACCGTGACGATCACCGTGGTCGCGTCTCCACCGTGGCGCGGCAGCCGCTCGGGGTCGATCGCCTCGAGCAGGGAGCAGAAGGCGTGACCGCGCTTGCGATGAGACGGCAACCCGTCCCCCTCGCCGCCGACGGCAGCATCGTGTCGCGGTGAGGTGAACGCCTCGAGGTAGGTGCGGAGCCGGTGCGCGACAGCGTCCGGCAGCACGCCTTCGATCCGGGTCAGTCCGCCGCCGACGGCATGGAACCTCAACGACGTCTCGTCGCGAGCCCGACGCTCCTCCAGCTCCAGGGCCCGGGCCTCTCGGGCCTCCCCGATCTCGGGAGCGACGATGTCGAGGATGCGCCGCCCGAGTGCCCGCAACCGCTTCGGCGCGAAGTCGGCGGCCAGCTCGATCAGGTGCTCCTCGGCGCGCACCAGAAGAGAAGGGTCGAGATCCGGCGCCTCGAGCTCATCCAAGGCGGCGACAATGACGTGCGCCTGGGCGCGGTTGACCCGACCGGCAGCCATCGCGTCGTAGACGCGGGTCCAGCGCCGGGTCAATGCCTCAGCGAGCCGCAGGTCGGAGCGTCGGGGGCCGTCGTCGGTTTGGGTGCGATGAGCCAACCACGCACCAGCGTCGCGCGCCCCCAACTCGGCGGCTACGTCGCTGGATGAAGCCAGGATCCGCAGCCGCAATGCGGCGATCACCCGCTCAGCCTCGTCAAGTTCGACTAGCGCGGAGCCCTTGTCCTCAACGCTCATCAGCTCGACCGGGACGCTGGCAACATCCGTCAACGCCTCGACGACCGCAGCAGCACAAGCGCGGACAGGGTGACGCGAAAGCCCGTCTGCAATGCTCACCTGTACACCTCCCATGCGGACCTTCGTACGTTCATTCGAACAGGCGTTCGAGTGCGTGGCAAGCCCCGAAGGAAGGTTGTGGACAAACTCCCCGACCGCGACCCCCTGTGGGTGGAAAAAGGGCTTCAGGCACGGCGGTTATCCCCCGAACAGATCCCCTATCAGCCTCAGCAGGGTCGCCTCGACTTCTGCGCGACGGCGTACCGGGTCGGAAGCGTTCGCGACGAGCAGTGCAGCTTCGATCAGGGCGCTGAGTACGAGCTGGCCCAACACGTCGGCTGACGTCGTACCGGATCTGACAGGCTCACTGTCTGCCGCCAGCGCGACCACCATGCTGAGGCCGTACTCGGCCTCGATGGATCGCCAGTCGGCCCATCCCAGGACGGCAGGTGCGTCGGTAAGGCCGATCTGGCGCACTTCGGGACGTGCACAGATGTCGAGGAACGCCTTCACGGCCACCGGGACGAGGTCTTCGGCTGCGACGCCGTCGACCGCAACGACCACATCGGTCATGAAATCGGCCTCGAGCTGCTCGAAGACAGCCCGGAACAAGCCCTTCTTGTCCCCGTAATGATGATGCAGCGCCCCACGGCTCACGCCCGCGGCCGCAACGATCTCCTCGGCCGAGACCCCGGCGAAACCTCGCGCGGCGAACAGGGGTCGCGCGGCAGCGACCAGCGCGGCGCGGGTCGCCTCCGTCCGCTCCGCCTGACTACGGCTAGGTGCGGGCATCGAGGCCGATGAGACTCAGGATCATGGGATTCAGTATGTCGGGACGGTCGAACGGAACCAGGGTGCGCGCGCCGGGGACGACCTCGATCCGAGCGTCCGGCAGGATCTCCGCCAGCCGCTCGGCGAGCGACAACGGGAAGAACCGGTCCTCGGCACCCCAGGCGAGCAGCACGGGCTTGTCGAAGTTGTGCAGCTTGCTCGCCGCCTCCAGCGTGTGCCGGTTGTGGACGGTACGCAGGAACCGGGCCAGGTCCTTGCGGATTGCTCGCGACTTCCGAGCCGGCAGGACGAACGAGTCGAGCAGGTCGTCCGGCAGCGGCGTGAGCGAGAGCCAGCCGAAGGACGTCGGCCGGCGCTGGGCGAACCGCGTGCGCATCCCCTGCTCGATCACCCAGACCGCGCCCGGTACATGCGCCATCCACACCAGCGGCTTGAACATCGGCGGGAAGAACATCTCGAAGCTGTCCGACGGGGTGAGCAGCACTCTCCCGACCCGTTGCGGGCCGGTGGCCATCAGGATCTGGGTCAGCGCGCCGCCGGTGTCGTTCGCGACGATCGTGACGTCGTTCAGATCGAGGACGTCGAGGAGGCTTCCGATCAACGCCGCCACCCCCGGCGGCGTCAGGTCCGCATCCGGCGTCGGGATGGAGTGGGCCCCGAGCGGCCAATCCGCCGTGATGCAGCGCGCTCCCCCGGCCACCAGGTCCGGCACGACATCACGCCACACATCGGCATTGACCAGGAGCCCCTGGACGAAGACGACCACCGGCCCGTCGCCCGGTCCGGCGTCGAATACCTGCACCGCGCAGGTGCCGAGGTCCACGATCTGGGGTGTACCGAGAGCTGCGGGTCGCGTCGTCATACGTCGAACATACATACCGTATGTTTCTTTGTCCAACGATCTCCCGGCCGGACAGACCGCATTAGAGTCGCGTTGATGGCTGCCGGCGCGAGAACCTCCCCGTTGGGAGAACGCAATTTCCGGTTGTTCTACCTCGGCGAGCTCGTGAACACCGTCGGCTCCTCGATGGCGGCGGTCTCCTTGGCCTTCGCGGTGCTCGCGATCGACAACTCCCCCTCCGCTCTCGGCTGGGTCGCAGCAGCGTCCACCGCGCCGATGGTCGCGTTCATGCTGCTGGGAGGCGCACTGGCGGACCGGTTGCCACGCTCGCTGGTCCTGCGCGGCTGCAATCTGACCCAGGCTGCGATCCAGGCGGTCACAGCGTCGCTCGTGCTCACCCATCAGGCCCATGTCTGGCAGCTGGTGGTTCTGCAGCTGGTCAGCGGTACCGCCTTCGCGATCAGCTACCCAGCCATCCACGGGATGGTCCCGATCCTGCTGCCAGCCGAACAGCGCAAGGCGGCGTACCTGCTGATCAACCAGACCGCGGGCGCACTCCGCATCCTCGGGCCCGCCACGGCCGGCGTGCTGGTCGCGACAATCGGTCCGGGCTGGGCACTCGGGTTCGATGCGGCGACCTACATCGTGGCAGCAGGCTTCCTCGCCGCCCTGGCATTGCCCTTCGGCGCGAGGCCGGAGCGCCAGGCCAGTGTCATCGGCGACTTCAAGGTCGGCTGGACCTTCGTGCGCAAGCTGGGCTGGGTGCTGCCGGTGGCAAGCGGCTCGCTGGTCTTCAACGCCCTGATCAGCGGTTCGATCATGGTGCTGGGTCCGACGATCGCGCACAGCACGATCGGCGCGGGCGGTTGGGGCATCGCACGGTCGGGCCAGGCCGTCGGGCTGCTTGCCGCCACCCTCGTGCTCGCGCGCGTGACGCTGCGCCGCCCGTTGATGGCGTGTGTCCTGGCCTTCGTGCTCACCGCTGCCCCGATGCTCGTCCTCGGCACCTGGGTGCACACGACCGCGCTCACGGCGGCGTTCGTCGTCGCCGGGGTCGGCTCGAGCATCATCGATCTCGCCTGGAGCCTCACGGTGCAGGAGAAGGTCCCTGAGGAGATGCTGTCCCGGGTGATGGCGATCGACGGGTTCTTCTCCTTCGTCGCGATGCCGGTCGGCGAGGTTCTAGTCGGGCCGTTCGCCCACGCCTTCGGCGCCCGTTCCGTCGAGCTCGGCAGTATCGCGATCTGTGTTCTGGTGGGCGCGGTCGGTGCCACCCGGCCAGTCATCCGCAACCTGCGCCTGACCGGGCCGGCCGGCTAGTTCAGCCCATCTCCCACGGGTTCTTCGGCAGAACCGAGTCGGTCTCCAGGAGCGACTTGAGGTTCGCGAGGATCCCGGGCCAGCCGCCGGAGATGCCGTTGGCGAAGTCCTGGTTGGGCATGTTCGCGTGGGTGACGGTCAGCCGGACGACACCATCTTCAGACGCGATGCCGAAGGTGACCACGGACGGGCCGTTCGGGCGCTCCTCACCGGGCGAGTCCTCGAACGTCATCACCAGTCGCGTCGGCGGCTCTGCCTCGAGCACCGTGCCGGTGACGATCGCGCCGGTCCCGTCGAGGCGGTCCATGTCCCAGCCGCTGCCGACCTGCCAGTCGGAGACGTTGCGATGGCCCCAGTACTGAGCGGTCAGGTCGGCATCGGTCAACGCTCCCCATACCTGCTCCGCACTCGCGCGGATGTACGTCACGTACACGTAGTCGGGGACGGTCAACTGCTCGGTCGTCATAGCTTGCTCCTCTGCTCGGTGCTTGACAGCGCTGATCGCGTCAAGGCGGGGTTGTTCGAAGGTGGAGATCCAGCGAGCCTGCAGCTCGTGGATCGGCACCGGGTTCAAGTAGTGCAGGCGCTCGCGGCCTCGGCGTACGACGGAGACCAGGTTGGCCTCCCCCAGGAGGTCGAGGTGCTGGGTCGCCGATTGGCGCGCCATCTCCAGCGCCCCGCACAACTCCCCCAGCGTCTGGCCGTTCCGCTCCCTGAGCCGATCCAGGAGAAGCCGGCGGGTCGGGTCGGCCAAAGCCTTGAAGACCCGATCCGCGTCGTACAGCTCCCGATCCGTGCTCATAGCCCTAGTATGCAGGTATCTACCTGCATATGTCAAGCAACAACCGGGACCTGTTTCGCCGTCACGAAACTCGGCGGCGGAAGTCTCTACTACAAGTTCCGAACTCGAAACTCCGATGTCCAACTCGTCCGATATCTACCCCGGTGAATGCGTGTCAACGGTCGGCAATCTCGCTAGGGTTGCCTCTGAGCCCGCCCACTGGGGAGAGACGCACGACGAAGTGGCTGGGTGAACCGTGTTGTTGCCCGCGAGCAGAAACGTGAGAGTCCCGATGGAAATCCCGATTTATGACCTGAACGACGGCACCGAGCTGCCCGCAGTCGGCTTCGGCACGACCGGACTCCAAGGTGCAGACGGCCTCGACGCGATCCTGAGCGCAGTCGAGTCCGGATACCGCTTGATCGACACCGCAGTGAACTACGGCAACGAGATGACCGTCGGCGAGGCGATCCGCCGTTCTGGTGTCGCGCGTCCGGAGTTCCGGGTCGCGAGCAAGCTCCCGGGGCGCCACCACGCCTACGACGACGCGATCGTCTCCACTCACGAGTCGCTGGGCCGCCTCGGTCTCGACCACATCGACCTGCACATGATCCACTGGCCGAACCCGAAGCGGGACGAGTACTCCGAGGCCTGGCGCGCCCTTGTCGACCTGCAGCGCGACGGCCTGGTCACGACGATCGGTGTCTCGAACTTCACCGCTGAGCACCTCGATCGGATCATGGACACCAGCGGCGTCGTCCCGGCGATCAACCAGATCGAGATGCACCCGTACTTCCCGCAGGAGGACCTGCGTGCCGTGCACGACTCGCTCGGCATCCGGACCGTCGCCTGGAGTCCGCTGGCCCGCGCCAAGGGCCTCTTCGAGGAGGACGCTGTCCGCAACGCCGCCGAGTCGCATGGCGTCTCGCCTGCCCAGGTCGTGCTGCGCTGGCACTTCCAGCTCGGCTCGGTGCCGATCCCGAAGGCCACCAACGCCGAGCACCAGCTCAGCAACGGCGACGTGTTCGAGTTCGAGTTGAGCGACGACGAGGTCGACGCCATCACAGCGCTCGGCCGCGAGGACGGGCGCCTCTTCGACGGCGACCCGAACGAGCACTACGAGATGTGACTTTCCAGAAGGGCCCCGGACCTCTTGGGTTCTAGGGGTCGATGCAACACCTGATTGATCAGGAGTTGCTATGCAGAACAAGAACGGGCGTCGTCCTTATCGGGGACGGCGCCCTTCTGCTTCCCGGGTTCGGTTCTTGGAGTTGTTGGATCAGGGCATGA
>DASYEE010000210.1:0-2445 GCA_036499165.1 Galbitalea sp. | reverse complement strand
GTCAAGAAGGCGATCATCGACGAGTACGCTACCCACCCAGGTGACACGGGATCCCCCGAGGTCCAGGTCGCGATGCTCACGCGTCGTATCAAAGACCTGACCGAGCACCTCAAGGAGCACAAGCACGACCACCACTCACGTCGTGGCCTGCTTCTGCTTGTCGGTCAGCGCCGCCGCCTGCTGGGTTACCTGCAGGACATCGATATCAATCGATACCGCACGCTGATCGAGCGTCTCGGACTGCGCCGCTAGCGCTTCGACAGGCTCAGCGGTCGACATACAGAAGATCGCGTCGCACTTGACGACGGGCCGTCATCCTCTCGAGGATGGCGGCCCGTTTTGCATTCTCGCCCGATACCGCTTCCCACCCGCTCGCGCAACGGCAAGACCGGCGAGTGGCTGGTTCGCTATGGTTCGACACATGGCTACCTCACGCAAGATCTCCCGACTCCCTGCGATCAACTGGCTGCTGATCGCCGCCGGTGTGTTCCTGCTGCTCGACATCCTGTTCGGATATGTTCTGCCGTCGGCCGCGAAGTGGTTCGCGTTCCTGGCGGATGCCGTGCTGGCGATCGGCTTCCTGTTCCTGTTCCTGCGCGGCGGGCGTGACCTGGTGCTTCGGCTGGCCTACATCGTCGCGGCGGTCGGGTTCGCGATCCTCGCGATCTCCGACTTTGCAGATCCCGGCGCGGTCGTCGGCCGACTCGGGTGGATCCTGGCCGGTGTCGGGTTCCTGGTTGCGGGCATCCTTGGCTTTGTGCGTCACGTGTTCTCGCGGAACGGAGATATCACGTTCCTGATCGCGGCGATCCTGTTCGCCGTCCAGGCGCTCACCGTTGTCGGCGGCATCGGTGCTGGCACCCTCGGAGTGATCGGCACGATCGTCTTCGCGCTGCTGCTGATCGCGACCGGCGCGCTTCGCAAGGGGCGTCGCTAGCGGTCCGGCGAGCAGCAGCTAAAGAGTACGTCGTTGGAGCTCGGCGACCGTCACGTCGATAGCGATTCGGACGCCGCGTGCGATCGTTTCCAGCTCCATCGACGGTTCGTCGTGGAGCGCGGCCAGTTCAGGCGAGCTCGGAACATGCACGAACCCTGCCACGATTGCCGTGCCATCGACCGCGCTCATCAGCTGGTACATGAGGCTGTTGCAGACGTAGGTTCCCGCGCTGTCTGAGACCCGAGCGGGGATGCCCGCGTCATCCAGTTCGCGCACGATGGCCTTGATCGGCAGGACGCTCCAGCGCGCGACCGGACCAGCTGTGTCAATCGGGCGGTCGGATGGCTGGTCGCCCGCGTTGTCAGCGATGCGGGCGTCCTCGATGTTGATGGCGACGCGCTCCGGCGTGATGGCGGTACGCCCATTGGCGAGCCCCGTCGCAATCACGATGTCGGGGGAGTGCAGCGTGATGAGCAGCCCCATCATTGCGCCGGCCTCGGCGAAAACCACGGGGATGCGGGCGGTCACGAGCTCATCCTGGCCGTCCCATTGCTCGGCAACCATGGTCACAGCGTCCCACGACGGATTGGTTGGGGCGTCGTCGAACGGCTCGAAACCGGTCAGCAGGATTTTCGTCATCTCAAAACCATATGCTCAGCCACGGAGTGATGGACGAAGCGAAGGCGCGGTCGGCCGCGAGCACCGAACCCGGTGTGAGCTCGTGGATACGCCCGGCTCGGGCCAGCAACTCGACCGAGACACCGCCGAGGTAGATGGCACTGAGTTCCACGACGGTCATAGCCAGGTCGGGTGCCGTTTCGGTGCGAGAAACCTGAGCGGTGCCCGCGGCGTCGATGTCGAGCAGGTAGGTTCCGGTGGTGAAGCCCTGGGCGTCATCCACCTTGATCGTGAGGCTGGCCGGCGCGGAGTATGTGCGCGCTTCGATGGCCACGGGCACGTCGAGGATGCGCGTCCACAGGTGGTCGCCCTCGCCGGTCTTCTGCGCGGCCTGCGCGTCGGCGATTTGCCACTGCACTGGCTCGTCTACTGGCCGCAGGTGTGCCTTGACCGTGCTGATGAGATCCACTTCGAGCAGGTAGCGCCAGAGCGCGGCGTATGCGTCATCGGTGGCGGCGACCAGGTACTTGACCTCAAGGGTTGCGTCATCGCTGCGGGGCTCGCGGGCGACCTGGTAGATCGCGAAACCCTGGGGCACGCCGTTCGCGTCGTCGTAACGGACACTGCGGTGGTCGCGCCCACGAGCGTCGCCGTAGATGCCGAACAGCCGGATCCAGTGCACGCCGCCGAACTCGATCTGGCCCGGGGTCTCGAGCCGCACGCGTTCCACCAGCGCCAGGCCGGTCTTCTGCAGTTCGGCATTCGGGATCAGCTGAACCCGGCCGTCAGGAGTCGGCCCGATCCAGCGGGCGCGGGCCAGAGTGAAGGTCCAATCGGCCTGCATCGCCGACGGCGCGAAACCGAAGCGCGAATAGATCGTCGCCTCGGAC
>DASYEE010000209.1:0-68502 GCA_036499165.1 Galbitalea sp. | reverse complement strand
GCGGATTTCGAGCGGCTCCGAATCGACTCAAAAGCCATCGCTTACACGGCCCCGTCCATCCAAAATCCGCGCCAACAAAGCAAAAGTCGGGACATCGTCTATCAACGATGTCCCGACTCATCACAATTGTGGAGCCTAGGGGAATCGAACCCCTGACCTCCTGCTTGCAAAGCAGGCGCTCTACCAATTGAGCTAAGGCCCCGAAACGGGAAAGCCCGTCAAGAGTATTGCTGCGAAAATCTGTCTCGCGTGGGGGTACCAGGACTTGAACCTGGGACCTCTTCGTTATCAGCGAAGCGCTCTAACCGCCTGAGCTATACCCCCGTGAGGCAGATACGAGAGTACCGTACCTGCGCCAAGTAACGGTAATTCGCTACTGGTTGGTGAACCCGACGAGGAGCCCGCCCGTGAGCCTGACGCTCACGTTGTAGAGCACACTCGCGATTGCACCGAGCACGGTGCCGACCACGACGTTCAGAATGGCGACCACAAAAGCGAACCCCGTGACTTGAACAAGCGAGGCGTTCTGCTGGATTGAGAAGGTGGCCTTGCCGAGGATGTCCTGCAACAGGCCATCGATGGAACTGAAGACCCCGAGCGCGTCAAGCAGCACCCAGATGAGGATGGCGGCCACGATCAGCACGATTCCGGCGCAGACCGAGATCAGGAATGACAGCTTCAGTGCCGACCAGAAGTCAACATAGACGAGCTTGAGGCGAACCTGCTTGGTCGCAGGTGCGCGCTGCGATTTTCGTTGGAGTTTCTCCGCGACACTACTCATCTGCCGACTCGTCCTTTCCAGGCTCCTCCACCTCGCCAGACGCGTCTGACTCGTCGAGTTCCTGACTCTCTAGATTACGTTCACTGTTCTTGGCAACCGCGATGATCCTGTCATCGTCTGCGAACCGCGCAAATACAACACCCATGGTGTCGCGACCCTTGGCCGGAACTTCGGCCACGGAAGACCGTACCACCTTGCCGCTGGCAAGAACCACAAGAACCTCGTCCTCGTCATCCACGATCAGCGCACCGGCAAGATCACCACGCGCCTCCTGCAGTTTGGCCACCTTGATGCCCAAACCGCCGCGATTCTGCACGCGGTACTGGTCGGCAGAGGTGCGCTTCGCGTAGCCGCCCTCTGTCACCACGAACACGTATCCACTATCTGAAACTACGCTCGCGTCGAGCAGCTGGTCATCATCCCTGAAGTGCATTCCGATCACTCCGGAGGTTGACCTTCCCATCGGACGAAGCGCCGCATCGGATGCCGTGAAGCGAATCGACATGCCCTTGCGGGAGACAAGCAGGACATCCTGGTCTTCCTCGACGAGCATCGCGGAAACCAGCTCGTCGCCCTCGCGGAGGTTGATCGCGATGATGCCGCCCGTGCGGTTGGTGTCGTAGTCGGTGAGTGCCGTCTTCTTGATCAGGCCGTCGCGGGTTGCAAGCACCAGGTACTTCGCAGCCGCATAATCACGGATGTCGAGAACCTGCGCCACCTCTTCGCCCGGCTGCAGCGCGAGCAGGTTTGCGAGGTGCTGGCCCTTCGCGTCGCGACCCGCCTCCTGGATCTCGTAGGTCTTCGCCCGAAGAACACGCCCGGTGTTCGTGAAGAACAGCAGCCAGTGGTGAGTCGTCGTGACGAAGAAGTGCTCGACCACGTCATCCGCTCGCAGCTGCGCACCCTTGACGCCCTTGCCGCCACGGTGCTGGCTGCGGTAGTTGTCGCTGCGCGTGCGCTTGACGTAGCCGCCGCGGGTGATGGTGACGACCATCTCTTCCTCGGGAATGAGATCTTCTACGCTCATGTCGCCGTCGAAACCGAACATGATCTCCGTGCGCCGATCGTCGCCGAAGCGGTCCACGATCTCCTGCAGCTCTTCGCGCACGATATTGCGCTGCTCGGTCGGCGTCTCGAGGATGTGGTGGTACTCCGCGATCAGCTTCTCGAGCTCGGCCGCCTCGTCGATGATCTTCTGGCGCTCGAGCGCCGCAAGACGACGCAGCTGCATGTCGAGGATGGCGCGGGCCTGGAGCTCGTCGATCTCGAGTAACTCCATGAGCCCGTCGCGCGCAGTCTCGGTGTCTGCGCTGCGACGGATGAGCGCGATAACCTCGTCGAGCGCGTCGAGCGCCTTGAGATACGCGGTCAGGATATGCATGCGCTCTTCCGCCTTGCGGAGGCGGAAGCGGGTGCGCCGGATGATCACGTCGATCTGGTGGTCGATCCAGTGGGTGATGAAACCATCGAGCGGCAGGGTGCGCGGGATCCCGTCGACGATCGCGAGCATGTTCGCGCCGAAGTTGTCCTGCAGCTGGGTGTGCTTGTAGAGGTTGTTGAGCACGACCTTCGCGACCGCATCGCGCTTCAGCACGATCACGAGACGCTGGCCCGTGCGGCCGGATGTCTCGTCACGGATGTCGGCGATGCCGCCGATGCGGCCATCCTTCACAAATTCCGCGATCTTCAGCGCGAGATTGTCTGGGTTGACCTGGTACGGCAGCTCTGTGACGACGAGGCAGGTGCGACCCTGGAGCTCTTCTACATTGACGACGGCGCGCATGGTGATCGAGCCTCGGCCCGTCCTGTACGCATCCTGGATGCCCTTGATACCGAGGATCTGCGCGCCGGTCGGGAAGTCTGGCCCCTTGATGTGCTGAATCAGCGCCTCGAGAAGTTCTTCGCGCGACGCGTCCGGGTTCTCCAGCGCCCAGAGCGCGCCAGCCGAGACCTCGCGCAGGTTGTGCGGCGGGATATTGGTGGCCATACCGACCGCGATGCCGACGGAGCCGTTGACCAGAAGGTTCGGGAAGCGGGCGGGGAGGACGACGGGCTCCTGGGTCTTGCCGTCGTAGTTGTCCTGGAAATCGACGGTCTCCTCGTCGATGTCGCGAACCATCTCCATGGCGAGCGGCGCCATCTTGGTCTCGGTGTATCGCATGGCTGCCGCACCGTCGTTGCCTGCGGAGCCGAAATTGCCCTGACCGAGCGCCAGCGGGTAGCGAAGACTCCACGGCTGTACGAGTCGCACGAGTGCGTCGTAGATCGAGGAGTCACCGTGCGGGTGGAACTGCCCCATCACATCGCCGACGATGCGGGTGCACTTGTTGAATCCCTTGTCTGGACGGTAGCCACCGTCGTACATGCCGTAGATCACCCGACGGTGAACGGGCTTCAGCCCATCGCGCACCTCGGGCAACGCGCGCCCGACGATGACGCTCATCGCATAGTCGAGGTAAGACCTCTGCATCTCGAGTTGAAGGTCGACCTGCTGGATCTTGTCGTGCGTGGTGTCCACCAGCGCGTTCTCGAAAGTTGGTTCCGTGGCGCCTGCGCCGTCTTCTGGTTCTGTTACGTCAGCCATGAATGATCAGCCCTTAAATGTCGAGGAAGCGAACGTCTTTGGCATTGCGCTGGATGAACGTGCGCCGAACATCCACGTCGTCGCCCATGAGTGTCGAGAAGATTTCGTCGGCCGCAGCCGCATCCTCGAGAGTCACCTGCATGAGCGTGCGCGTCGCGGGGTTCATCGTGGTCTCCCACAGCTCGGTGTAGTCCATCTCACCAAGACCCTTGTAACGCTGGATGCCGTTCTCTTTCGGGATGCGCTTGCCTGCCGCGACGCCGTCGGCAAGCAGTGCGTCACGCTCGCGGTCGCTGTACACGAACTGGTGCTCGGCGTTCGACCACTTCAACCGGTACAACGGTGGCTGCGCCAGGTAGACGTACCCGTGATCGATCAGCGGCCGCATGTAGCGGAACAGCAGGGTCAGGATGAGCGTCGTGATGTGCTGGCCGTCGACATCAGCATCGGCCATCAGCACGATCTTGTGATACCTGGCCTTGTCAGGCGCGAAGTCTTCTCCGACCCCGGCGCCGAACGCCGTGATCATGGCCTGGACCTCGTTGTTCGCGAGCGCCCGGTCGAGTCGCGCCTTCTCGACATTCAGGATCTTGCCGCGCAGCGGGAGGATCGCCTGGAACTCCGGGTTGCGCCCCTGCACGGCCGAGCCACCTGCCGAGTCACCCTCGACCAGGAAGATCTCCGACAGCGATGGGTCTTTCGATGAGCAGTCGCGAAGCTTGCCCGGCATTCCGCCAGACTCGAGCAGACCCTTGCGACGGGTCTGCTCGCGTGCCTTCCGAGCGGCGATGCGAGCCTGGGATGCCTGGATCGCCTTGCGGATGATGTCGCGCGCCTCAGTCGGATGCGAGTCGAACCAGTCACCGAGCTGCTGGCCCGCGACGCGCTGCACGAACGCCTTGGCCTCGGTGTTGCCGAGCTTGGTCTTCGTCTGCCCCTCGAACTGAGGCTCGGCGAGCTTGATCGAGATCACGGCCGTGAGACCCTCGCGCACGTCATCGCCGGAGAGGTTCTCGTCCTTCTCCTTGATGATGTTCTTCTCGCGCGCGTAGCGGTTGACGAGCGTTGTCAGCGCTGCGCGGAAGCCCTCTTCGTGTGTTCCGCCCTCGTGCGTGTTGATGGTGTTCGCGTAGGTGTGAACGCTCTCGGTGTAACCGTTGGTCCACTGCATGGCGACCTCGAGAGCGATCTTGCGCTCCGTGTCCTCCGACTCGAATGCGATCACCTCAGGGTGGATCAGATCGTTTCTCTTCGCGTTGTTGAGATATTCGACGTAGTCGACAAGACCGCGGTCGTATTTGTAGCTCTCGGTGACATCTTCGTCGCCGCGCTCGTCCGTAATCGTGATGCGCAGCCCTTTGTTGAGGAACGCGTACTGCTGGAATCGCGCGCGCAACGTCTCGTAGTCGAACTCGACCGACTCGAAGATCGCCGGGCTCGGCCAGAACGTCTGCGTCGTGCCCGTTTCTTCAGTCGCTTCGCCCTCCAGCAGCGGCCCGGTCGGAACACCATTCTTGAAACTGATGCGCCAGACGTGACCCTGGCGGCGAACCTCGGTCTCAACCTCGGTCGAGAGCGCGTTGACCACCGAGATACCGACGCCGTGAAGACCGCCGGAAACCGTGTATCCACCACCGCCGAACTTGCCGCCGGCGTGCAGGATCGTCATGACCACCTCGACGGTCGACTTCTGCTCCTGCTCGTTGATGTCAACCGGGATGCCGCGACCGTTGTCGATGACGCGCACCGAACCATCCCGGCGGATGAAGATCTGGATGTCGTCGCAGTAGCCAGCGAGGGCCTCGTCGACAGAGTTGTCGACGACCTCGGTCACGAGGTGGTGAAGACCTCGCGGGCCGGTGGAGCCGATGTACATACCGGGGCGCTTGCGAACGGCTTCCAGGCCCTCAAGGATCTGGATCTGCTCGGCACCGTAGCTGTCGTCCGGGCCTTTGCGCTCGTGAACGAACGGCACAACGGGTTCAGCGGGTGATGTCACCTCGGTCGCATCGGTTGGAGTCTGCGCCGGAATCTCCGGTCGATCTTCTGGCAGGTCGCCCATTGATTCTGGTGTCATGTTTACTGTGGCTCCCGCCGCGTTGTGGTGGTTCGCGCCATTCGGGGGAAGTGTCCAACTGGAGGCTCCGACGGCTCTCCAATTCTACCAAATCAGATGCCAATATGCGGCCATAGGCGCCCGTCTGGGGAGAGATGGGGCTGTGGTGGAGTGTTTTGCCTTCTTACCCGTAGGTATCGCGCGGGCCGCGTCCTGGAATCGATCTGGCACCGCGTTTCCACGAGGGGGCGTTCGGTCCCACGAATTTGACCGACTCGATACCCGCGTCCGGGAACCGTGCAGCGATGCTCGTCGTGATCTGGGAGCGCATCAGGCGAAGCTGGGTCGCCCAGGCAGTCGAGTCACACTTGACGGTCAGAACACCATCCTCGATGCCGACGGGAGTCGAGTGCTCCGCGGTCTCCGTGCCGGCGAGATCTGCCCAGGAACCAATGAGGTCGGCCCGGGCGAGCGATGAGTTCCAGCCGAGTCGGTTGGTGAGATTCTCGAGCACGTCGTCGATGCCGCGCGGGTCCCGTCCGAGTCCGAACGGAACGCTCGCGCCCTCCTTCGACTTCTTGGCACGCTTGCGCGCGTCGGGGGATCTCTTGGCCGGGTCGCCGAACACCGCTCGCATCCTGAGATAGACACCGATGTGCTCAGGGGGCTGGTCACCCTGATGCTCGATCACGATTCCCCGTCAGACAGGATGTTCCCGGCGCGGATTCGCACGACGTTCGTCGCGAGCTGCGCTGGAACATCCCCACCAACCGCAGCCGTAATCAGCACCTGCTCAAATCCGTCTACGGCAGCGGCCAGCCGGTCACGCCGGGATTCATCGAGTTCTGCGAAGACATCGTCGAGGATAAGCACCGGGTCGCCGGATGCCGACTCGCGGCGCAACACCGCGGCGGATGCGAGCTTCAATGAGAGCGCGAATGACCAGGATTCCCCGTGACTCGCGTAGCCGCGTGCGGGGAGGTCGTTCAAGGTGAGCACGAGATCATCGCGATGCGGCCCTGCCAGCGTTATTCCGCGGTCGAGCTCGGCGCGCCGCAGGCGCTCGAGGGCGGCACGAAAGTCCATTGCCGTCTCCTCCGCCGTCAGCCTGTCGCGCCGGATTGCGGCTGACCCGACATTGGCATCCGGTTCATCCCCGCCATACCCGGCGGCGGCGTCGGATGCGACCAGGATGCTCAGCAGGCTCGCAAGCGACGCGGCGTGATCTTCACCGGCGATTGCTCGATAGGCCGATGCCAGCTCTGGTTGAAGCTCGGCAATGAGATCGGCGCGGGCCACGATGATCTCGGAGCCGAAGCTGACGAGGCGCTCGTCCCAAATGTCGAGAGTTCCCAGCTGCGAACCCCTGACGCCGGATGCCCTTGCCGACTTCAGGAGTGTGTTGCGCTGCCGGAGCACCCGGTCGTAATCCGCAAGTACGCCCGCGAGGCGAGGGGTCCGAAGCGTGAGCAGCTCGTCCATGAACCGCCGCCGGCCGGAAGGCTCGCCCCGTACCAGCGCCAGATCCTCCGGAGCGAACAGGACGCTCGAGAAATAGCGGGGTAGTTCGCGCGTCTTGATAGCGGAGCGGTTGACCTGCGCTCGGTTCGCCCCGACGCGGTTGATCTGCACCTCGGCGAGCAATTCGCGGTTGTCGTTGGTCAGCCGCGCCCGAATGATCGCGGCATCCTGTCCGGATCGAATCATGGCCTGGTCGGAGGAGACCCGGTGCGAGCCGAGCGTCGACAAGTAACCGAGAGCCTCAACCAGGTTGGTCTTGCCCTGGCCATTGCTGCCGACGAACAGGTTCGACCCAGGGTGCAGGTCGAGCTCTACGGACTCGTAATTACGAAAGTCCGTCAGGGAGACGTGCGTGACTCTCACATCAGTTCTTGCGTACCGCGTGCCCGCCGAACTGGTTGCGCAGCGCGGCGACGGCCTTCATGGATGGAGACTGGTCACCCTGGCGGGAAACGAACCGCGCGAAGATCGACGCGCTGATGGTCGGAACGGGAACGGCGTTATTGAGCGCCTCTTCCACCGTCCATCGACCCTCGCCCGAATCCTCGACGTACCCCTCGATGTCCTTGAATTGCGGGTCGTCTTCGAGTGCGCGCACGAGGAGTTCGAGAAGCCACGATCGAACAACGGTGCCGCGTTCCCATGCCTTGAATGTTCCTGTCACATCTTTGATCAGGTCCGTGCGGGCACTCAGCAGTTCGTACCCTTCACCCCACGCCTGCATGATCGCGTATTCGATGCCGTTGTGCACCATCTTGGCGTAGTGGCCAGACCCGATTTCGCCGACGTGTACAAACCCTTCGTCGCGGGGCCCTTCCGGGCGCAGTGCGTCGAACACGGGCATAAGGACCTTGATGTCCGCCGCGTCACCACCACACATCAAACCGTAGCCATTCGCCTGGCCCCAGACTCCGCCCGAGACGCCGCAGTCGACGAACTTGATCTTCTTCTCGGCCAGGGCCGCCGCGTGCTTGAAGTCTTCCGTGAACTTGGAGTTGCCACCATCGATGACGATATCGCCGGCCTCGAGCTCGGTCGAGAGTTCAGCAATCACGTCGTCTGTGATCTTCCCTGATGGGACCATGACCCAGATCACGCGCGGTGCCTCGAGAACTGCGGCAAGCGCCTTCATCGTTGGAACATCGGTGACGGCGGGATTCGGGTCGTACCCGGTGACCTCGACGCCGCCCTTGCGCAGCCGCTCGCGCATGTTGTTACCCATTTTGCCGAGACCGATGAGACCGATGTGCATGGTGCTTCCTTAGGTGGGGGTAGTTCGATGAACCTCTAGTCCGATGGAGCTAGCGCAGCAGGAGGTTCGGCTGCAGCAGGTACTTGTAGTTATCTGCGCCGGCCTGGTCTTTGGATGACTGGCTTGTGATCAGCACGGGGCCGGGCTTGTTGGGGTTGTCTGTCTTCGTAAACGAGATCCGCACGAATTCGGAATGCACAGCACCGAGCCCATCCAGCAGGAATTGCGGCTTGAGCGAAACGACGGTGTCGCCACCGGTCAGGAAGGCGTCGATCGTCTCGGATGCCTGTGCCTGCTCTGACCCGATCGCCTCGAGGGTCAGGCCATCGACTGTGAAGGAGAATCGCAGCGCGGCCTCGCGCTCCAGAACCAGCGACACGCGCCGGGTGGCTTCGATGAGCTCTGCAGTGTTGATCACGGCATAGTTGTCGACGGTCTCGGGGAACAGCCGCTTCACCGGCGGGAAGTTGCCCTTGATGAGGAGTGAGGTCACTGTGCGCTTCTCCGCCTGGAATGCGATCAATTCCCGCTCATCGCTGTTGGTGATCGCGACCGAAATCGTGCCGCTGTGACCAAACGTCTTGCCGATCTCGGTAAGCGTCCGTGCTGGGACGAGCGCGGTGATCGTGTCTGTGATGCTGTCACCGGCATTCCACTCGATTTCACGAACGGCAACGCGGTAACGGTCGGTGGCGACGAGCGACAGGCTGGTCGGCGATACTTCGAGTTGAACGCCGGTGATCACGGGCGTCACATCGTCGCGGGACGCGGCAACCGCTACCTGGGCTACGGCATTCGCGAAACTCTCGGCCGGCAGCGAGCCGGAACTCTGGGCAACCTGCGGAAGTGTTGGGTATTCCTCGACTGGCATGCTGAGGAGCGTGAAATGCGCGGAACCGCAGGAGACGACGATCCTGCCATCCTCTGTGCTGAAAATCACCGGGGCGTTCGGAAGGCGGCTGGCGATATCGGCGAGCAGACGGCCGGATACGAGCACGCGCCCGTCTTCTTCGACGTCTGCAGCAATCTCGGTCTGAGCGGAAACTTCGTAGTCGAACGACGACAGCTTCAGCCCGGCTGCGCTGGCCTCCAGGAGTACACCGCTCAGGATCGGCAGGGTCGTTCGCTGCGGGAGCAGCTTGACGGCGAAGGACACAGCCTCGCTGAAAACGTCCCTGTTGACCTGAAACTTCACGGGTTCACCCCTTACGCGCCGAAACGGACGGACGGCGGATTAATACTGGCACAGCGACTGAGGCGCCGAACCAAAGGTTATGTTCGGGATAGCTAATTCATTAAAGAGGTTAAAATTCTTAACCGCTGTGGAAACTGTTGGTAAGTACTGCGGATGCCTGTAATTACAAGGTAACTACAACCGTGTGAGATGTTGAGCGCCTGTGCATTGATCGGCTGTGGTTGCTAACAGGAGACATCCGCCACGATTCCATTTCCACAGGTTGGCATTAACAGTCAACAAACTGTTCCGGCGCGTTCCGCACGTTTTGCACAGGTTATCCACACTGTGGGAACTCGATCACGCCGTCGGAAGCGATTTAGCTGGTCACGCCTTGTTATAGCGATGGTTTTGCTTGATCCGGCTGGTGAGCTCCGTGACCTGGTTGTAGATCGAGCGACGCTCCTTCATGAGCTCGGTGATCTTCTTGTTCGCATACATGACCGTTGTGTGGTCGCGGTTGCCGAACAACTGGCCGATCTTGGGAAGCGAGAGGTTGGTCATTTCGCGGCAGAGATACATGGCGATCTGCCTCGCCGTCGCTACTGCCTGTGAGCGAGAGGAGCCATAGAGATCGTCGACGGTGAGTTTGAAGTAGTCGGCGGTGTGGTTGATGATGTCTGCCGGCGCGATGATGTTGTCTTCATCGAGAGTGATGAGGTCTTTCAAGACCGTTTGAACGAGCGCCAGGTCGATCGGCGTGCGATTGAGGTTTGCGAAGGCGGTTACCCGGATCAGGGTTCCCTCAAGTTCGCGGATATTCGACGACACCTTCGACGCCATATATTCAAGGATCTCGTTGCTCACCTGCAGGCGATCGCTTTGGGCCTTCTTGCGAAGAATAGCGATGCGGGTTTCGAGGTCTGGTGCCTGGACATCCGTGATGAGGCCCCACTCGAACCGGCTGCGCATCCTGTCCTCGAAGCCGGTGAGGTGTTTGGGAGCGACGTCGCTCGTGATCACGACCTGCTTGTTGTGGTCGTGCAGAGTGTTGAAAGTGTGGAAGAACGCCTCTTGGGTCTCGACAGCACGTTGCAGAAACTGAATGTCGTCGATCAGCAGGATGTCGATCTCTCGATAACGGGATTGGAACACCGATGCCCTGTTATTAGCGATCGAGTTGATGAAGTCGTTAGTGAATTCCTCGGAGCTGACATACCTGACGCGGATACCCGGGTAGAGGTTGGCGGCGTAGTGACCGATGGCGTGCAACAAGTGGGTCTTGCCGAGACCAGAGTCGCCATAGATGAACAGTGGGTTGTATGCCTTGGCCGGCGCCTCTGCGACAGCAACCGCTGCGGCGTGCGCGAATCGGTTGGAGCCCCCGATGACGAAGTTGTCGAAGCTGTACTTCGGGTTGAGTCTGCCGGGCGCCCGCGGTGCCGTGTTGTTTTGGTCGAGGGATGCCGAAACGGTTGAGGTGTCGATGTACGGCTGGTCTTCTACTGTCTCTGCGCGTTCAAGGAGGTCGGGCTGGATCTCGGGATTGACCACGATTGCGAAGGTGGAGACCTCGGCAGTTTCGTCGAGGCCCGAAATCGCATTGAGGAGCGGGACGCGAATGCGCTGTTCGAGCATGCCCCTCGTGAGTTCGTTCGGCACCTCGAGGTAGAGCGTTCCCGCCATCACGCCCTTCGGCTCCACGAGGCTGACGAATCCCTGGAGCTGGGGAGTAATACGCGGATCAGTCGTGAGCTGTGCAAGAACTGTTGACCAGATGTCCCTCGTGGAATCGGGTACCTCTGTCATATTGACCAAATCTCCGTGGATACTTATTCACAGGGTTATGCACCTGCGTTGTACAGTGCCTGACGACGTTTATGCCTGATCTAGCGGACCAGAAAGGCTGTCCTTCACCTTAGTTGTCCACAGGGTGTCGCTACCAACTTCGAAAAGGAAGTTGTGGATAATAGGTCGTTTCGGTCCGTTGGTTTGACCAACCCGGTTTAACGCCGTATTTTTAACCAGTTGACTTCCGGCCGTCTGGCCACCTACTTCTTCCGGCGTTCACAGCTGGGTTAACGGAGAACAGCTATGAGCAAGAGAACCTTCCAGCCAAACAATCGTCGTCGCGCCAAGGTGCACGGCTTCCGTCTGCGCATGCGCACCCGTGCCGGTCGCTCCATCCTCGCGGCGCGTCGCCGCAAGGGTCGCACCGAGCTGTCCGCGTAACTCACTCGCCTGAGTAGCAGTCTCGTGCTCGCCCGAGCGAATCGCGTCGTCAGCGCTGCTGACTATAAGACGACGGTCCGGCGCGGTCGGCGCACGAGCACGCCACACACCCTGGTGTACGTGGCCCCGCGAGGTGACGCGCCTACTCGATTTGGTTTCATCGTCTCGAAGACCGTCGGCAACTCGGTGACGCGCAACCTGGTTACGAGGCGATTCCGCGCAATAGGCCGCGAGGCACTGCAGCTGCATCCCGTCGGTCACGACGTCGTGATTCGTGCACTGCCAGGATCCCCCGAGGTTTCGTGGTCTAACCTGCGTGGTGAGGTCCTGAATGCTCTCGGTGAGAGAGCTATTGAGAATAAAGCCGCTGAACCCAGTGTTCGCGGGGACGAGGCCGGGAAGCGATGAAGCGAGTTGGAGCCTTTTTATGGCTACTTCCGCGCAACTGCTGTGTGGTCATCCTTCGCGGTTATCGCAAGGTGATCTCGCCTCTCTATGGTGACGTCTGTCGCTATTACCCGTCATGTTCGCACTATGCGCTGCAGGCCATCCAGCAGTACGGGGTCATTCGCGGTGTCGCGATGGGATCCTGGCGGATCGCGCGGTGCCACCCATGGGCTGAAGGTGGCGTCGATGACGTTCCTGCCCGTCGCGTGCAGCGGTACTCGCTGACGCCCTTTGGATTTGTTGTTACACCCGGCCACGGAAAGAGCTGACCCGCACCAATGGATCTCACCAAAATCATCTCCGATCTCAGCGTTGTGCTGTGGCCCATCAAGTGGGTCATCGAGCTCCTGCTGTGGGCCTTTCACTGGTTCTGGACCGCCATCGGTCTGGACCCGGATGCGGGTCTCACCTGGATCCTGTCGATCCTCGGTCTGGTAATCGTCGTGCGTTCGGCCCTCATCCCGATCTTCGTCCGACAGATCAAGAGCCAGCGCCGGATGCTCGAAGTCGCGCCCCAACTCAAGAAGATCCAGGACAAGTACAAGGGAAAGAAAGACCAGTTCTCACGCGAGGCCATGTCGCGAGAGACCATGGAGCTTTATAAGCGCACGGGCACAAACCCGCTGAGTTCCTGCCTGCCTCTCCTGATTCAGATGCCGGTGTTCCTTTCACTGACGGCGACACTCACCGGAGCACAGGCGAAGGTGCCAACCGTCGTCGGGCTGCTCGGCACGAACACGGCCGACGGCAGGACCCTGGCCTATTCGTTCGGTCACGCGAGCCTTTTCAATGTCGCACCGTTGCACTTGACCCTGTCGACCGCGGACGGCAACGGTTGGGTCATCGGGATCGCGATCGGCATGATCGTGCTGATGTCTGCCACGCAGTTCTACACGCAGCTGCAGATCATGTCGAAGAACCAGTCGCCCGAGATGAAGGCGAGCCCGACATACAAGCAGCAGCGGATTCTGCTCTACATCCTGCCGTTCATCTTCATCTTCAGTGGTTTCAGCTTCGCGCTCGGCGTCATGTTCTACTGGGTTTTCGGAAACCTCTGGACCATGGGCCAGCAGTTCCTGGTCATCCGCTCGATGCCCGTTCCCGGGTCGGAAGCAGCGCTCGCTCGCGAGGCACGGCTTGACCGTCGGCGCCAGCGCAGACCTGAACTGGCGGCCGAGGGCGCGGGTGGCACGTCAACCGGTGGAGCGTTCACGATCGTCGAAGAACCGAAGCGCGTGACAACGCAGCGTCAACAGCCCGCGGGTAAGGCCCGCGCCAAGAAGAGTGGAAGCAAGAAATGAGCGACGTCACCGAGACCGAATCGGCAGCAGCCGAAGTCGCAGAGGCCGAACTGATTGAGACAGAGTCGATCGACTCCGCAGCTGAAGACGGACGGGATGACGCAGTTGTCGCATCCCCCGCATCGGCCGATGGCGAATCCGCTGACGACGCGGAACCGCGTAGCGCTGGGCAGATCGAGGAAGAAGGCGACATTGCCGCCGACTACATCGAGGAGCTGCTCGACATTGCAGATCTGGACGGCGACATCGACATCGACACTCGCGGTGGCCGCGCATATATTTCTGTGAGCGCCGGTGAGGGCAGCACGAACCTTCGCATCTTGTCGAAGCCCGACACCGTGAACGCGTTGCAGGAATTGACCCGCATCGCTGTGCAGACGAAGTCCGGTGCCTTCTCACGGTTGATCCTGGACGTCGGCGGTTCACGCGATGCGCGCGCCACGGAGCTTGGTGTTCTCGTCGATAAGGCAATTTCTCGCTTGGACGACGGCGCGGAGGCTGCCTCACTCCCCGCGATGTCGTCATACGAGCGCAAGCTTGTGCATGACATCGTGAGCGAGCGCGGCTATGTCTCGGAGTCCGAGGGCGAAGGTCGCGACCGCCACACCGTCATCTCCCGGGCGAAGTGACGCTCTCACCGTTTCACGTGAAACATTGACCGAGATCATCGTCGAGCGAGAGCCGTCAGTTGCGGCCGAATTGTTTGGCGAACGGATAGACCTGGCTCGGCAGTACACGGCAGATCTTGCCGCACGGGGCGAGGAGCTGGGGCTGATTGGCCCCCTTGAGCTACCGCGGCTGTGGAGCCGCCACATCCTGAACTGTGTTTTGCTTGCACCGCTCCTGCGGGAGGGTGTTGTTGGGGATGTCGGTAGTGGCGCCGGCCTGCCTGGCCTGGTGCTCGCGATCGCTCGTCCGGACGTCCACCTGGTCCTAATCGAGCCAATGGAGCGTCGAGTCGAATGGCTCGAAGCCGAAGCTCGTGCTCTGGGCTTGGACAACGTTTCTGTTGTCAGGGCTCGCGCTGAGGAAACGAAGTTGCCGAAGCCCCTTGATCAGGTGACGGCGCGCGCGGTGACCGCGTTGACGAAGCTCATTCCTGCCACCGCTCCCCTGCTCCGCTACGGCGGCGAGATGGTATTCCTGAAGGGCGCGCGCGTCGAGGATGAGGTCAAAGCTGCTTCGAAACAGATCAAGAAGGCTCATCTCATCGACGTCGAGGTCATCGAACTCGGGGCAGGAATCCTGCCAGAAGTGACCCGCGTCTTTAGAGCTACAGTGGACTGATTGTCCGGCAGCTCGCCAACAACTCACAGAAGGTTTCACGTGGAACATCCAGAAGGCGACCTCGCCGAAGCACCTGCTGCGGCGTCCTCGTTCGATGTCTCGACGCCTCTTGCTCTCGAGCTCGCCGAGACCACGCGCCGCCGGCTGCAGCTGGCGGCAACCCAGCTTCCCCTGCCATCAAAGCCCCGGATCTTCACGGTGGCGAACCAGAAGGGCGGGGTAGGCAAGACCACGACGACCGTCAACCTGGCGGCGGCGCTGGCCCGTTCAGGCGCGCGCGTACTCGTCATCGACCTCGACCCCCAGGGCAACGCATCCACGGCGCTGGGGGTAGAACACCGCTCGGAGACCGTGAGCGTCTATGACGTGATCATCAACGACCAGGACATGGCCGAGGTTATTCAGAAGAGCCCGGAATTTGCCGAGCTGTATTGCCTGCCGGCCACGATCCACCTTGCCGGCGCCGAGATCGAGCTCGTCTCGCTGGTTGCGCGGGAGCAACGCCTCCGTACGGCGCTCGACAAGTTCCTCGATGAAAGCGCAGAACCCTTCCACTACGTCTTCATCGACTGCCCGCCATCGCTCGGGCTGCTCACAATCAACGCGTTCGTTGCGGCGCACGAGGTGCTCATCCCCATCCAGTGCGAGTATTACGCGCTCGAGGGTCTCAGCCAGCTGCTCAAGAACATCGAATTGATCGAGCGACACCTCAATCCCACGCTCAACGTGTCGACGATCCTGCTGACGATGTACGACAGCCGCACGAATTTGGCCAACCAGGTGGCCCAGGAGGTGCGCGACCACTTCCCGAAACAGGTCTTGAACGCGGTCATCCCCCGATCGGTGCGAATTTCGGAGGCGCCGAGCTACGGGCAGAGCGTCATCAGCTACGACACCAACTCAACAGGCTCGCTCTCGTATCTCGAGGCAGCCGCCGAAATTGCACGCCGAGGAGCACCTGCCTGATGGCCACACCGCGACGAACTGGACTGGGCCGAGGCATCGGAGCGCTTATTCCCACACAGGATGACCCGAGCGCCGAGCGTCCCGTCGACGTCTTCTTCCCCGAGTCCAGCGACGACCAGCCCGTCGATCTATTGGCGGTACCCGGGGCGCGGCTCGCAAACCTCTCCCCCGCGGACATTGTTCCGAACCCGCAGCAGCCGCGCACGGAATTTAGCACCGACGAATTGGAAGAGTTGGTCGTCTCGATTCGTGAGATCGGCGTATTGCAGCCCATCGTGGTTCGCCCTCTCGTCGGGGCCAAGGCCGGTGGCCCACAATACGAACTGATCATGGGCGAGCGTCGGCTGCGCGCAACAAAGCAACTCGGACTCGACACCATCCCGGCGGTCATCAAGAACACCGCAGATGAGAACATGCTGCGCGATGCCCTGCTGGAGAACCTTCACAGGGCCAACCTGAATCCGCTGGAGGAGGCGTCGGCCTACCAACAGCTGCTCAGCGACTTCGGAATCACCCAGGAGCAGCTCGGAGACCGGATCGGTCGCTCGCGCCCGCAGATCACGAACACGCTGCGCCTCCTGAAACTCCCCGCGACCGTGCAGCAGCGGGTCGCCGCTGGCGTGCTGAGTGCTGGTCACGCGCGCGCGATCCTCGCCGCGGGCGATGGGGCGGCGATGGAGCGGCTGTCGGACAAGATCGTCAACGAAGACCTGTCCGTCCGCCAGGCCGAAGCCGCTGCCAGCCAGACCTCACCGAAGACCCGTCGGGTGAAGCCCGCTGCAGGGGGACGACAGGGTCACCTGGATGAGATTGCCGGGCGACTTGGCGACCGGCTGAATACTCGGGTCAAGGTCAGCCTCGGCGCATCCAAGGGCACGATTGTCATTGATTTCGCGACCGTTGCCGACCTCAACAGGATCCTGGGCGAGATGAACATCGACGGATTTGGGCGCTGACCGGCACTTTTTGCTGGGCTGGTCTCGATAACGCCGGCTCCGCGCGGCTACTCGACCACCGGAATACCGACCGCGCGGCTACTCGACCAGCGGAATACCGACCGCGCGGCTACTCGACCAGCGGAATGCCGACCGCGCGGCTACTCGACCAGCGAGTCGCTCAGGAGTCGGCTATAGCGGCGTCTGCCAGTGCCGAGTACACCCAGCCGACATCGTGGCCGGCCGCCTCGAGCGCGAGGGGGAACAGCGAGGTCTCCGTCAGCCCTGGCATGACGCTGGCCTCCAGGAACCACGGCGTGCCAGCCTTGTCGACGATGATGTCGATTCGCGAGATGTGTCGCAGGCCGAGAGCCTTGTGCGCCACGATCGCGGCCTCCGATGCTCGCGCGACCGCGTCATCCGAAAGTCGAGCCGGAATGTAAAAGCGCGTCTCCCCGGCGTTGTAGCGCGCCTCGAAGCTGTAGACACCGGAAAGCGGCTCGATCTCGACAGCGGGGAGTGCGACTGGGCCGTCTCCCGTATCGATGATGCCGACAGCGACCTCGGTTCCAATGATGCGCTGCTCGATGATCGCGACATCGGAGTATGTGTATGCATGCACCATCGCGCGTGGCAGCTCGGCGATGTCGTCGACAAGGGTGACGCCCTGGGCTGATCCGCCCTGCGCCGGCTTCACCACGACAGGTATCGGGAGCTCATCGGCGATGCTGTCGAGCACACTGGTCGCGCCGAGTTCCCTGAAGGCGTCGCGCGAGAGAGTGATCGAGTGCGGGGTCGAGACGCCAGCCTGGGCAACGAGAACCTTCGCGGTCGGCTTGTCCCACGCCATCCTGGATGCGCCTGAACGCGAACCGACGAACGGGATGCCAAGAAATTCGAGCAGGCCGCGCAGCGCGCCATCCTCGCCACTGGCGCCGTGCAGCGCGGGCCAGACGGCGTCGGGGCGGCTCTCCTGCAGGTAAGAGAGGATGTTCGCGTCCGGATCTCGCAGTTCAACGCTGATGCCCTGCTCAGCGAGGCTATCGGCTACCCGACGACCGGAACGCAGTGAGACGTCACGCTCGTGCGAGATCCCGCCCGAGAGCACGACAACCCGAAGTGGCGATGTTGCGTTCATTGTGTCCTAGCCGAGGTTCGCGGGCGGGCTGATGATGTTGTGCTCCGGGCGCACTGTCTCAAGCGGGCCGGTGAGGGAAAACGTGTTGAGAAGCTCCAGTTCGCCGTTGATAACGGTCGACAGGCGCTTGATGCCCTCGCGAATGAACTCTGGCGTTGGGTAGCAGAAGGCGAGGCGCATGTGATTTCGGCCACCGCCGTCCGCGTAAAACGCTGTGCCGGGAGTGTACGCAACGAGCTCCTTGACGGCGCGCGGCAGCATCGACTTGCTGTCGATGTTCTCGGGCAGGCGCAGCCAGACGTAGAAACCGCCGTTGGGTACCGTCCAGGTGAGATCCGGCAGGTAATCGTGCAGCGCAAGGAGCATCGCGTCCCTGCGCTGCTTGTACACGCCGCGGAACGTGTCGATCTGCCCTTTCCAGTCGGCCGTCGACAGGTATTCGGAGATGATCATCTGCGTGAACGAGCTCGGCGAGAGCACAGCGGCCTCGTTAGCAAGAATGAGTTTTTCTCGAATGGCGTGTGGCGCGAGTGCCCACCCCACCCTGAAGCCCGGTGCAAGCGTCTTGGAGAAGGTCCCGAGGTAGATCACGCCCTCCTCTTCGACCGAGCGCATTGCGCGCGGTGGTGGTGAATCGAAGTACAGGAGGCCGTAGGGATTGTCCTCGAGCACGAGGATGTCGTTGCTTCGACAGATTTCGAGGACCTCGAGCCTGCGCTCCCACGACATCGTGATCCCGGACGGATTACCGAAGGTCGGCACCGTGTAGAGGAACTTCACCCGTTTGCCGGCGGCCTTCAGGTTTGCGATGTGTTCGCGCAGTGCGTCGGGCACCAGGCCGTGTTCGTCGGTGAGGACGTGCTCGACGTGTGCCTGGAACGACTTGAAGACGACCATTGCCGTTACGTAGCTCGGCCCCTCGGCGAGAACGACGTCTCCCGGGTCGAGGAAGATCTTCGAGACCAACTCGAGGGCGTGCTGCGATCCCGTGGTGACGACCACGTCATCCACGCTGCCCCGG
Source organism: Galbitalea sp. (assembly GCA_036499165.1). Classification (GTDB taxonomy): domain Bacteria; phylum Actinomycetota; class Actinomycetes; order Actinomycetales; family Microbacteriaceae; genus Galbitalea. The sequence goes on along the minus strand of DASYEE010000209.1, from coordinate 49,807 downwards.
ATTCCCTCAAGGGCCATGACCTCGAGGATGTATTCCCGCAGCGCCGGAACACCCTGTCCCGAGCCGTATTGCAGGGCCGTCGGACCGCCGTCGCGCATCACGCGCTCCATCGCGCCGGTGACAAGCTCCCGTGGGAGCGCCGAAACGAAGGGCATGCCGCCGGCCAGGGAGACGACCTCCGGCCGCGAAGCGACGGCGAACAGGGCGCGAACCTCGGAGGCGGCGAGGCCAGCCGTTCGCTCTGCATAGCTGCCGTACCAGCGGTCGAGATTGTTGCCCTGCGAGGTCATCTTGTGTCCGATTTCTTAGTCGAAGGTTAAAGGTTATGGGTTTAAACAGGAATGGCCGCCCAGAACAGTGTCTGGGCGGCCATACCTCGAAGTAGCGACTACGCGAGGAACTCCGCCAGGTCGGCCTCAATGGCCGGCTTCGGCTTGGCACCGATGACGGTCTTGACGACCTCGCCACCACGGAACACCTTCATGGCCGGGATCGAGGTGATCTGGTACTTCATGGCCATCTGCGGGTTGTCGTCGACGTTGAGCTTGACGACCTTGATCTTGTCGGAGTGCTCGGCGGCGATCGCGTCGAGAATCGGGCTGACAGCGCGACACGGGCCGCACCACTCTGCCCAGAAGTCGACCATGATCGTTTCGGGCGAGTCGAGGACGTCAGCCTGGAACGAGTCGTCAGTTACGGCCTTTGCGTTTGACATTGTTTTTTCCTTCTGTTGGACGAGCACAGCGTTGAGGCTGCAGGGGTGTGAAAATGTTGGGTTAGTTAGACGGCGACCGGTTCGACGTCCGCCCGCGCCTTGAGCTCACTAGAGAGTCCGGCAAGGTAATGCTCGGCGTCGAGTGCGGCAACCGTGCCGGAGCCCGCTGCCGTCACGGCCTGGCGATAGGTCGGGTCGATGACGTCACCGGCAGCGAAAACGCCGGCCAGGTTGGTGCGCGAACTGCGGCCGTCCACGGCGATCGTGCCAAGGGTCGTCAGCTCGAGCTGGCCGTGTACGAGGTGCGTGCGTGGGTCTGCACCGATCGCGATGAACAGGCCGGCGAGGTCGAGAGTCGTCTCGGTGCCATCGTTGGTGTCGACGATGCCAACGCCCGTCACCAGGCTGTCGCCGTAGATGTGCTCGACGCGCTTGTTGAACAGGAACTCGATCTTCGGGTTCGCCTCGGCGCGATCCTGCATGACCTTGGATGCCCGGAGGCTGTCACTGCGGTGGATCACGTAGACCTTGTCGGCGAACTTCGTGAGGAACGTCGCCTCTTCCATGGCAGAGTCGCCGCCACCGACGACCGCGATCGTCTTCTGGCGGAAGAAGAAGCCGTCACACGTTGCACACCACGAGACACCGTGGCCGCTCATGCGCTCTTCATCTTCCAGGCCGAGCTTGCGGTACGCGGAGCCCGTCGCGAAGATCACTGAAAGCGCCTCGTGGACATCGCCGTTACCGAGGGTCACCGTCTTGATCTCGCCCGTGAGGTCGAGCGAAACCACGTCATCCAGCACGATTTCCGCGCCGAACTTCTCGGCCTGCGCCTGCATGAGCATCATGAGCTCCGGGCCCTGGATCCCCTCGGGGAAGCCCGGGTAGTTCTCGACCTCGGTCGTCTTCATGAGCTCGCCGCCGGCCTCGACCGAACTCGCGATCACGAGCGGCCTGAGGTTAGCGCGTGCAGCGTAGATCGCCGCCGTGTAACCGGCCGGACCGGATCCAATAATGATTACTTGACGCACCTGGTACATCTCCTTGAGAAGTATTTTCAGCTTGTATAACCAATCCTAGGCTCACGCTATTCCGCGCGGCCGGTGGTCTCACAGGTGATTCGAGGCCCCGTTGCGAGGCGCTCGCCCTAACTGCGTCTTCTGAGCCTGCGGAGGACGGGACCAGCGAAGTCCTGCAGCTCGGGGGCCCGCAGGAGCGCCAGCATCCCGATGTACACAAGGCCCATTACGCCGCCGATGAGCGCAACAGAAAGCACAGACTGCAGGAGGCCGGCGACAGCGAACCCGGAGCCGAAAGCACCGAGCAGGATGTCGAGGCAGACGCCCACCCCCGCCGCGGGAACGAGCGCGATGATGAAGACACCGTATGCGCGCGCGACGGGGGCAAGCCCAAGCCCGTGCATCCTTCTGCTGAGCAGCAGTGCCGCGACGGCCAGCAGGATGAAGTCCGCGACGGTGGTGGAGATGGCAATGCCGAGCGCAATGGACGAAAGGGGCTGAAGCGCGGAAGCGAGGATTCCGCCGACCAGCAGCACAGACTGCATGGTCTGGAAGATGAACGGCGTGCGTGTGTCTTCCAGGGCGTAAAAAGTGCGCTGGAGCACGAAGACGACGCTGAAGGGCACCAGTCCGATCAGGTATGCGACCACGACGGCGGCCATTGCGTGCGTCTCCGCTGTGGTGTGTGAGAACACGGCAGAGAACGAGTTCGCGACGACGATGAGCCCGACTGACGAGAACAGCAGCAGCGCTCCGATGACGCGGAGAGACTCTCCGAGATCGCGTCGGAGGGCGGCAAAGTCGCCTCGATGCGCGTGCCCGCTCATGCGAGTGAAGTACGGCGTCGCAATCGAGATCGTGATGATGCCGTGCGGCAGCATGAAGATCAGCCATGAGTTGCGGAGCACGGTGTTCGAGGGGTTGCCCTCACCCGCGAGGCTCGCGACCTTGGACTGCACGATCCCGGCGAGCTGCGTGATCAGGATCATCATGAACGTCCAGAAGGCGGCTTTCCCCACCTTGCCGAGCCCGACCCCGCGCCAACGGAATTCCGGCCGGTAGCGCAGCCCTGTCCGACGCCAGAACACGGCCAGGAACGCGGCCTGGGCGAGAACCCCGAGGGTGGCGCTGCCCGCGATCAGGGCGACCATTCCAGGAGTCCAGTTGGCGACATCCTCGGTGCCGACGGAGTGGAAAGCGACGTCGAACACGACGAGACCCGCGATGGCGACGACGTTGTTGACGACGGGTGCCCAGGTGAAGGGGCCGAAGATGTGCCTCGCGTTCAGCACCTCGCCGAGCAGGCTGTAGAGCGCATAGAAAAAGATCTGGGGAAGGCACCAGTACGCGAAGGCCGTGGCGAGGTCGATGTCGGCGGCGCTGAGACCGGCCGCCGAATTCCCGGTCTGCTGTGACGCGTAAAGGCGGACGAGCGCCGGAGCGAGCAGCGTTGCGACGATCGCGATGCCGAGGAACACCACGACGCCAAGGGTCACGACCCGGTTGACGAACTTCTCACCGCCGTCGTTATGGCTCGTGGACCGAACGATCTGCGGCACCAGGATGGCGCTCAGCAGGCCGCCGGCGATGATCGCGTAGATGTTGTTCGGGAGCTGGTTGGCGATCGTGAAGTCGTTGGACGGGCTCGTGGTCGTGAACAGCGTGTGCGCGAGGACGGCGACACTGACGAATCCGAGGATCCGTGAGACGATCGTGCCCGCTGCGAGGATCGCGCTGGCCCGGCGAACCCCGGATGCCGGTGGACCGGGGTCGGGTGCCGCGATGTTGCTCACTCGCCCGCCTCGGACGGATCCGCCTGTTCGGTCGCGAGGTCGGCCTCGTCATCGTCGTTGTCGGCACCCCGCCGACGCTTCCGAATGGTGCGGAAGATTCCGATCGCGAAGATCGCAACGACGAGTGCTCCGAAGATCAGGGTGCCGATGGTCTCCCAGCCGGCCTGGACATTGACCTCGATGACGGTCGCCGGGCCGATGCGCAGACCAGACTTGGAGTAGAGCGCGACCCGCACCTTCACCTTGCCATTGGCGACGGACTGGACGGGAATCTCGGCGCGGTGCTGCGAATTCGCGGGGATGTGCACCTCTACCAGCCGGTGCTCCTCATCGACCGTGAGTTGAGTCGTCCGCGGGCGCACAGCGACGTAGACGGTGACAGCCTGGTCGAGGTTGTTGCTGAGGACGACCGGAAGGGACACCCGGTCATTCAGCAGCGTCACAGTGCTGCTCTCAACGGGGGCAACGGAGTTCAGGATCTTCCCCGACGACGTCACATAGCCCTTGGCCTGCTTCTCCCACGCGGTCTGGTCGTCGAGCCACTCGTCCGAGAGCACAGACAACAACACCATGCGCCTTGTCGAGGTCAGCTGCTCCTGGTCGGGCGCCGTGATCTCAGCGAATTGGTCGACGCGTGCCTCATCGGCCAGCATCGTGTGGACAAGCGCGACGCGGGCAGCGGACTGCGGTTTGGGTGCGATGGCCGCCTTCGTCGCTGTCGCAGCCGCCACCTGGTCGAGCGCGCCCGGCGAAATCCAGGGGAGCGAGTAGACGCCGTCAATCGCCTCCGCCAGGAACGTGTCATCCGTCTGCCAGTTACGGCCGAGGGTCGCCAGCATGATTGGTGCCGTGCTGCCGGACTCTTCGCTGACGAGGTCTGATGCAGCGGAAAACCGGGCCATCGCTGCCGTGAACTGCGGTCGGGTCGTCGCAGCAGCTGCCTGCCGCAGGTATGTGGAGAGGTCGGCATCTGAAACGAACGCTGTGACGTTCGAGACTGTGGCCGCGGCCCCGGCCGATGTGCGAGACGACGCACGCTTCACGTTGCTGCTCGACAGGATGACGGAGGTGATCCCCGAGGCACGAAGCCCGGTCGTATCCGAGGCCACCACCGAGTCTTCGGCTGGCCACGACAGCTGCGGCAGCGTGTAATTGAAAGCGACAAGCGACGCCGATGTCGGCAGTGATGGGTTGGCGGGATCGGGTGTCGCGGTAGGTGCGGGTGTCGCTCCCGAGATGTTCTGCGCCTGGAACAGCCCAGGATCGATGGCGAAATCGAGCGGCTTGAGGGCGGGAACCGTCTTCGCGCCGGCCTGGAGAGCCACGGTGAGATCCGCGTCGGCCCAGGCAAGCGGAAAGGTCTCGTTCGACACGGATTCGAGCCGGGTGAGCCAGTCGAGCGCGCTCGCAGGAGCCGACCGGCCGAGGACTCGGATGGAGGCAAGGATGCGCGGGTCGATGCCGATCGCGACGGGCTTGTCCTGCAGCTGGTCGAGTTCGTCGGTAAGGATGCCGTCGGGGGCAGTGTCGATGGCGAGGGTCTTCGAGTCGATGAACGTCTCGCTCGCTGCGGGGACTGTCAGCGGCGCGGCAAGGGCGACAGGCAGTGAGGTGCCCTTGCCACGGGTCCAGGAGATCGCGGTTCGACTAGTACCGATCGGCTTGCCGCCCGCCGTGACCGTCACCGACAGTTTGTAGACGCCTGCCGCACCGAGATGCGCCGCCTTCGCGCCGATCGTGATCGGCACGACCCGTGATTCGCCCTGCGAGAGGGTTGGCGTCGCTGCGCTGCCGATTTTCCTTGGTGCCACTGAGGGCTTTGTCGAACCGTTGAACCAGTCGGAGAGATCATCCCTCGACGTCGCGGGTGCCGGGCTGGTCGTCACCGTCGCGGCGCCAGCAACAACACCATCGCCCACCTGGTCGTCGATGGTGACGAAGAGCCGGATCGGCTGGCCGCTGCGCACGACACCGAAGTCGGCCGGTGCGGCCGTCACCACAACGCTGGCTGGGTCTGCGGCGTCTGCGGGAATGCCCGCTCCGAGAGTCGGGATGCCGACAACAGCGATGATGGCTGCGACCGCAGCGGCCGCGCGAAACCTCACCGCTGAACCGAGGTGTGTCGACCGGCCAGCATGGCGCCCAGTCTATTGGCTGGTGCCTGTGGGTCCCGCGAGGGCATGGGGTCGCTGTGGCAAGCTAAAGCACTATGGAAAACGTCGCTTCGGCAATACAGCGACTGGATGACCTCGCGAGTTCCACACCGGTCGCCCGCCTGTCATCCGCGTTTGCCGCAGCGGGGCGAGAGCTGGCGCTGGTCGGCGGCCCCGTGCGCGATGCGTTCCTCGGCCGTCCCCACAGCGACCTCGATTTCACGACGGACGCCCTGCCGGACGAGATCCTGGCAATCGTGCGCCCCATCTCCGAAACGCAGTGGGAGATTGGGCGGGAGTTCGGCACCATCGGCGCAGTCGTCGCCGGGAATCCCGTCGAGATCACGACGTACCGCGCTGACGCGTACGACGGCGAGACGCGCAAGCCCGTTGTCCAGTTCGGCCACAGTCTCGAGGACGACCTCGCGCGTCGCGACTTCTCCGTCAACGCCATGGCGCTGACCCTCCCCGATCGGCGCCTCGTCGACCCGTCCGGCGGCACGGAAGACCTCATAGCGAAGCGATTGCGCACGCCCGGCGCCCCGGAGGTCTCGTTCGGCGACGACCCGCTGCGGATGCTGCGTGCCGCCCGATTCACGAGTCAGCTCGGCTTCACTGCCGCGCCCGAGACGGTGGAAGCGATGACCGAGCTCGCGCCGAAAATCGCGATCATCAGCGTGGAGCGAGTCAGCGCAGAGCTCTCAAAACTGCTGCTCACCGATAACCCTCGACCGGGCATCCGGCTTTTGGTCAAGACCGGTCTCGCCGAGCTGGTCATTCCCGAGATCCCGGCGCTGAAGCTCGAGATCGACGAGCACGCACACCACAAAGACGTCTACGAACACAGTCTCACGGTGCTCGACCAGGCGATCGAGTACGAGAAAGCAAGAGGTCACGACCCCGACCTCGTGCTCCGGCTCGCCGCCCTGTTGCACGACATCGGTAAGCCGTCGACGAAACGGGTCGAGGGCAAGGGGATCGTGACGTTCCACCACCACGACGTGGTCGGCGCGAAGCTTGCAACGCGCAGGCTCAAGGCGTTGCGATTCGATAATGAGACCATCGCGGCCGTCGCCAGGCTGATCGAGTTGCACCTGCGGTTCTTCGGATACACCGAGGGAGCGTGGACGGACTCTGCAGTGCGCCGCTACGTGCGAGACGCTGGCCCGCTCCTCGAGCGCCTGCACATCCTTACCCGGGCGGATGTCACGACCCGCAACCAGCGCAAGGCCGATCGGCTGGGCTTCGCGTACGACGATCTGGAGACGCGCATTGCGGCGCTCGCGGAGGCCGAAGGGATCGCCGCCGTGCGACCTGACCTCGACGGAGAAGACATCATGCGCATCCTCGACCTGAAGCCGGGGCGTGAGGTTGGTGAGGCGTACCGTTTTCTGCTCGAGTTGCGATTGGACGACGGGCCACTCGGTGCCGAGGAGGCGGAGCGTCGCCTGCGCGAGTGGTGGGCCGCTCGTCCGTCGCAGGGATGACGACGCGGCCGATCAGCTCGCGTCGCGGATGAAGTGCTCGAGCAGCTCGCGGGCAACGGGATCGGGATGCTGCACGGGTGGCGACTTCATGAAATAAGCCGAGGCTGACTCGATCGGGCCGGCGTCACCGGCGGCCAGCGCCATCCCGGCTGCCCGGATGGCGTCAATGACGACGCCGGCGCTGTTCGGCGAATCCCACACTTCGAGCTTGTATTCGAGGCTCGTCGGAGCATTGCCGAAGCCGTGGCCCTCCAGCCGCACGAACGCGATCTTGCGGTCGCGCAGCCACGGAACGTGATCGCTCGGCCCGATGTGCACGTTGTCGGGTTCGATGGTCGCGTCGATATTGCTCGTCACTGCCTGCGTCTTTGAGATCTTCTTCGACTGCAGGCGCGTGCGCTCGAGCATGTTCTTGAAGTCCATGTTGCCGCCGACGTTCAGCTGGTATGTGCGGTCGAGCACCAGGCCGCGCTCCTCGAACAGGCGCGCGAGCACGCGGTGGGTGATCGTCGCTCCCAGCTGGCTCTTGATGTCGTCGCCGACGATCGGCAGTCCGGCAGCGTGGAACTTCTCGGCCCAGACCGGGTCACTCGCGATAAACACGGGCAGCGCGTTGACGAAGGCGACGCCCGCGTCGATGGCGGCCTGCGCGTAGAAGCGCGCCGCATCCTCGCTTCCGACCGGGAGGTAACAGACAAGGACCTGGGCCCCGGACGCGCGGAGCACAGCAGCGACGTCGACAACGGGTGCGTCGGACTCTTCCACAATCTCTCGGTAATACTCGCCGAGTCCGTCGAGAGTCGGGCCACGCTGCACGGTTACACCGGTCGGCGCGACCTCCGCGAAGCGGTAGGTATCGTTCTCGCCTGCCCAGATCGCGTCGGCGAGGTCGGTGCCGACCTTGGCTGCATCAACATCGAAGGCTGCGACGAACTCGATGTCGCGCACCCGGTACGGGCCGAACCGCGTGTGCATCAGGCCGGGAACCAGGTCGTCGTCTGCGGCATCCGCATAGAAAGTGACGCCCTGGACGAGTGAGTTGGCGCAGTTTCCTACGCCGGCGATGGCAACCCTGAGGGTCATGGCTGGGATGCTCCTTGATCGGGCCGAAGAAATCCGTCTAGACTAGGCAGGTTGTCTTGGCCCCAGTGGTCTTGCACGACACGTCAATACCCTCCTGCTGCAGATCGCCTGCAGCCGTTCTAGTCCAAAGGAGGTGGGTTTGTGACGCATCAGTACGAACTAATGGTGATCCTCGATCCAGAGATCGATGAGCGCACCGTAGCTCCCAGCCTAGACAAGTTCCTGAATGTCATTCGCAACGATGGTGGATCCATCGACAGCGTTGACATCTGGGGCCGTCGTCGCCTGGCTTACGAGATCAACAAGAAGACCGAAGGCATCTACGCCGTTGTTCAGCTCACCGCGAATGCATCGGCAACGGTCGAGCTCGACCGCCAGCTGAAGCTCAGCGAAGCAGTCATGCGCACGAAGGTGCTGCGCGCAGAAGAGGCAATCGCTCAGGTCGCCGAGGCCAAGAAGGCCGCAGACGAGAAGGCGGCCCGCAAGGCAGCCGCCACGCCTGCCAAGCCCGCGGTCTCGACCACGCCCGCTGCGCCGGCCGCTCCTGAAGCGCCGGCCGCTCCAGAAGCCGCCGCCGAGGTTGCTGCTGAGCCGGTTGCCGCTGAGCCTGCTGCGGCTGAGCCTGCTGCTGAGGACGCCGAGTAGTCATGGCCGGAGAAACCGTCATCACAGTCGTGGGTAACCTCACGAGTGACCCAGAGCTGCGGTACACGCAGAATGGGCTCGCGGTTGCCAACTTCACCATCGCATCCACGCCCCGTACGCTCGACCGCGGCTCCAATGAGTGGAAGGACGGTGAGGCACTGTTCCTGCGCGCGAGCGTCTGGCGCGAGTTCGCCGAGCATGTCGCCGGTTCACTCACGAAGGGTTCGCGCGTCATCGTCCAGGGTCGCTTGAAGCAGCGTTCTTACGAGACCAAAGAGGGCGAGAAGCGAACGAGCTTCGAACTCGAGGTCGACGAGATCGGCCCAAGCCTGCGCTACGCGACCGCCCAGGTCACCCGCACATCGTCATCCCGCGAAGGTGGTGGCGGCGCACCCCAGGGTGGCGGCCGCGGGCCGTCGCAGGTCGCAGACGAGCCGTGGGCCGCAAGCACGCCGGACTCCTCCGGCGACGTGTGGAACACACCGGGCAACTACAACGACGAGACACCGTTCTGATCCGGTCTCGATGACGCCGACTCCGCTCGGCCACTCGACCACCGATCAACTCGGTCCCAACTAATTTTCATAAGGAATAGAAACCATGGCAGGAAAAAGCAGCGGCGATCGCCGCAAGCCGCTTCGTAACGCCAAGGGTGGCAAGAACGCCGCCCCGGCTAAGGCGATCCGCGTTGGCGTGATCGACTACAAAGACGTCGCGACCCTTCGCAAGTTCATCTCGGAGCGTGGAAAGATCCGCGCCCGCCGCATCACCGGTGTCTCCGTCCAGGAGCAGCGACTCATCGCCCGCGCAGTCAAGAATGCGCGTGAGATGGCACTGCTGCCTTACGCCGGCTCAGGCCGCTAGGAGGCACGGATATGTCCAAGTTGATCCTCACGCACGAGGTCACCGGTCTCGGTGCCCCCGGCGACGTCGTGGACGTCAAGAGCGGCTTCGGTCGCAACTACCTGATCCCGCAGGGCTTCGCCGTGCCGTGGACCCGTGGTGGCGAGAAGCAGATCGAGTCCATCAAGGCGGCCCGCGTCGCACGCGAGCACGCAACTCTCGAAGAGGCACAGGACCTGAAGGCTCGCCTCCAGGCCACCACCGTCAAGCTGACCGTCAAGGCGGGCCAGGGCGGTCGTCTCTTCGGCTCGGTTAAGACCTCGGATGTCGCTGACGCGGTCGCGGCCGCGGGCCTTGGCACCGTAGACAAGCGCAAGATCGAGATCACCACGCCCATCAAGGCCGTCGGTGAGCACGAGGCGACGATCCGTCTTCGCGACGACATCGTGGCGACGATCACCCTTCAGGTGGTTGCTGCAAAGTAGCGTTTTACACGAGAAACGGCGGCTCCGGGGCATCCCGGGGTCGCCGTTTTCTGTTGCAGGACGAGAACATTTGTGCACAGGCGAGTTTGTCAATAGCTAAGTCTCAAGCATGAGTCGAAGCCTGTTTCTACACACATGATGTGTAAACAAAAATAGCTGGTCAAAAGCGATTTCCCGGAAGAATCTCGCAGGTTCTCCACATCAAAGTCCACAGGTTGCCAACACGGCTCCCGGCGTTTCGCGGAGTTTCTCCACATCTTTGTCCACAGGGTCATTTGTCCGGGTCGACAAGCACTTCTATGTTTGGCGAGGTCTCATGGGTACCCGAGGCCCGGCGGTGGGGGCGACACGTATGGCGAGAGCCGTACACACAGTGTCGGAAGCCGCAGATAGCGTTTGCTCGCGTAGGTTCGAGCTGAGGGAGGAATAGATGTCGATCGCGCACCTGGGTCTCGCGGGCGATTCGCGCCCAACGCAAGACGGGCGCCAGAACGACCGCACTCCCCCGCACGATCTGCTTGCAGAGCAAAGTGCCATCGGCGGAATGCTCCTCAGCAAAGACGCCGTGGCTGACGTCATCGAAACCGTTCGTGGCGTCGACTTCTACATCCCGAAGCACGAGATCATTTTCGACGCCGTGATGAACCTCTACTCGCACGGCGAGCCGACCGACGTCATCGCCGTGACCGACGAGCTCACCAAGGTCGGCGAGATCGGCCGGGCGGGCGGTGCGGAGTACCTCCACACGCTGACCGGCCTCGTTCCCACGGCGGCGAACGCCGGGTTCTACGCATCCATCGTCGCTGAGAAGGCGGTGCTGCGTCGGCTCGTCGAGGCCGGCACGCGCATCGTCCAGATGGGCTACGCGAGCGAGGGCGAGGTCGTCGACCTTGTCAACAACGCGCAAGCCGAGATCTACGGCGTCACGGGTGGCGTCGAGAGCGAAGACTACGTTCCGCTCATCGAAGCGATTACGGCGGCAACCGACGAGATCGAAGCTGCAGCCGGGCGCGACGGCCAGATGGTCGGTGTGCCGACGGGATTCGCCCAGCTCGATGCGCTGACGAACGGCCTGCACCCGGGCCAGCTCATCATCCTCGCCGCGCGACCCGCAATCGGTAAGTCGACGCTTGCGCTCGACTTCGCGCGTGCGGCCGCGGTGCACAACGACATGCCCACGATCGTGTTCTCGCTCGAAATGGGGCGTAGCGAGATCGCCATGCGCCTGCTGTCGGCCGAGGCTGCTGTGCCGCTCCAGAACATGCGGAAGGGCAACATCCACACCCAGGACTGGTCGACGCTCGCGAGCGTGCGCGGCAAGATCGCGGATGCGCCGCTCTACATCGACGACAGTCCGAACATGACCCTCGTCGAGATTCGCGCCAAGTGCCGCAGGCTCAAGCAGAAGGTCGGCCTGAAGATGGTGATCATCGACTACCTGCAGCTCATGACGAGCGGTAAGAAGGTCGAGTCCCGCCAACAGGAGGTCAGCGAGTTCTCCCGTGCGCTCAAGCTGTTGGCAAAGGAGATCGGTGTGCCCGTCATCGCGATCAGCCAGCTGAACCGTGGTCCGGAGCAGCGCTCTGACAAGAAGCCAATGCTGTCCGACCTTCGCGAGTCAGGCTCGCTTGAGCAGGACGCGGACATGGTGATCCTGTTGCATCGCGAAGCGGCATACGAGAAAGACAGTCCGCGCCAGGGCGAGGCCGATCTCATCATCGCTAAGCACCGCAACGGGCCAACGGACACCATCGTCGTCGGCTTCCACGGCCACTTCTCCCGCTTTGTCGACCTCCCGCCCGGCAACTAGCACCACGGCGGCGGATCGCACAGGTTCGCCCGCGTAAACTTGTCGGCGATGGCCAGCACCGGCGAAATGAAAACCAGAGTCACAGCAGAGGACGCGGCCTATTGGTACGTGCCCCTGGCTCGCGCCGTACCCGCCGCAGCTCTTGCCATCGTGGTGACCTTCGCCGGTGGTAACTACACACCGGAGTTCGGGCTGTTCGTCTTCGGCGGCTTCGCCCTTCTCTCAGGGTTGTTGGGCGTCATCCTGTGCCTCCGGGCGCTCGCAGGCGTCAACCGCACGATCTTTCTCATCCAGGCGATCGTCTCCGTGTTGATAGGGGTGGGCGCGCTGGTCGGATGGCGCACGGGGCTTCCGCTCTTTCTTGTGCTGCTCGGAATCTGGGCCGTGATTTCCGGTTTCGCCGAGCTCTACGCCGGAGTTCGCGTGCGCGGTCGCCGTGCGGTGGCCCGCGACTGGATCTTCGTCGGCGGCGTCACAATATTGCTTGCTGTCTTCGCGCTCGTGATTCCACCCGGCTACGTGCAGCACTACACCGATCCGACCGGTCCCCGAGTGTTGAACACCTCTGTCATGGTGGTCGGCGGCCTCGCCGTCTATGGGGCCATCGTCGCCGTCTACCTGCTCATCGCCGCGTTCTCGCTGAAGTGGGCGCCGGCATCAGTTACCAAGAAAGGGGTGGCATCGTGACCGATCCCGTACCCCCGAGCAGGCGCGACCGGTTTCGACCGGTTGAGCTTCTCGTGCTCTCCGCGATCGTCGCCGTGTTCGTCGGGGTTGTCGTCGCGGGTTCGATCCGTGACATCCGACTCGGTGCGATTTTCGCGGGAGTCGCGTTCATCGCCACCCTTGTGACCCTGGCGACGCTGTCGATCACCACTCGTCCAGACGACGCCGAGATCCACGATCTCGACGACCAGGATCGCGCCGGCCACTAGCGGTGCACACCGGCCCGGCCGGCGCCTGCTGCCGCGCGGGCCGTTTCAGTCGAGGTAGGAGACGAGCTCGCTAGCCAGCCCGACATAGGTGTGCGGGGTCAGCTCGCGCAGCCGCGACTTCGCCGCGTCTCCGATGTCGAGTCCATCGATGAAGGCCACGAGGTCGGCTTGGTCGATGCGCTTGCCGCGCGTCAGCTCTTTCAGGAGGGCGTATGGATCGGCGATCGAGCTGCGGCCGGCCGCGACCTCCGCGCGGATGACCGTCTGGATCGCCTCGCCGAGGATCTCCCAATTGGAGTTGAGGTCGGCATCCAGCTTTGTAGTGTCCACGGCGATCTCGCCAAGCCCGCGGGTGAGGTTGTCGAGCGCGAGCAGCGAATGGCCGAACGCCACGCCGACGTTGCGCTGCGTCGTCGAGTCCGTGAGGTCGCGCTGCAGGCGCGAGGTGACGAGCGTCGCAGTGAGCGAGTCGAGGAGCGCGCTCGAGAGTTCGAGGTTGGCCTCTGCGTTCTCGAAGCGGATCGGGTTGATCTTGTGCGGCATCGTGGATGACCCTGTCGCGCCGGCCTGCGGAATCTGCGTGAAATAGCCCATCGAGATGTAGGTCCAGATGTCTGTGCACAGATTGTGCAGGATGCGGTTGGCGTGGCTTATGCGGCCATACAGCTCGGCCTGCCAGTCGTGCGGCTCGATCTGGGTGGTGAGCGGGTTCCAGGCGAGACCGAGCGATGTGACGAATTCGCGCGAGATCGCCGGCCAGTCGAGGGATGCGTCAGCCGCGACGTGGGCGGCGAAGGTCCCGGTGGCTCCGCTGAACTTGCCGAGGTACTCCGTGGCGGCGATCTGGGCGCGCACGCGAGTGAGGCGTCCAACGAACACCGCGAACTCCTTGCCGACGGTGGTCGGGGTTGCGGGCTGACCGTGTGTGTGAGCGAGCATGGCGTCGCCGCGATGGGTAACGGCACGGTCGCGGAGCACCTCGACGAGGGCGTCGAATTTCGGCAGCCAGATGGTGCGAACGGCCTCACGGATGGTGATCGCGTATGAGAGGTTGTTGATGTCTTCGCTGGTACACGCGAAGTGGGTGAGCTCCGCGATGGAGTCGAGGCCGAGTTCGGCGAGCTTGCCGCGCACCAGGTATTCAACGGCCTTCACGTCGTGCCGGGTCGTTGCCTCAAGGGCTGCAAGTTCGTCGATCTCGTGCTGGCCGAATTCGGTGGCCAGAGCACGTAGAGACGCGGTCTGCGCGTCGGTGAGCTTCGACGAGCCGAATAGTTCGTGGCTCGTGAGATAGATCAGCCATTCGACCTCGATGTGCACGCGCGCTCGGTTGAGGCCCGCCTCTGAGAGGTGCTCGCCCAGCTCGGTCACGGAGACGCGATAGCGACCGTCCAGGGGGCTGATGGGTTGTGGAGGCAGTGGGCTCATCGCTGTTCCTTCTGGGCCGCCGGGCCCTTGGTTATGCCAGGGCTAACCTGGCGGAAGAGTGCGGCGCATGCCCTCTCGATGGTGCTGAGCACCTGGTCGAAGAGGGCCGCATCCGAATAGTACGGGTCAGGCACCTCGAGTGCGCCGCCCGCTGCTTCGCTGTCAAACGTCATCAGGAGCTGGACCTTCGAGCGGTCAACGTCGTTGGTTGCCCACGCGCGGAGGATGCGTTCGTGGCTTCGGTCGAAGACGACGATGAGGTCGAGGTTCTCGAACCAGTCCGGGTCGAACTGCTTCGCGCGATGCTGGCGGCCATCGAGACCATGCGCACTGAGAGCCGTGACCGTTCGCTCGTCTGATGGCTCGCCAACGTGCCAGTCGCCCGTGCCGGCAGAAATTACGGCGACGGCCCCAGAGAGACCAGCCTTGCGCACAAGATTTTTGAATACGGCCTCGGCCATCGGCGAGCGGCAGATGTTGCCGGTGCAGACGAAGCAGATTCGAAAGAGCGCCGACTCGTCAAGAGTGCGGTCGAAGCTCATGCGACTAGTCTCCCGCAGATTCTGCTCCTCCACACTCGATGAATGTTCGCTCCTGTCCTCCGATCGCCCGCCGCGGCCTCCCGCGGGGCGCCCGGACGGCGAAGCTGGGGGCATAAGACAGGAGCACCAGTGAACACGCAACAAGACGAGGCCTTGCACCTCATGTATCAGGCCACCGCATCGTCGCTGCGCGCAATGGCCGAGCGAATTGACGACACTGCCGGGTTGCTGGTGCCACCGGGCAAACGTGACTGGTCTGGCTCATCGTCGAGCGCCTTCGGCCATTCAGTCCACGCAGTGCACAGGCAGGTTGCGCTCGCGGCCGATCTCGCTGCGGCCGCGGGCAGGTTCGCGACCGACGCCGATGCCGCACGAGGGAAAGGGTGAGGATGCCTGGCGGGTTGTTTGTGGGATCGGGTGGGGTCGTCATGGTGAGCGACGGACTCACGGAGGCCGTCCACCGATTGGGCGCAGCTGCATCAGAACTGGCCCAGCAGCACACCATCGTTCGCGGCCACATCGAGGAGTGGAAGCTCGCGGGGACGCACGGGTCGGCCGATGCCCACCGTGCGCTCGACAGCATGGAGGGCGCGTCGGACCTGCTGCGCGATGCGCATCATCGAACCCACGCTCTCGCGGCCTCGCTCCGGCACAGCATTTCGATCTACGAGACGGCTGAGAAGATTGCGGGCGGGGTGATGAACTTCGCCCACGAAGCCGCAGCCTGGCAGCTGGGAACGCTCGCCAGGGTGTTCGCGGTGCCGATCGCGGTCGGCCTTGGAGCAGACGTCGCCCTGGCGTGCCTGATCACGGGAAAGTCGCCGTCGCAGCTTGCCGGCGCTGCGGGCGACTTCGTGATGGACAACCCGAGTGTGATCACGTCGCCCGCCTTTGTGCGAGGGGTCGCGGGGCTGGTCGATAACGCCGACCAGTTCGAGGACGGCTTGCTGGGACTACCGCCTGGGGTCAGTCAGCTGTTGGGGCCGCACGGTCTGGGGCTGACCGGGCCGCCGACGGCTGCGGCATCCGTCGTGGGGATTGCCTCGCTCTTCGGGCTGCTGAAGGAGACACCGGTCGAGGTGCACCAGTCAAAGGTGCATGACAGCGCGCGTCCGCCCGCTACCCTCGCCGCCCGATTCGCCAACATCCCCTCCGTCAGCCCGGGAAACCCTGCGCAGTTTCGGATCATGAAATACGTCGAGCCGGGCAAGCCCGATCGATTCGATGTGTTCATCGGAGGCACGGCCAGCTTCGATCCGCACGCGACCACACAGCCATTCGACCTCACCAGCGACCTCAACGGCGTCGCGGAGGAAGACCCGGCGATGTACCGCGCTCTCGTGACGGCGCTGCACCGGGCAGGCGTCACCACTCATAGCCCGGTTGTGTTCACGGGGTACTCGGGTGGTGGGCTCGGGGCGTCGCTGCTCGCGGCATCCGGTCACTATGACGTCAAGGGCCTCGTGTTGGTGGGGTCACCGTCGGGGCAGATCCGGATTCCCGATTCGATTCCCATGCTCACTATTAAGAACAGCGACGATCCCGTGCCGGCGACCGGAGGGTTCGATATCAACTCGCACGCGATCGTGATCGAGCATCGCGCGTACAACCCGGGAACGGACATCCCAATCGATAAGCCGGTGCCCGCGCACCAGCGGGTCGCCTACCAGGAGACGGTGAAGCTGGCGGATGCGTCGTCCGACCCGCGGTTGCAGCGCGAGTTGGCACAACTCAATCACTTTGGCGACGGGGCTACTTCGGTCGAATCCACGCTGTGGGTCGCACGACGGGAAAAGTAACGACTACCTGCGACGACCGAAAAGCGGGCGCACGACGATGCCGATCAGCCAGCTGATCACGCCGAGGACGATCGCACCCCAGAAGCCCGCCCAGAAGTTGTCGACCGTCAGGCCGAAGCCGAACAGTCCAGAGAACCAGGCCGCGAGAATCAGCAGGAGGGCGTTCACGATCAGGGAAATGAGACCGAGCGTGAGGATATAGAGCGGGAACGCCACAATCCGGATCAGGTTGCCGATGATTCCATTGACGATTCCGAAGATGAGCGCGACGAGCAGGTAGGTGAGGATCGTCGGGATCGCTCCGCCGGGAGCATACGGCTTCACGCTCACACCGGCCACGATGAGAGTGGTGAGCCAAAGGGCAACTGCGTTGATCAGGAGGCGGACGAAGAATCTGCTCATGGCCCTACTATGCCAGTTCACAGCGCGCGCGAAAAGGATGCGGTGGTCGGTGGTTTGCTGGCCTGTGCGCTGCGTTCAGGGCCCACCGCCTAGGCTGGTCGCGTGAGTACGAACCGTGTACGACTGCGCCCCGACATCGAGGCGCTCGCCCCGTACCGCCAGGGCAAGCCTGCTGCGGCGGACGCTTTCAAGCTGTCATCCAACGAAAATCCGTTCGATCCGCTGCCCGCGGTTTCGCTGGCGATTGCGGGTGCATCCGTCAACCGTTACCCGGAGGCCAGCGCGACGGCGCTGCGCGAACGGCTCGCCGAGCGGCACGGCCTGACCGTCGGCCAGGTGCAGGTCGGCGCGGGCTCGGTTGCGGTGCTCGCCCAGCTCATCCTTGCGGCTTCTGCGCCCGGTGACGAGGTGGTCTACAGCTGGCGCAGCTTCGAGGCGTATCCCGGGCTTGTGACGGTCGCCGGTGCCACGAGCATCGCGGTACCCAACACGGCGGACCATCGCCATGACCTCGACGCGATGGCGGCGGCGATCACCGAGAAGACCCGCGTCGTCATTGTCTGCTCCCCCAACAACCCCACGAGCACCATAGTCACCCGTGACGAGTTCGACAGTTTCATGGCGCGGGTGCCGGAGTCGGTGCTCGTCGTCCTCGACGAGGCGTACATCGAGTTCGTGACTGATCCGTCTGCCGTCCGCGGCATCCCGCTGCTCGGCAAGTATCCGAACCTCGTGGTCCTGCGCACGTTCTCGAAGGCCTACGGCCTCGCGGGACTCCGCATCGGGTACGCCGTCGGGCCCGAATACGTCATGGATGCCGCGCGATCGGCCGCCATCCCCCTGTCGGTAATCGAGTTCGCCCAGGTTGCCGCGATCGCATCCCTCGACAACGAAGACCAGTTGCTCGAGCGGGTCAACCGAATCGCGGTGCTCCGCGATCAGGTCTGGCAATCGCTCATCGACCAGGGCTGGGATGTTCCGCGTCCGCACGGCAACTTCGTCTGGCTCCCGACCGGGCCGGTAACGGCAGCTGCTGCCGACGTTTTCGCCGACCATGGCGTCATCGTCAGGCCCCTCGGAGAGGGTCTCCGGGTGACCATTGGCGAGGCCGGGTCTGTGGACAAACTCCTAAGAGCGGCCGCGGAGGTTATGCGAAACCTCCGAACGGCGCCCTGATACCCCGCGTTAGATTGGGATTCATGTCTTACACAGAGGCGACGCTGCAACTGCTTTCGCCGGCAGGCTCCATCGTCGAAAGTGACTCGGCCGCCGAATACCTTCCCTATATCGAAGCGCTGGATGACGCCCAGCTCCGTGAATTCCACCGGGTCATGGTCGTCACTCGCGCGTTCGACATGGAGGCGACCAACCTGCAGCGCCAGGGGCAGATGGGCCTGTGGGTTCCGAGCATCGGCCAGGAGGCCGCACAGGTGGGCTCGGGCTTCGCGACCCGCGCACAGGACCACATCTTCCCGTCGTATCGCGAGCACTCCGTTGCGATGATTCGCGGGGTCGACGCACTCGACATCATCCGGATGCTGCGTGGGCTGACCCACGGCGGCTGGGACTCCTCGGAGCACGGCAACTTTCACATCTACACGCTGGTCCTCGGCTCGCAGACGCTGCACGCGACCGGTTACGCCATGGGCCTGCAACTCGACGGGGCCACGGCCACCGGCGACCCGGAATCCGACCAGGCCGTCGTCGTGTACTTCGGCGACGGAGCGACCAGCCAGGGCGACGTGAGCGAGGCGATGGTCTTCGCCGCGAGCTACCAGGCGCCCGAACTGTTCTTCCTGCAGAACAACCAGTGGGCCATCTCGGTTCCGGTGTCACGGCAGTCGCGCACCCCGCTCTACCTGCGCGCGGGCGGTTTCGGCATCCCCGGCCTGCAGATCGACGGCAACGATGTGCTCGCAAGCTACGCCGCAACGCGCAAGTATCTCGACGAGGCTCGCAGCGGCCTCGGCCCGCGCTACATTGAGGCGCTCACCTACAGGATCGGTGCGCACACCTCGAGCGATGACCCGACCAAGTACCGCACGGATGCCGAAACGGCGCACTGGGCCGCACTCGATCCGATCGCGCGATTCGAGACCTACCTGCGCGGACGGGGAGAGGGCGACGCGTTCTTTGCGGAACTCGCAGTCGAGGCGGCCGACTTCGCCTCCGACATCCGTCATCGCACTCTCGCGCTCGAAAACCCGCCCGTCTCGAAGATGTTCGACTTCGTCTACTCCGAACCGCACCCCCTGGTCGACGAGCAGCAGGCGTGGCTCGCGGGCTACGAGGCGTCGTTCGGCGAGGGCGAGGCCGCAGAATGAGCGACGTGCAATCCATGCCCATGGCCAAGGCGCTGAACGCCGGCCTCCGCAAAGCAATGCAGGATGACCCGAAGGTGCTCTTGATGGGGGAGGACATCGGGCCGCTCGGTGGCGTCTTCCGCATCACCGAGGGGCTGCAGGCAGAGTTCGGCGATCGTCGGGTGATGGATACCCCGCTCGCGGAGTCCGGCATTGTCGGCACCGCGATCGGTCTCGCGATGCGCGGCTACCGCCCCGTGTGCGAGATCCAGTTCGACGGCTTCGTGTACCCGGCCTTCGATCAGATCACCTCACAACTCGCCAAGATGACCAACCGCCACGAGGGCCAGCTCTCGATGCCGGTCGTCATCAGGATCCCGTTCGGCGGCCACATCGGCGCCGTCGAGCACCACCAGGAGAGCCCTGAGGCGTACTTCGCTCACACGGCGGGCTTACGCGTTGTCAGCCCGTCGAACCCGCACGACGCCTACTGGATGATCCAGGACGCAATCAAGTCTGATGATCCGGTCGTGTTCCTCGAGCCCAAGAGCCGGTACTGGCCGAAGGGCGAAGTCGACCTGGATGACGCCGGCGCGACGCTCCACGCCACCCGCGTCGTGCGTGAGGGCACCGAGGTCACGCTGCTCGGCTATGGCCCGATGGTGTCAGTGCTGTTACAGGCCGCGGAACTCGCCGCCGAGGAGGGCACCAGCGTCGAGGTCGTCGACCTGCGCTCGCTGTCCCCCATCGACTACGGTCCGATCGTCGAATCGGTGCGCAAGACGGGCAGGCTAGTCATCGCGCAGGAGGCCCCCGGTTTCGTGAGCGTCGGCTCAGAAATCGCGGCGACCGTCACCGAGCGCGCGTTCTACTCGCTGGAGTCTCCCGTGCTGCGGGTCGCCGGGTTCGACGTCCCGTTCCCTCCGGCGAAACTCGAAACCACATACCTGCCCGACGCCGACCGCGTGCTCGAGGCCGTCGACCGCGCTCTGGCGTACTAGGGAGACACAACCATGGCTGATTCAGAGTTTCTGCTCCCCGACGTTGGCGAGGGCTTGACCGAGGCCGAGATCGTCACCTGGAAGGTCAAGGCGGGCGACACCGTCGAGGTCAACCAGGTCCTCGTCGAGATCGAGACCGCGAAATCGCTGGTCGAGCTGCCGTCGCCTTTCGCGGGCACCGTCTCCGCGCTCCTCGTCGAGGAGGGACAGACGGTGGATGTCGGTACCCCGATCATCACCGTTGGCGAGGGTGCGCCTGTGCTCCCTGCCGCCGCGGCAGCGCCGGATCCGTCGGACTCCGTCGCCGTCGATACCGCCAGCAGCATCACGCACGAAACTGCAGACGAGAAGGCTCCGGCAACCCTCGTCGGGTACGGGAGTCGCGGGCATGCCGCGACCCGCAGGCGCAGGGCAGACTCATCCGCTGAAACATCGGCCGCAGTGCCTGGTCCGGCCGCGGCGCCGCGACCGGCGTCTGTTCCCGCGGCAGCGGCATCCTCGATCATTGCGAAGCCGCCGATCCGCAAGCTCGCCAAAGACCTCGGCGTCGACCTGGCCGAGGTCGTTGCGACCGGGCTTGTCGGTGAGATCACCCGGGATGACGTG
The DNA here is from genome assembly GCA_036499165.1 of Galbitalea sp. Classification (GTDB taxonomy): domain Bacteria; phylum Actinomycetota; class Actinomycetes; order Actinomycetales; family Microbacteriaceae; genus Galbitalea. Next base: position 28,758 of record DASYEE010000209.1, on the reverse strand, counting down.
GTCCGCCAGGCCAAGCAGGCCAGCGTCTTCCGCAACATCGAGACGCCCGCGTGGTCAGACGAGCGCGAAGAGAAGATCCCGGTCAAGGGCGTGCGGAAGGCGATCGCGACCGCGATGGTGTCGAGCGCGTTTACCGCGCCGCACGTCAGCGTTTTCGTCGATGTCGATGCGACCCGCACCATGGAGTTCGTGAAGCGCCTGCGCGAGTCGACGGACTTCGCGGGCATCCGGGTCTCGCCGCTGCTCATCGTGGCGAAGGCCGTGATCTGGGCCGTGCGCCGCAACCCCACCGTCAACTCGTCGTGGTCTGACAAAGAGATCACGGTGCACCACTACGTGAATCTCGGCATCGCTGCCGCGACCCCGCGCGGACTGCTGGTGCCCAACATCAAGGATGCGCAGGAGCTGACGCTGCTCGAACTCGCGAAGTCGCTTGAACAGCTTACGATCACGGCGCGCGACGGCAAGGCTCAGCCTTCTGACATGGCGGATGGCACGATCACGATCACCAACGTCGGGTCGTTCGGCATGGACACGGCGACGCCGATCCTGAACCCCGGCGAAGTCGCAATTCTCGCGATGGGCACGATCAAGCAGAAGCCCTGGATCGTCGACGGCGAGGTGCGTCCGCGTTTCGTCACGACGGTGGCCGGCAGCTTCGATCATCGCGTGGTCGATGGGGATGTCGTCAGCCGCTTCGTCGCGGATGTCGCGAGCATCATCGAGGAGCCGGCTCTCCTGCTCGACTGAGCGCACTTCCGGGCCCCAAAGTCGGAACTTCACGCGACACGCCGACGGGATGGCGACGGACACGCGGCGGGCGCGTCGGATTACCGACTTTGCGACGCGAGCGAGAGGCCAGGAGTGCCCGATTTGCGCGGGCGGGGTCGGCGTGGCAGCATGGGTCTTGTTGATAATGATTATCACTAGCACAGCTAGTTAGAAACGGACCACCGTGAAGTTCCGCACCGCGCTCGCAGCAGCCGCTTCCCTGCTCGCACTATCCACCATCCTGGCGGGATGCTCGTCATCTGCCGCCGCAGACCCGAAGGGTCGCATCGTCGCCGTCGGCGCCGAGAACCAGTACACCAGTGTCATCTCGCAGATCGGCGGCAAGTATGTCGCGGCATCCTCCGTGATGAGCAACCCCAACACCGACCCGCACACGTTCGAGGCGAGCGCGCAGATCGCCGGAACCATCAGCTCGGCCGGCCTGATTGTGCAGAACGGCCTCGGCTACGACAGCTTCATGTCAAAGATCGAAGCGGCATCCCCGAGTGACGGCCGGGTCGTGATCACGGCCCAGAAGGTGCTGGGCCTGCCGGACAGCGCGCCGAACCCGCACCTCTGGTACGACCCGAAGACGATGCCAGCAGTTGCTAAGAGCATCGCGGCGGCGCTGACCACACTGCAGCCGAGCCATAAGGCGTACTTCGCGGCCAACCTGGCGAAGTTCGACGCATCCATGTCGGGCGTCACCGACGCGATCGCGGCCTTCAAGGCGGCGCATCCGGATGTCGCGGTCGCGACCACCGAGCCCGTCGCCGACTACATGCTCGAGGCCGCAGGCGCTGACAACAAGACGCCGTGGGCTCTGCAGGCGGCAATCATGAACGACACAGACCCCGCGCCGCAGGATGTTGCCGTCCAGGAATCACTCTTCACAGGCAAGCAGGTGAAGGTCTTTCTCTACAATCAGCAGGTGACCGATGCCATCACCTCCAACTACCTGAAGCTCGCGAAGGCCAACGGAATCCCCGTGGTCGGCGTCTACGAGACCATGCCGACCGACGGCTTCACCTACCAGACGTGGATGAAGGCCGAGCTCGCCGCGCTGACGAAGGCCGTCGAATCCGGAACGTCGACGGCAAAACTGTGACAGCGGCTTCCATAGCCTCAACCGACTCCCCCGCTCTCGAAGCTCCCGTGCTCGAGGCCGGGGGTCTCGGCGTTTGGCTGTCTGGCCGGCGGATCCTGCACGACGTCTCATTCGACGTGCGGCCAGGCGAGTTCATCGGCCTGATCGGCTCGAACGGTGCGGGCAAGACGACTCTGTTGCGCGTGGTTCTCGGGCTGCAGAAGCCGACGGATGGCAGGATCCTCGTCGGCGGCCGCAAGCCCGGGCGAGGCGGCGAGGTCATCGGATACCTGCCGCAGAAGGTCGCGCTCGATGCCGACCTGCCGCTGCGTGCGCGGGATGTCGTCGCGCTCGGCCTCGACGGGCAGAAGCTGGGGATTCCGCTGCCGTCGGCGAAGCGCCGCGCGCTTGTCGACGAGATGCTGACGGCGGTGGATGCGACATCCTTCGCGGATTCGCGTATCGGGCTCCTCTCCGGCGGCCAGCAACAGCGGGTCCTGATCGCGCACGCGCTGATCAGCCGGCCACGCCTGTTGCTGCTCGACGAGCCGCTCGCCAACCTCGACATCCGCAGCTCGTCCGAGATCGTCGAGCTGCTCGCCCGCGTGACCCGCGAGCTCGGCGTCGCCGTGCTGCTGTCTGCCCATGACCTCAACCCCCTCCTGCCGTACATGGATCGCATCGTCTACCTCGAGGGCGGCCACGCCGTGAGCGGGACGAGCGAGGAGGTCGTGCAATCTGAGGTGCTGACCTCGCTCTACGGGCGACGCGTCGATGTGCTTCGCGTGGATGGACGGGTTCTCGTCGTCGCCGGCCCGGATGACTCGCACGGGCACGAAGACCCGCACGGCTACGAAGACCCGCACGGGCCGCGGGAATGAGCGGGTTCTTCGCCAGCCAGCCCGTGCAGACGGCGCTCATCGTCGGCGCGCTTGTTGCGGCGGTATCGGGGCTCGTGGGCGTCTTCACAGTGCTGCGCCGCCAATCATTCGCGGGCCACGCGCTCGCTGACCTCGGCGCGGTCGGCGGGTCAGCGGCCTTCCTCCTCGGGATCAGCCAGCTCTGGGGATTCGTCGGAGCCGGCATCCTCGCCGCCGCCCTCATGGAACTGATCGGCATCAAGCGCGTGCAGGGCAGGGATGTCGCGACCGGAATCGTCTTCGGCCTCGGCCTCGGATTCACCGCGCTGTTCCTCTATTGGGACACCACCGTCAAGAACGCGAGCAACGCGGCGATCTCGGTGCTCTTCGGCTCGCTGTTCGTGATCGACCCGACCATTGTGCCGCTCGTTCTCGTGCTGAGCATCATCGCCAGTCTGATCGTCGTTGTCTTCTATCGCTGGATGCTCGTGGACTCGCTCTCGCAGGATCTGGCCGCCGTTCGCCACATTCCGGTGCGGATGACGGGCATCCTGTTTCTCGTCGCGCTCGCGCTCGCGGTCGAGCTGTCTGCGCTGACCATCGGGGCGGTGCTGTCGACCGCGCTGCTCATCGGGCCAGCCGCCGCCGCGCTGCGGCTCACCAGGCGGGTCGGCATTGCCGCCATCATCGCGATGGCGATCGGGATAGCCTCGACCTGGCTCGGCATCCTGGTCTCCTACGACAGCTATCGCTGGTTTGGCGGAGGGCACAGTTGGCCCGTGAGTTTCTGCATCGTTGCGGTCGTGTTCGTCGCATACCTGCTTTCCGGAATCGCGCTGCCGGTGCGAGCGAGGAGGGCACGCCTTGTTCTCTGATTTCATGATCAACACGTGGATCACCGCGAGCATCATCGCCGTGATCGCGGGCGCCGTCGGCTTCTTCGTGGTGCTTCGCGGGTCGTCCTTCCTGGCGCACGCCCTCCCCCACGGCGCGTTCGCGGGAGCTGCTGGCGCCGTGCTGATCGGCGCGGACCCGATCTTCGGGATGGGCGTGTTCGCCGTGGCGGGCGCGCTCGCGGTTACCACTCTCGGCCGGCGGGGGCGAAGCGACGTCGTGATCGCGCTGTCGCTCGTCGTGATGCTGGCATTCGGGGCGCTGTTCCTGAGTTTCGGCAGCCAGTATTCGTCTGAGGTCTTCGCGCTGCTGTTCGGGCAGATCCTCGGGGTGTCGAGCGCGGAGGTTGTGCCGATCGTCGTTCTGGGGATTCTGTGCGCCGCCGCGATCGTGATTGCGTATCGCCCGCTGCTGCTGTCATCGGTGTTGCCCGAGATCGCTGCAGCGAGAGGGATCAGCACGTACGGCGTCTCGATCTTCTTCGCCCTGGTCGTGGCGCTCGCGACTGCGATGAGCGTGCCTGTCGTCGGCGCGTTGCTGATGTTCAGCCTGATGGTCGGACCGCCCGCTGCGGCTCGATCGTTCTTGGCCGACCCGCTGCGGGCGATTCCCCTGTCGATCGCGTTCGCGCTCGTCACCGTGTGGATCTCGATCGCGGCGTCGTACACGACCAACCTGCCGGTCGGTTTCTTCGTCACGCTCGTGAGCGCGATCCTGTACGGCGTCGGTCGCGGGTGGTTCGCGGTCCGGTTGCGCATGAGGCAGCGCGTCAGTGCGGCGGCGGCGTAACTTTGATGACGGAAAGGTACGGATGATGGTGAAGCGGGTGACCTGGCAGCGCGAGGCTGTGCGCGACGCCCTTTCGACATCCGAGGGCTTCGTCAGCGCGCAGGCGCTGCACTCCGGGCTGCGCGAATCCGGATCGCCGATCGGACTGGCAACCGTGTATCGCGCGCTCGCCGATCTCGCCGTCGAGGGCGAGGCCGATTCGTTGCAGCAGGAGGGCGAGAGCCTGTACCGTGCCTGCACCCCGGGGACGCACCATCACCATCTGATTTGCCGCAATTGCGGCCTCACCGTCGAGATCGAGGCCGACGCGGTCGAGGCATGGGCGGCATCCGTTGCTGCGCAGCACGGGTTCACCCAGCCGAGTCACGTCGTCGACGTGTTCGGCCTCTGCGCCAACTGCCAGCGCGCCTGACCCCGCCCCTCCCCTTCCGCCGCAAAGTCGGAACTTCGCGCAACTCGCCGCGCGGTGAGCGCCCACTCATCGGCGCGCCGCGCGATTCACCGACTTTGCGAAGGGGTGAGGCGCCGCTACGCGTGGGTTTCGTGCTCGTGGTCGCCGTGTACCGAGCGCTCAAGCTGGAACGTCGAGTGCTCGATCGCGACCGAGAAGTGTTCGGCGACGCACTCCTGTAGTTCATCGAGAATCGCGGATGCGTGTCCGTCGTAGAAGCATTCGTCGTCGACCACGACATGCGCCGTCAGCACGGGCAGCCCCGTCGCGATCTGGGTGGCGTGCAGATCGTGCACCGCGCGCACATGCGGCTGCTCCAGCAGGTGCTTGCGAACAGAATTCAGGTCGAGCCCGCGCGGCGTGGACTCGAGCAGCACGTCGACGGTGTCGCGCAGCAGGATGAGGCTGCGCGGCAGGATGAGCGCGCCGATCACGAGCGCTGCCACGGCATCCGCCCTGGTCCAGCCTGTGAGCGAGATGACGATCGCGGCGATGATGACGGCCAGCGACCCGAGAGCATCGTTTGCGACCTCGAGAAATGCGGCCCGCAGGTTGAAGTTCGCCGAACGCCGCGAGCTCAAAACGACGAGCGATGCGACATTGCCGACCAGGCCGATGATGCCGAACACGAGCAGCTGGTTCGACGCGATGCCGGGCGGGTCGATCAGCCGATGGATTCCTTCGACCAGCACAAAGAGCCCGACGGCCAGCAGCACAGCGGCCTGGGCGGTCGCGGCCAGTACCTCGGCGCGACCGAAGCCCCACGTGCGGCGGGAGGTTGCGGGCATCCTGACCAGTGAGGCGGCGCCGAGAGCAAGGCCGAGCCCGCCGACATCCGTCAGCAGGTGCCCGGCGTCGACGATGAGGGCGAGGCTTCCGGTGAGGATCGCGCCGATCACCTGCGCGATGAGGATGACGCCGCTGATCGCCAGCGCGGCCGTGAGTCGACCGCTCGAAGCGTCTCCCCCGTGGTCGTGCGTAGCTCGGTCACCCATGGTTTGAGGGTAGCCCGGGTACCCCCAATACGGGTCGATCGGTACCGCGGGGACCCACGGCACCCTAGTCTTTTTCCACTGGCGGGGGCCAGGCGTCTTCATGGGGATGAAGAGCACAGGGGGATTCGGGGATGCCGCAGGCAGGCTGGTACAACGCGCCGAGCGAGCAGGGTTTCGTTCGATTCTGGAACGGCACGGCATGGACTGAACACCGCCAGCCGTTGCCGCAACCGGTGCCGGAGGTCCCGGCGATCCCGGTCGTCCCGGTCGAAATTCGACCGCGGAGGGCACTCGGTCTCCCGATCGTCGGCATGGCCGCGTGCCTCATCCTCGCCATTCTCGGCATCGGCGTGATCGTGTTCATGGGGCAGCAGACCACAGCCGCGGCGGGCGAAACCAGCACGCACGGAACGGTGACAGCCCTCGGCTGGAAGGCTGTGAAGGACGGCTCGGGAGTGACGATCGACGACTGCTACCCGAGTGCGCGGTTCGTGGCGGCAGGCGCCAGTCACACAGCGCGCTCACGCACAGGGCAGACGCCGTGCCCTGTGAACATCGGCGACACCGCGACGGTCGTGTACTCCATCGCCAGCCCGGATGACGCCCGCATCGCGCTGCCGGCGGGCTGGCTGTCATACGCATGGTTGCTCCCGGTCGCCGCCGGCTTTGGGCTCATTGCGAGCCTGATCGCGTTCATCCTCAGGATGCGCGTGTTTGCGCCGGTCGCACCGCCCGCGTAAGCTAGAGCCTTGGTCGAGTGGCCTATCCACTCGCATTGTGCGCAAACTCTCCTTCCGCCGGTCGCAAGACCAGCTAAAGACAGGGTTCTCGCGTGCCGACAAGTGATCTTGGGTGAGAGCTGCGTTGCTAACAAGCGCAGTGTCTCACGGTAATCAAGGAGAAGACACATGGCAGCCGTATGCCAGGTGACCGGAGCCGTACCCGGCTTTGGGCACAACATTTCGCACTCGCACCGACGCACCAAGCGTCGTTTCGACCCGAACATCCAGAAGAAGACGTACTACGTTCCGTCGCTTCGCCGTAACGTGACCCTGACGCTCAGCGCCAAGGGCATCAAGGTGATCGACGTTCGTGGCATCGAGTCGGTTGTCAAAGACCTGCTCGCTCGTGGGGAGAAGATCTAATGGCCAAGGCACAGGACATCCGCCCCATCATCAAGCTGCGTTCGACGGCAGGAACCGGTTACACCTACGTGACCAAGAAGAACCGTCGCAACGACCCTGACCGACTCGTGCTGAAGAAGTACGACCCTGTTGTGCGCAAGCACGTCGAATTCCGCGAGGAGCGCTAAACCATGGCCAAGAAGAGCAAGATCGCCAAGAACAACCAGCGCGCCGTTATCGTCGCGCGCTACGCCACGAAGCGCCTGGAGCTGAAGAAGGCGCTCGTCGATGTCAACGGCACCGACGAGTCCCGCGAGGCCGCACGCCTCGGCCTGCAGAAGCTTCCTCGCGACGCTTCGCCGGTCCGCCTGCGCGGTCGCGACGCCATCGATGGCCGCCCGCGCGGCTACCTCAGCCAGTTCGGCGTTTCGCGCGTTCGTTTCCGCGATATGGCGCACCGGGGAGAATTGCCCGGTATTACCAAGTCAAGCTGGTAGGTTCGAGGCGGTTCTGCAGCGCCTCGGCCTGCGAACTGTTACCGAATGCACGCTTTAACAAGCACTTCACGCACAAAGGTCCGAGGAGGACATTTAATGGCTGACACACTGAACCGTACCGAGCTGGTCGCAGCGATCGCTGCCGAGTCCGGCCAGAGCCAGGCCGCCGTCAATGGCGTGCTCGACGCTCTTTTTTCAACCGTCTCCGCTTCGGTGGCGAAGGGCACGAAGGTCACGATTCCGGGCTGGCTCGCGGTTGAGCGCACCCACCGTGCCGCTCGCGCCGGTCGCAACCCGCAGACGGGTGCGACCATCCAGATCGCAGCCTCGAACGGCGTCAAGATCAGCGCCGGCAGCAAGCTGAAGGCTGCAGCGAAGTAGTATTTCGCTCATCCGAAAGGGACGACGACCGAGAGGTCGTCGTCCCTTTCGCAGTTAACCCCCGCCCATGGCCGCCAGCGCGGCCACCGGGCGGCGCTCACAGCCAGTTCGCCTAGGCTTTCAGGGTGAATCGAGCGACGCGCGTTGTCGGCCCAGCCGCACTGCTGCTGGTCGCTTTCGCGGCCCTCGTCGTCGCTCTCGCCTATGGCGGCGGCGCGCAGGCGCCCATCGCCATTGACCCGGGTGCCCTGGTGCGCTGGGGGCTCCCGGTCTCGACGGTCCTCGTCGACCTCAGTGAGGCGGTCGTTGTCGGTGCGCTGGTGCTCGCGAGCTTCGCGTTCGCCTCCGATAAACCGGAATTCGGTCGTGCGCTGGATGTCGCGGCAGCAGCATCCGCCATCTGGGCTGTCTCCTCGGCCGTCAGCGGCTTCTTCAACCTGCAGACCGCAGACCCCGAACCGGTCAGCTTCGGCCCGCAGTTCGGAGCGGTGCTCTCAGACTTCGTCACCAACAGCGCGGACGGCCAGGCGTGGCTCGCAACGGTGCTGATCGCCGCTGCCCTCACGGTCGTCTGTTTCGCCGTACGCAACCAGACGGTCATCGGTCTGGCAGCGATTGGCGCCGTGCTGGCGCTGATCCCGGTTGCGCTGCAGGGGCACGCTGGCGACACCGCCAGTCATGACGCGGCCACGACGTCCATCTACCTGCACGTGGTGTTCGCCTGCATCTGGCTCGGCGGGTTGCTCACTGTGCTGCTTCTGCGCAGACAGCTCGAATCCGGTCGTGTCGCCGTGGTCGTGGAGCGCTACTCGACCCTCGCGTTGATCTGCTTCATCGTCGTCGCAATCTCGGGCTACGCGAATGCGGCGATCCGCGTCGGGACTCTCGGCAACCTACTTACTCCCTACGGCATCCTGGTGCTCGTCAAGGTCTTCGCGCTCGGCGCGCTCGGGCTGTTCGGCGTTGCACAGCGGCGATTCTTCATCGGACGGATGTCGCGGCCGGGCAAGGAGCGCAAATACTTCTGGTGGTTGATCAGCGCCGAACTCGCATTCATGGGTCTCGCTGAGGGAGTTGCGGCGGCGCTCGCGCGAACGCAGGATCCGAAGATCGAGGTTCCGGCCTCACAGCTCTCGAATCCGACCGCGGCCGAATACCTGACCGGTGCTCCGCTGCCGCCGCCTCCGAGTGCGGCGAACTATGCGTTCCTGCTGAACCCCGACCTCTTGTGGATCCTGTTGTGCGGCTTCGGCTTGTTCTTCTACCTCGCCGGCGTCTGGCGGTTGAAGAAGCGTGGCGACAGCTGGCCCATCCATCGCACCGTGCTCTGGATCGCAGGGATGCTCGTGCTGCTCTACATCACGAGCGGTGGAGTCAACGCCTACGAGAAGTACCTGTTCAGCGCGCACATGATCGCGCACATGGTGCTCGGCATGGCCGTGCCGGTCCTGCTCGTGCCGTCTGCGCCGATCACGCTCGCGCTGCGGGCGATTGCCAAGCGCTCGGACGGCAGCCGCGGCGCCCGCGAGTGGATCATGCTCGCGGTGCATTCGAGGGTGTTCGGGTTCTTCGCGAACCCGATCGTTGCCGCGCTGTTGTTCGTGGTGTCGCTCTGGGTCTTCTACTACACGCCGCTGTTCAGCTGGGCGACGACCGACCACGTTGGCCACGAGTGGATGATCGTGCACTTCCTGCTCGTCGGGTACCTGTTCGTGTCATCCCTGATCGGCGTCGACCCCGTTCCATATCGGCCGCCGTACCCGCTACGGCTCGTCATTCTGCTCGGAACTATGGCGTTCCACGCGTTCTTCGGGCTCTCGCTCATCACCGGCACCGGGCTGCTGTCGGCCGACTGGTACGGCGCGATGGGGTGGGGGCCTGCAATCCCGGCTCTTGAAGACCAGCAGACCGCAGGCGGGATCGCGTGGAGCATCGGCGAGATCCCGACCCTTGCGCTCGCGATCTCAGTTGCGATCATGTGGAGCAGGCAGGATGCCAAGGACTCGAAGCGCTATGACCGCAAGGCCGCGCGCGATGGTGATGCGGAGCTGAACGCGTACAACGAGATGCTGGCGCGCAGGGCGGCCGGTCGCGGGTAGCGAGCTGCGCCTACTCGACCGCGGAGATCGTCAGGTGGTTGTTCGCGCCGATGGTGATCGAATACGAGATCTGGAACGGGACATCCTGGTCGAAGGTGCTCACCGTCCCGTCGAAGAGCGACTGCACCTTGACCTTCAGGCGCGCCTGCCCGGTGGAAGTGGGTACCAGCCACATGCCGCGTTCGCTCGCCGGCACGATCGTGATCGTCGGGTCTTTCGTCATACTCCAGGAGGGCGTCGACACAACGCGATTATTGAACGACTTGCCGAACGGACAGGAGGTCGGCAGCAGCACCTTCTGTGTTGCACACGTGTCGAAGTACTTGTCGAGTTGCGAACGCACTTCGCTGACGAAGCGGGAGTTGGGTTGCACGTCGACCTGCACAGGCGTGACGCTCCCCGGGTCTGTGACGGGGACATCCACTGGCGTTGCGACGAGGAACGCCGACGCGTGGTCGAAGGAGTAGAGGCCGGGGGCGAAGACCTCGTATGAGGAGGCGGCGTCCTGCTTGGCTGCGCTCGTGACGTCCGTTCCGTTGGCCCGGAATCGGGTGTCGTGCAACACCGTGACTGCGACGGTGGCGAGCGGCGACCGGGTGAACGCCCACTGAGAGAACAGGCCGAACGAGGTTCCCGTCTTGTGCACGGCGAAGTCGGTCGTCTCGCTGCGCGAGCCCAGCCGATAGCTGTACGTGACCGTGTGTACGCCGTTCGCTCCGGCGATGTCGTGCACGAGCCGTACGTCTTTCGGAGCATCGATGGCGTCTGCGGTCAGCAAGTCGGACGAGGTACCGTCTGGCGCGCGGACACCGGAGAGCACGCGCGCGGTCGTGGCATCGTGCCTCGTGAGCGCATCCAGGTAGGTGTCGACGAAGCCGTGGGCACTGTAGATCGTTGCATTCAGGATGCCGATGGTCGTCGCAAAGGCCGCGACCAGTACCGCAAAACCAATGATCCAGCCGATGATCGCGCTGCGCATCGGTGATGGGCCGTCTACCTTCGCATCATCCCGGGCCGTCACGCAAACATCCTAAGCGGGGAGAATGCGAGGAATCCGTACACAGGCCGTTCGTCGCGCGGCGCGACACGGGTCGACGCGGGTACCGTTGTCGGGTGTCCGATATCAGCCTCTCCCCCGAGCAGCAGGCTGTCTTCGACGCAATCGAGACCACTCGCGACCACATCTTCGTCACCGGGCGCGCTGGCACGGGCAAGTCGACGCTGCTGAACCACCTTTCGTGGAACACCTCAAAGCAGATCGTGATTTGCGCCCCCACCGGTGTCGCGGCGCTGAACGTGAGTGGCCAGACCATCCACTCGCTCTTCCGACTGCCGATTGGAGTGATCGCCGACCACGAGATTCCGCAGAGTGCGGAACTGCGCAAGCTGCTCGGCACCATCGACACCGTCGTGATCGATGAGGTCTCGATGGTGAATGCAGACCTGCTGGATGCCGTGGATCGCAGCCTCCGCCAGGCCAGGCAGCGCCCGCGAGAGCCGTTCGGCGGCGCCCAGATCGTGCTCTTCGGTGACCCGTACCAGCTGGCGCCGGTGCCGGGGGATGCAGACGAGCGCGCCTACTTCGAGGACCAGTACCGCTCGATGTGGTTCTTCGACGCCAAGGTCTGGAGCCAGGCCGACCTCACCATCTACGAGCTGTCGACGATCCATCGCCAGCACGAAGACGAGTTCAAGTTCATGCTGAACGCCGTGCGGCACGGCCGGGTGACGGCCGAGATCGCGAAGCGGCTGAACGACACGGGAGCGCGGCCTGCGCCCACCGATGGCGCGATCACGCTGGCGACGACGAACGTGACCGTGACATCCATCAATGCCCGCGAGCTGGCGAAGTTGCCAGGTCGAGCACTGACCGCTCGAGCCGAGGTCAGCGGCGAGTTCGGCGGTCGCGCATACCCGGCAGACGAGGCGCTCGAGCTGAAGGTCGGTGCGCAGGTGATGTTCCTGCGCAACGACTCGGACCAGCGCTGGGTCAATGGCAGCATCGGGGTCGTCACGAAGATCGACTCGACCGTGTGGGTCGAGGTGGATGGCGAGATTCACCAGGTGCAGCCGGTGGTGTGGGAGAAGTACCGGTACTCGTACTCTGCCGTGACGAAGTCGCTGAAGAAAGACATCGTCGCCGAGTTCACACAGTTTCCGTTGCGACTGGCGTGGGCGGTCACCATCCACAAATCCCAGGGCAAGACGTACAACCGCGCCATCGTCGATCTCGGCCAGCGCTCATTTGCACCCGGCCAGACCTACGTCGCGCTCAGCCGCATCTCTGCGCTCGACGGACTCTTCATGACCAGGCCGCTTCGGCCATCCGACATCATCGTCGACGAGAACGTGACGCGCTTCATGTCGCGCGCGGCCCCGATCCCCGCCATCGAGGCGTGACCGTCTCGCCCCTTACCGACTGCTGCGGAGTCTCGGCAGCGGGTTAGGCCTTTTTCGGGGATTTGTCTGCGCCGATGCTGACCGCGAGAAGCACGACCGCAGTCGCGAAGTGCAGTACGTTATCTGCGCCGTTGAACGCGAAGATGTTGAGCGGGTTGTTGCCCCCAGCCACGACCAGGCCGATGATACCGAGCACGAGGAAGACCGCTCCGAGGAGACCGTTGATGACGCGGGCCCCCCGCGCACCGGCGAGGCCGGCGATGAGCAGGGCGGCACCGGCGACGACGTGCCCGAGATTTTGCAGGGGGTTCACCTGGAACAGTCCGATGAACAGTGGCCCGCTCGTGCCGAGGAACGCGGTTGCACTGGTCAGGAAGAAGCCGAAGACGCCGACGACAAGATAAATGACGCCGAAGATGATCCCGAGCAGCCGGTTCGGTGAGCTGGACATGTATTACTCCTCTTTTCACACTGTTTCTACACTGCTGAGCTTGCGACAAGGTCAACAACCACTCGGGCAATCTGGCCGGATGTCTACGGCACTGGCAGCCTCGCACATCCAAGCTTGTCAGTATGCCGATCGTTCCCGATACCAAGAACTGGACCTGGGTCATCGAACGCCCGTGCGCGGAGTGCGGGTACGACTCGTCCGAGCATCCTGATTCGTCGATCGCTGCGGCGATTCGGCGCAATGCGTCGGCGTGGCCCGCGGTGCTGGCGCGGCCGGATGCGCGGGTGCGGCCGGACGACTCCACCTGGTCGGCGCTCGAGTACTCCGCCCACGTTCGCGACGTGCTCCGGGTCTACCTCGAACGGCTCCGGCTGATGCTCGACACGGATGACCCGCTCTACCCCAACTGGGATCAGGACGCGAGCGCGATCGACCAGCGGTACAACGAGCAGGATCCCGCAGTCGTGGCCGCCGAGCTCGAGGATGCCGCTGCCACTATTGCGACCGCGTTCGACCGGGTGGATGACGCGGGCTGGCAGCGCATCGGTCGCCGCAGTGATGGTGCCAGCTTCACGGTCTCGAGCATGTCGAAGTACCTCCTGCACGACCTGGAGCACCACCGGTGGGACGTCGCGGGCTAACCGGATCAGTCAAAGAGGTGGGACGCGAGGAACGCCTCGGTACGCGCCCGCGCGAGCTCGGTCGCGCGCGCGTTGTGCAGCTCGTCGATGGACGCGTTCGCGAACGAGTGCTCTGTTCCCAGGTAGGTGTGCCGGGTTACCGGTGTTCCGTGCTCGTTCAGGCGTTCGATGAAGCTGTCTGGATCCTCGTCGTCCGCCCAGACGTCAGTTTCGGCGTACTGCAGCAGGACGGGCGAGGGGATCACGCCGTGGTCCTTGGGCGCGAGCGACGCGTAGTAGGCGACCACGGCATCCGCGGAGCCGCCCTGCGCGTGCAGGAGCGTCAGCCATCCGCCGATCGAGAAACCGACGACGCCCACTCGCGTGCTGCCCTGAGCGCGAGCGTCGGTGATGATGTCATCGAGCTCCGCCAACGCTATGCCGACGTCCAGCCCGTTCATGAGGCGTTCCGCCTCGACCGGATCCGTCGTCGCAACCCCGTTGTAGAGGTCGGGTACGGCGACCCAGAAACCCGCCGCGGCGAATGAGTCTGCGACGCGTTCGAGCGAGGGCAGCCGCCCGAACCAGTCGTGCACGAGCACGACGAGCGGTGAGCCCGGGGTGCCTCGATAAAGCGGGACGCCGGGGGAGGGGATGGGGATGAGGTCGCTCACGAAAGCATCCGTCCTCGTGGTTGTGGTCGGTTGCAACGATAGTTGCTGGTTGGCTCGCTGACCGGGAGGCTGGATGGTTGCATTCTGCGTACATCCGGGGTCAGTGGGCGGGCATAGCGTTGTCTGCATGACAAGTGGTGCTGTGGTTTTTGCCGGTGGGGGCGTAGCGGGGATCGCGTGGGAGATAGGGGTGCTTCGCGGAATCGAGGAGCGCCAGCCCCGGGCCATCTCGCGGATTCTCGATGAAGGTACGACGTTCGTCGGCACATCCGCCGGGTCGAGCGTCGCGGCCCAGGTCGCGGGTGGCACTGCCCTGGCCGAGCTGTTCGAGGCACAGTTGACCGACAATTCCAGCGAGTTGTTCGTCGAGATCGACCTGGCGCAGTTCATGGCACTGCTCGGTCGCGCCATGGCGGAGGCGACGTCGCCCGAGGATCGCGCTCGCCGCATCGGTGCGATTGCGCTCGCGGCAGACACTGTGGCCCCGGCGACACGACTCGCTGTGATCGAGTCGCGACTGCCCGTGAAAACGTGGCCGTCGAGGCGAATGCTGATCACCGCCGTGGATGCCGAGAGTGGCGAGCTCCGGGTGTTCGACCGTGAGTCTGGTGTCGGCCTGGTGGAGGCGGTCGCGGCATCCTGTGCTGTGCCCGGCGTTTGGCCAACGGTGCACATCGACGGCCACGAATACATGGATGGCGGCATGAGGACCGTGAGCAACGCCGACCTGGCCGCTGGCGCAGACCGCGTGCTGCTGCTCGTGCCGTCGCCCGAGATCACACAGATCGGCAGCGCAGTCGGCGAGGCCGAGTTCGCCGCTCTCGCGCCAGCGCCGGTGTTCTCGATCTACGCCGACGACGCTTCGGTCGCGGCCTTCGGGAGCAACCCGCTCGACCCCGCCGTGCGCCGACCCGCCGCTCTCGCCGGGCTTGAAATCGGACGGATGATCGCCGCAGACGTTGCGGAGTTCTGGGTTTAGACGGCATCCTGTTCACCTGCCGCATACAGAGAACTGCGTAACGCGGCGGATGCGGCACATAGGCTTGGCTGGCGAGGCGACAGGGGAAAACATGATTCAGGCCGTCGGATTGACGAAGCAGTACGGGCAGAAAAAGGCGGTCGACGCCATCAGTTTCGAGGTCCGGCCGGGTCTCGTAACCGGGTTCCTCGGGCCCAACGGCGCGGGCAAGTCGACGACCATGCGGCTCATCGCGGGTCTCGATCGCGCGACTGCGGGCAGCGTCACGGTCAACGGCAAGCCATATGCGGAGCACCACGCGCCGCTGCGCGAAGTGGGAATCCTGCTGGATGCGAAGGCCGTCCACACGGGGCGCAGCGCCCGCAATCACCTGCTCGCGTTGGCGGCAACCCACGGCATCGGGTCGAAGCGTGTCGACGAGGTCATCAGCATGGCCGGCCTCGATTCGGTCGCTCGCAAACGTGTTGGAGCCTTCTCGCTCGGCATGGGGCAGCGGCTCGGAATTGCCGCGGCACTCCTCGGCGATCCCGCAACGCTCATCCTCGACGAGCCCGTCAACGGCCTCGACCCCGAGGGCGTCATCTGGGTGCGCAACCTCGTGCGCCATCTCGCGGGTCAGGGCCGCACGGTCTTCCTCTCGTCGCACCTGATGAGTGAGATGGCGCAGACGGCAGACCACATCATCGTGCTCGGTCGCGGCCGCATCATTGCGGATGCCCCGGTGTCGAGCATCCTGTCGCAGGCCACGGGAAGCGGCGTAGTCCGCGTCCGCACGCCAGACTCAGAGCGCCTCGCGGCCCTCCTCGGCGGAGAGCACGTCGCACGGACGCCCGCCGATCCGGCGCTTCTCGAGATCAGCGGTATCACCGCGGCACACGTCGGCGAGTTGGCCGCTCGGGCAGGCGTGATCCTGCACGAGCTCACTCCCGTGGCGAGTTCGCTTGAGGATGCATATCTCGAGCTCACCAAAGAAGACGTCGAATACCGTTCGAGCGATGAGGAGACGGCAGCATGAGCGCCACCACAGCAGCCCCCGCAGTCCCGACCCCGGCGACGCATCTCAGCCAGTTGAGCTTCGGCGGCATCCTTCGTTCTGAATGGATCAAGCTGCGCAGCCTGCGCTCGACTGCGTGGTGCTATCTCATCGCCATCGTGGTGACGGTCGGGTTGGCCCTTCTGGTCGCGGGGCTCGAAGGGGTGCCGAACGGCGGCCTGGCGGGAGATGCAGGACGGGCGGCCGGGGTGTCGGCCGCGACCGTTGGCGTGAACTTCGGTGAGCTGGTCGTCGCCGTGCTCGGCGCGCTCATGATCACGGGCGAATACGGCACTGGCATGATCCGGTCGACGTTCGCCGCGGTGCCCAAGCGCATCCCAGCCCTGGTGGGCAAGATCCTCATATTCGGCGTTGTCACATTCGTCGTCGGTCTCGTCTCGGTTGCCATTTCGTTCGCCAGTGCGTCCCTGGTGCTTGGCTCGCGAGGTGTCCACACCGATCCAGGTAACATCCACGTGCTGCTGCCGCTGATCGGCGCCGCGGGCTACCTCGCGCTGATCGGCATGATGTCGCTCGCGATCGGGGCCATCATCCGCAGCAGCGCTGGTGGAATCGCTGCGGCCCTCGGGCTCATTCTGGTGTTGCCGATCATCCTTGGCATCCTGGGCGAGCTCACCCACCAGAACTGGGTGATCAACATCGCCCAGTTCCTGCCGAGCGCAGCTGGCGGCCCGCTCTTCGCCTACACGGCGTCTGGCGCGCAGCAGGTTTTGCCCTCGGGGATCATCCAGCTGGATGCGCTTTGGGGTGGCCTCGTGCTCGCCGGATGGGTGATCGTGCCGTTCGTGCTGGCATCGGTGCTGGTGCGCACGCGCGACGCGTAGCCCTCGCAGCTCACTGAGTTGCCCGCTGCTCACCTGAGTTGCCCCGCATGGCTGCTTTGGCGCCGCGTGAGCAGCCTTTTGGGGCAACTCACCGCAGTTCGGCGCGGCGCAGGGCGCGATTGCGCGCAATAAGCTGACCGATTGTGAGTGATCCCCGACAGCCGTACGACGCCCGCGGAGCGGAAGAGGCTGCGCTCGCGCGCGAGCCTCGTGTGCCCGATCGGCGCAGGCAATTTCCGATTGTGCTCGCGCTGCGCTTCCTGGCGTTCGGCGGTGCGCTAGCCGCGTTCGTGGTGTTGGCAGTGCAGACCGTGGGCAATGAGTTTCCGGATGACGCCATCCCCCTCGGATTGCCGTACCTGGTCACGGCGGCAGCTGAAGCCGGGGTTGCGAGCATCCTGTTGCCGTTCGTCTGGGAGTCGCCGTTCCGAAAGCTCGGCTGGAAGGTCTCCCGCACGGTGATCTTCGTCGTGGCCGCCGGCATCTTTCTCCCGATCGGAGCGGCCTGCGTCGTGCAGTTGGATGGCCTGGTCACGCTCGTCGCGGGACGGCCGTAGCGAGGCTCTCCCGGTGGCCACCTGAGTTGCCCCAAATGGCTTTGATGGCGCCGCTTGAGCAGCCATTTGGGGCAACTCACCGAGGTTCGTCCCGACGAATGTGGGGGCCATCCAACTCTGATCGTCGACCCGACCTCGGCGACAGAGCATTCCGTCAACGGTCAGCTGGGGATTGTGTTGAGCCGTCGGGGCGTCGTGGTCGGCATCGTGTGCGTTGCGATCGAGGCAGGAACTGACGCGCCGAGCTCGTCTGGGCGGTCGTCAACTCGGCCGGTCGGCCCCCACCGCGCACGCGAACTCTCGCTATCGCGTCGCTGCGCCACCCGATAGCGCCAAGGGAGAAGGATGAAGACATGTCACCAACATCCTTACGCGTCGCACAAATCGGCACCGCTTTCATGGGGCGCGCGCACTCCCAGGCCTGGAGCACCGCCGCGCGGTTCTTCGACCTGCCTCTTGCCCCTGAACTGAGAGTGCTGGTCGGGACCGACACCGAGAGAACTGCGGTAGCAGCGGCCCGCTTCGGCTGGGGCGAGTCGTCGACCGACTGGCGCGCGGTCATCGCGCGCAGCGATGTCGACGTCGTCGACATCTGTACGCCCGGCGACACGCACGCCGAGATCGCGATCGCGGCGCTCGGGGCGGGCAAGCATGTACTGTGCGAGAAGCCTCTCGCGAACACCGTTGTCGAGGCCGAGAGGATGACCGAGGCAGCTGCTGCAGCGGGCGTCGTCGCCATGTGCGGTTTCAGCTATCGCCGCACGCCGGCACTCGCGCTCGCGCACCGGATGATCGCGGACGGACTGCTTGGCGACATTCGCCATGTGCGCGCCCAATACCTCCAGGACTGGCTCAGCGACTCAGAGTCGCCGCTCACCTGGCGCCTCGACCGCGAGCGTGCCGGCTCCGGCGCCCTCGGCGACATCGCCGCGCACTCCATCGACACCGCACAGTGGCTGACGGGCGGTGCAATCGCGGATGTCTCCGCGGTGTTGCGCACGTTCGTCACTGATCGACCGCAAAGCTCCGCGAGAGCCGGGATCGGGGGGATGGCGGCCGCCGATGCGGCGCGCGGTCCGGTCACGGTCGACGACGCCGTCGCCTTCACCGCGACCTTCGCGGGGGGCACGGCGGATGGCGCGCTCGGAGTTTTCGAAGCATCGCGGATGGCGCTCGGCCGCCGCAACGCGAACCGCATCGAGCTGAACGGTGACCGCGGTTCGATCGCCTTCGACTTCGAGCGGATGAACGAGCTCGAGCACTACGACGGATCCGAACCGGCCGGCCTGCAGGGCTTCCGGCGGATCCAGGCGACCGAGGCACAGCATCCGTATGCCGATGCGTGGTGGCCGGTCGGCCACGGCCTTGGCTACGAGCACCTGTTCACTCACCAGGTCGTCGACCTCGTGCGTGCGATCGCGGGTGAGCAGCCGGTCGAGCCGACCTTCGCCGATGCTCTCGGCGTGCAGCGCGTCCTCGCCGCCGTCGAGACCAGCGCGGCCGATGACTCCCGCAGGACGCCGGTGGCTCCTCCTCGAGGCTCCGGCCACTGAGTAGTGGCTACTCGGCGGTGTCCTCAGGGAAGTCGTCGATGCCGAGGGCAAGCGCCTCCGCGCGACGTCGACGAGCGGATGGAGCTGCGACGGCTGCGATGACGGCGATCACGGCCACCGCACCGCACACCCAGAAGCCGACGGTGAACGCGTCATCCTTCGGCAGACCCTGGGGCGTGCTGTTGGAGGTGATCACCGCGGCGATGACAGCCGTTCCGATGGCGCTGCCGATCGAGCGGAAGATGGTGTTCACGCTGATCGCCTCACCGGTCTGGGTCGCGGGGACGCTCTCGATGATGGCGTTCGACATCGCTGCGAGGGCCAGGCCGATGCCGGCACCAGTGAAGATGCCAGACAGCACCACCTGCCAGATCTCTCCGTGCGCGAGCGCGGGAACGACGAACGCGGCTGTGACGAACAGGCCGCCGATGAGCATGGGGGTCTTCGGCCCGACCTTGCGGACAAGAATGCCGGCAACCGGTCCGAAGACGACCATCGCGCCGACCGTCGGCAGCAGGAACAGGCCGGCCTCGGAGACCGTCTTGCCGAAGCCGTAGCCGACGACTGTCGGGAGCTGAAGCAGGGTCGGCACGAGCACGAATGTGCCGAACATCGCGAAACCGAACGCAAGCGCAACGATGTTGGCCGTCCACACGCCGCGGATCTTGAACAGGCGCACATCCACGAGCGGCTCCTTGACCCGGAGTTCGACCAGCACGAACGCAATCAGCGCAATGCCGCCGAGCACGAGCAGGCCGACCGTCTTCCAGTTGCCCCACTCCCACTCGGCGCCGTTGCTGATCGCCAGGAGGATCGATACCAGCGACACCGAAAGGATGAGCGCACCGACGACATCCAGCCGCCCCGGCGTGCGCACCGGCGACTCCTTCATGCCGAAGATCACGCCGAGAAGAGCAATGACAACGAGCACGAGCGGGAACCAGAACAGCCAGTTCCACGACAGGTTCTGCACGATCGGCCCAGCGGCGACGATGCCGACGCCTGCGCCGACGCCGAAGATCGCGGACAGGAGACCGATGGTGACACCGACCCGGTTTCGCGGCAGCTCGTCTCGCACGATGCCGATCGACAGCGGAAGCACGGCACCGGCAGCGCCCTGTAACGCGCGCGCCGCGATGAGCACACCGAGGTTCGGCGCCACGGCCGCCAGCAGGGTGCCAGCAAGAAGGATTGTCAGCACGATGATCAGGATGCGGCGCTTGCCGACCATGTCACCGAGCCGCCCGAGAATGGGCGTGAGCACCGAGGCAGACAACAGATATGCCGTGAGAATCCAGCTGACATCGCTTGTTGACACCTTCAGGTCGTGGCCGATCGTCGACAGTGCCGGGGCGACCAGCGACTGGAGGACGGCGAACGAGAGGCCGCCGAGGGACAGGAAGATGACGAGCGCCGTGGTGCTGCGCGGGCGCTCCGCGATGTGGGCAGAGCCTGTGGTCGGCTCATCGATCGTGCGTGACATTGTGCTCCGGTCCGGATGTAAACGGTTGCTGACTTAGGAAATCATAGCCCCCTAAGTCAATGGTTGTTTACATCGTTCAGATTGGCGTACCGTGGCTCAGAACGAAGGGACCTCATGACCACCGGAACACCGGCCTCGACCGTCGACGAGGATGTCGCCGTCAGGTCGCGTGACGCAGGCAACACGCGGCAGCTCCTGCTCCGGGCCGCGCGCATCCGGTTCGCTCGTGACGGGTACAGCGCAACTACCGTGCGCGACATCGCGAACGACGCCGGCGTGAATGTTGCCCTCATCAACCGCTACTTCGTCTCGAAGGAGGGCCTGTTCGAGGCCTGCATCGCGCGCGTCGGCGAAGAGCTGGGCCGTCCGTCCGTCGGCGTCCCCACCGTTCCGCAGATCCTGGACTCGCTCACGACTCAGCTGGTCGGGCTGCCGAGTGACCAGTACCCGCTGCAGCTCATGCTGCTGCTCCGCTCCTCCGGCGACGAAGGAGCAGACCGGATTCGTCGAAACATCATGCGCTCATTCGCAGAGGGAATGGCGGCAGCCGCGGGCTGGCACGCGGGTGACCCCGGCGCCGATGCGCTGCTGCTCCGTGCCCAGATCGCTCTCTCGGCCGCCCTCGGAATCGTGCTCCTGCGCACATCCACGGGCCTCGACCCGCTCTCGCGGGCGACCGAGGACGACCTGCGGGGGCCGCTCGGCGACCTTCTCACGGCGCTGCTTGGGAGGTAGCGGATGGACTGGCAGGCGCTCGAACTCGCGGCCATCCTGGCGATCCTGTTTGCGATTGGCTGCAGCACCATCGGAGTCCTGCTGGTGCTGTCCCGTTCGTACGAGGGGTGGGAGTTCGAGCGGCGCGTTGCGAAGGTGGTACTGGCGCAGATCGCTGTCGCATCTGCCGAGGAGTTCGCGGCCCTGACTGACCTTCAGCGCCAGGCGGTCGACGAAGACGAGAAGAAGCGGATGACTGCCCTCACATCGCCCAAGTTCGATGCGTCGCTCGTGGCTGCGCTGATGGTTGCAAAACTGCGGCGTGCGACCAGAAGGCTTGGGCAGGTCACAAGCTATCAGGATGAGAACCGCGCCGCGGTGCTGAAGGAACTCCGGGACACTCGGCGTCGCGCCACCATCCTGTCGGACGCCACCTTGTCCGTCATCGAAACTGCGGCACAGTCACCCTTCGCGACCCTGCCTGCTCACCTGGGTCATATCCGCAAGGTCGAGGCAGCCGAACGGCGAAAGCTGCGCAAGCACGCGGTAGTCGATCTCGCGTGGCCGTTCCTGCAGCTCGCAGGGGTGCGGGTGGGTATCTACGCCGGACTCGTTGTCATCCTTGGCGCGGTGGTGGGCATCTTCGTCCTGCCGATCTCCTCCACGCTGGCGCGACCCAGTTGGGAAGCAACGAACACGCTGCTCGACATCATCGCGAGGTCGACGCTTCTCGCCACCTGCGTTGCGGCCGGAATCGCGGTCGGCGTGCAAGTCGCTCCGTCTGCGAGATATGCGCTCCGGCAGCATCCGCGGCGTACCCGGTTTGCAATGCTCGGCCTGCTCATCGCCATCATCCTCCTGTGCGTCGCGACCTTCAGTCCGCTGAAGGATGCCTGGATCGCATTTCAGTTCAGCCTGATCGGCGTGCTCGACCGGTCACATTCCACGTCGGGCGGCGAGAAGGCATGGGCAACGGGGGCGGCGGCCCTGTGTCTCCTGCTCGCGATCTTCCTCGTCGTGCGATTTGTTCAGAGTCGCAAATCCGGCGGGCCCAGGGGCGGGAGAATCGTCGGCATCTGCCTCGTTCTCATAGTCGGAGTCGTCTTCCTGTCCGACACCGGCTTTGGTGCACCGAAGGCGGTGTTCGCCGCAATCATCTTCGGCTCCCTGGGGATTCTTGCTGTGGTCGGCTGCGTTGTTGGAGCAGTCAGGGCTATTCGGCGGGCTGGCGTTCGTCGGCGCAATTTCGCGGACTACCGCGAGCGCGAACTCCCCGTCCGCTGGCTGCCGCACCCGGCGCTCGTGGTGACTGCCCTGGTCGCTTTCATCATCGTGCAGGGCTTCGCCTCAGCGCCCCTCTTCACCGAGGGCGAGATGCTGATCTCGATCGGATGGGTCGCTGCGGGGATCGTCGCGAACGTGGCCGCGGCGATCGGAGTGTTGGCAATCGTCCCCGCCATGGTGGCGATCCCAATCGCGGCGTGGCTGTTGACGAGCGCGCGCCGGCGCCAGGAACTCGAGCTCGCGACGAGTGCAAGGCTGCAACGCCAGCAGGTCATGGAACTCGTCGCCACCTATATTCAACTGGTCGCCGATATTCCGTCGCCGATCGTCGTCGAGCTCTCCGCAACAGATCACGTGTGGAACGCGTTCGGGGTATTCGGCGCAGACCCCCAGCCAAGGGGATTTGACGCCGACGGGCAGCCGGGATTCGCCGGCCGCGTGCTGGTCGTGGACTACGACTCCGACCCGAAGGAGCGCACGTACATCGACTACGGCTTCGCGGCATTCGAGGGCGATATTGCGGCGATCGATACTCTGCACGGAAGCCTCGAGGGGATCTTCGGCACAAGCGTGATCGGGCTGGTGGAATTTCGGCTGGATGGCCAGGCGCTCGCGATGGGCGGATAGCCCGATTGCGGTCTGCTTGCGATCGCTGTCTCAACGGCGCAAGAGGAGTTTGGTCATCAGGCCGAGGCTCGCCCCGAATACCACGTGTGCGAGGAGAATCGTGATCGCGCGCGGTCGATTGTCGCGATGTGCAACTGGCATCTCAGCCGCGGGCGGCATCACGATCTCGTAACCGATCAGCCACACGACAAGACCCGCGAGGATCCCCGTGCCTGGTCCGCGAGCGACCCGCGGTGTCACGACGACGTACGCAGAACCGGCCGTTGCGCCGATCAGCAGGTGAGAGACGGCGGCGACCTCAGCGCGGCGGCGCTTCTTCAGTTGTGGGCTTACGGCCTTCACGACTTTCAGCGGAGGCAGGGTGTCGATCGAGCCGAGCCGCTGTCCGGCGCCAAACGCGACGTTCATCGGCCGCGTCGCGAGGGCTCCGAGGACGCCGCCCGCGAGCGCGCGTGCTGCGAGTCTCATCCACATGGATCCAGTCCAGCCTGCGCATGCTGGCCCGGCAAGGTCTTGTTCGGCATCCGCTGGCGCGGTATGCGTTGAGGTGCCAGGAGCTGTGTCTGCTGTGTCGGGCACCAGTGAAGGGTGAGCACACTACGTGGCCGCTTCCTGGCAGCAGAGAGCGCAAGAGCGGAGATTGTGGTGTCCCTCTCCTGTCCACGGCGACGATGAGTCAGTCGGCTGACAGCTCGGCGATGTCGTCCTCGGCCATCGGCTCTCCCGCTCTTCTTTTTGTCGCGTTTCTCAGCCGGAAGCGATGACGGATGGGTTTGTATCCGGCATCGGCCTGATTCGCGATGGTGTCTTTGGCGGGAAACGGAGCGCCGGCCCCCGCGAGCCATGCGTGGAGCTCCGGGTCAGCAACTTGACTTCGACCGACATAGCTCGCGGGCCTTTCGTCGAGGTCGGCTTCGTCGACAAACCGCGAATACCAGGCGCCGCTTCGCTCGGCATCCACCGTGAATTCGATCGCCTTCTGCACCGTGACTGGAATGGTGTCTGCGGTGTCTGGGAGGTCTGGGGTGCTTGGGGAGTTTGCGGTATCGGAGGCCACGGCGTCAGGCACCTGTTCTGGTTCTGGTTCTGGATCTGGATCTGGGTGACGGGCCGGCTCGGGCCCTGTTCGCTCGGCCCCTGTTCGCTCGGCCCCTGTTCGCTCTGCCCGGTGTCGTCCTGCCATCGTGTGGCCTTTCCCTCGCGGCGTCCCCCGCCCATGTAGGCGGCGAACCCGGTTGGTACCCACGCCGTCCGGGTTCGCCAGGGTGAGCAAAGCTAGGGACAACGCCACCCGTGTGGGCGCCCCCTCGGGGGATGGGGCACCCACACCCCAAAAGACCCGAATTCGCATCATTCATAACGCAACTTCAGAAGGATGGTTGTGGTTGTGGCCGGCGAACGGACTGTTTCGACCAGATTCCGAGCTTCTTGTACTTGCGGCGCACGATCAGGAAGTTACCGCTGAAGGCAGCGGCGACGACGAATCCCACGACGATCGAGCAGTTTGCGGTTACGCGCGCGGCAGCTCCGCGGCGTGATCCGGAACGTATTTGTAGAGCTCGCGGGCCGGCCGGTCGTAGTCGTCCGCTTCTGGACGATCGGGAAGCGTCACCTTCGGCGGCTCGATCTTCTCGTAGGGGATCAGCGACAGCAGATGCGAGATCGCGTTAAGGCGCGCCGAGCGCTTGTCGTCGCTCTCGATCGTCCACCAGGGTGCCTCGGGGATATCGGTGACCTTGAACATGTCGTCTTTGGCGCGGGAGTAGTCCTCCCATTTGGTGATCGACAGGAGGTCGGTCTCCGACAACTTCCAGCGGCGCATCGGATCGCCGAGGCGCGACGCGAACCGCTTCTGCTGCTCGTCATCGGAGACCGAGAACCAGTACTTGACCAGGGTGATCCCGTCTTCGACCAGGAGCCGCTCGAAGATCGGCGTCTGGTGCAGGAACCGCTCGTACTGCTCTGGCGTGCAGTAGCCCAGCACGTGCTCGACGCCTGCGCGGTTGTACCAGGAGCGGTCCATCAAGACGATCTCGCCTGCCGCGGGGAGGCGCTCGATGTACCGCTGGTAATACCACTGGCCCTTCTCCCGCTCGCTGGGTGCCGGCAGGGCGACTACACGGGCCGACCGCGGGTTGAGATATTGCATGATTCGTTTGATCGTGCCGCCCTTGCCCGCCGCGTCCCGACCCTCGCAGATGACGAGGATGCGCGCGCCGGAGGCGACCACCCACTGCTGCAGCTGCACCAGCTCGACCTGGAGTCGTTCGAGCTCAGCCTCGTATGCGGCCTTCGCCGGGCGACGGATGCGCGCCTTCTTCGATGCCATGATCATCCTTTGTTCCTGGGGTCGGTCCGTGCCGCTTGCGGTTCGTGAGGTACAGCCGATGAGCGGTGATGACGAGTGCAAGCCACGCGCCGCCAAGCACCCAGCCCGCAAGCACGTCGGTGAACCAGTGGTGGCCGAGGAACACGCGGCTGAAGCCAACGGTAGCCGCGAAGACGGAGGCGATGACGATGGTCAGCACCCGGGCGTGGGTCGACCGCTGCCGGAGGATCAGCAGGTATGCGACGATGCCGGCGATCACGATCGCATTCAGGGTGTGACCACTTGGGAACGACGGCGAGTATTCGTACGGCGGCACCGCATCGGCAAGCGGCGGTCGGTCTCGGTCGATGATGTCTTTGCCCGCAACGGTCATCAGCAGCGAGCCGAGACCGGCCGACGCGATCAGGATGACCGGCGTCCACGACCGTCGCTTGAGCGCCAGAAACAGGATGGCCGCGACCGCGAGGATCGGCATGCCGATTGGCCCCGCGATATCGGTGTAACCGGTCAGGATGGTGTCAAGCAGGGGAGTACGCGCGTGGATAGCCCACTGCAGCAGGGGGTGGTCGAGGCCTGCAACCCCGTCGGACTCCGTGATCGCGTCATAGATCCTGGATGCGGCGAAGCTGAGCCCGAGAGCGATTGCCGCCCCGACCGCGAGAGTGAGGATGAGCGCACCGCGGTCACCGAGGCGCTGGCTGGTGCGACCCGCCAGGTTCGCAGCTTCGCGCCCGGCCGGTGTGCGCCAGTCTGTGAGGTCGAGCGTGCCGAGCGACTGGTCTTCGCTGACCTCTTCCGCGTCGCCCTCGCGAGCCGATGCCCGCAACGCCGCCACGGCATCCGATGGCGTCCGTTTGGTCACGACGCCGGCACCCGGGTGGTGATGCCGCCTTCGTCGACCCAGGAATGGAACCCGGTCGCCGTGCCGAAGCCGTCGCCATCGAGTTCGATCTCTTCCTTGCGCTCGAGTTCGACGGCCAGGTCTGTCGCTCTGACACAGCGGAGCGCGCTGACAACGATCTGCACCCGGCCGACGAAGCCTTTCGGCCGCAGCGGGATGTTTGCGGGCACCGCTGGCGTCGCTGCGGGAAAAGAGAAGGCCATTATTCGACCATAGAAGTCCGCTTGCGGATGTCGGGAATCCGGGCGTGGGCTTGACTTTTGTTCGCGCGCCACGAGCCCGGAGCCACGCCGTCTGGCGCGGCCCCGATCAGCGGATCGCCACCGAAATTGGTTCGCCGTTTGGCGTGATGAATCGCCCGACCCGTTGTCTCTATGAGTGGGTCTCGTTCGGGTAGTGCGAGGCCCACTGATTGCGCACCGGTTCGGGCCAGGGCGCGATCGTGGGGCGGGTCGCCCGCGCATCCTTGGTCGGTTGCGGCGCGACTCGCCCCGCATTCCATTGGCCCGAGGGTCTACTGCTTTTGCAGCGCGATGAATTCCGTGCGGTGACTGTCGCCGCCGTAGCAGGTCTGGAACAGCAGCTGGTATCGGCGGGGAACGGCTCCGGCGTTCTGCGTGTACGCGTTCAGCGTTGCCACGATTCCAAGCACCCGGTATTTGCCGGCGCGCAGGCCTGTGAGCACCACCGTCGAGCCGGGCGCAGTCGGGAACGAAGCGCCGCCACAGCGCCAGTGCTCGGCGACGACCGCGACACCGTACATCCTCGTCAGGTCGACGGCTCCCCGGCAGGCGTTGATCGCGGCCTGGCCGCCTGAAGTCCAGACCTTGATGGTGCGGATGACGCCAGCAGGAGTGACCGCGGCGTGCGATGCCCGGGAGGCGGCAGCGCGGGAGGCGGCAGCCCGGGCGGCGGCAGCGTGACTCGCGGCGGCGTGGGTGGCGGCCAGAGCAGTTGCAGCTTTCCGGGTGGCGAGCCTCTGCTCAGATATCCGGTCACTGGCGACGGACGCGGCGACCAGCGCGACCTGCGCCACTGCAGCCCGGTCGGCGCCGAGAGTGGCCGCCGTGCGAAAGGATGCGGGCGAGACTGCCGCGGGGATGCGCGGTGCCGCCGAAACAAGAAGGCTGCAGGAGATTGCAGCGACAGCGAGTGCCCCGGTCGTTCGGATGAGAATTCGTGGTGCGGCGTTCATGGTGGGTTGGTCCCTAGCGTCTGGACGGGGTTATCCCGCGCTGGTTAGACACTGGGGGCCAGCTTTTGTAACGCCATCCCACGGAGGGGGTGAGTGTGGCTACGAACGAGCTGAGTCGGCCGTCTCGGTGTCGGCCTCTTCTTCGGCTTCGCGGATCCGCTCCTCGGTGTCTGCCTTCGGCAGTCGGTAGCGCATGGCGAGGGAGTAGATGGCGACGGCAACCACGGCATTGACCAGGAACACCCAGTTGAAGAGTTCAGGATGCGATGTCGGATCGCAGAGCCAGCTGACGAGCGCCATCGCGGCGAACCACGGCAGCAGCCAGACGGCGCCAACCCGCAGGTCCAGCTTCGCCAGGTTGCCTCGCCCCCGTCCCGCGATGCGCAGGACGACGAGCACCACGTATCCGACCAGAACGCAGATGAAGAGCTTCTGGTTGGTCGCCCACCCGGCCCAGTACACGATCATGTTGGCCGCGTAGAAGGCCAGCAGCGGGATCACGTCTCCAAACGGAAGCCTGAAGGGGCGATCCCGATCGGGTAGTTCCCGGCGCAGTGCTCCGACGGCAAGCGGCCCGACTCCGAACGAAATGACGGTGGCGCTCGTGATGAAGCTCGCGAGCTGCTGCCAGCTGGGGAACGGCAGAAGCAGCACGAGCCCCGCCACCAGGGTGACCAGGAGGCCTACCCACGGCACGCCGTGCCTGTTCGTCTTCGCAAGTGCGGAGGGCGCGTTCCGATTACGCGCGAGAGCATACGAAACCCGGGCAGTCGCGGCCGTCGTGATGAGCGCGGTGTCGAGCGGGGAGACGACCGCGTCGATATAGAGCAGGATCGCCAGCCAGCCAAGCCCCGTGATGGTCGCGATCGCCGCGAGAGGCCCAGCATCGTTGGTGAAGCTCAGCTTGTCCCATCCACCAGAACCCAGGAGGTGTGCTGGCACGCCCATCGTGAACGCGATCTGCAGGAGGGTGTAGATGACGGCAGTGATCGTCACAGAGCCGATGACGGCGAGCGGGACGTTGCGCTTCGGATTGCGTGACTCTCCCGCGAGCTCGATGCCCTGTCGAAATCCGCCATAGGAAAAGACGATTCCGGCGGTCGAGATCGCAATGAAGACTCCGCTAATGCCCGCCGGCGCGAAGCCGTGGCTGGTGAAGTTGGCA
>DASYEE010000208.1:0-4544 GCA_036499165.1 Galbitalea sp. | reverse complement strand
GATCACCGTCCGCAAGTCACCGTGGCCACGGCTGCAGCGCATCCACGGTGACTTCCATCTCGGTCAGGTGCTCGCGGTCGGTGACGACTGGGTGATCGTGGACTTCGAGGGCGAGCCGTTGCGACCCATGACGGAGCGAAGCGAACCCGACCTTCCGCTGCGTGACGTCGCCGGGATGCTGCGCTCGTTCGACTACGTCGCCGGGGCCGTACTGCACAACGGGAGCACGGCAGCAGAACGCGACGCCACCGAGTGGGCGCGAAGCGCGCGAATCGCGTTCCTCGCCGGCTACTCGGAGACGAACCCGATCGCCGAGCGTGCTGGTCCCGGCCTCCTCGAGGCACTCGAACTCGACAAGGCGCTCTACGAGGCCGTCTATGAGGCGCGCAACCGCCCCCAGTGGCTCGGCATCCCGGTCGAGGCGGTTCAACGGCTGGCGGGCGTCCTCAGCACCCCGTAGACAGGTTCGTCGAGGCAGCCGATACCGCATCCTCGCCCTTGATGCAAGGGCTGGTACCCCCGAACGGGGGGCGTTGTACTAGTCGCATGACGGACATCGCCGAACGATCAACACGAACCAGCTCAGTCCCATCCGGAACGCTGACATCCCGGCAACTTGCCAGCCTCCGCTCGCAACTTGAGGCCGATCGCGAACGCACCGGCATGCTGATCGACACTGTTATCGACGAGATGGATGCCTTTGTCTCCGCTCGACGCGACACCGCGACGGATGACGAACACGACCCCGAGGGTCCCACCCTCGCGTTCGAACGGTCACAGAGTTCTGCGATCCTGAACCAGTCCCGGCAGCACCTCGTCGAGATCGACGCCGCGCTGGTCAGGATGAACGAAGGACGCTTTGGGCTGTGCCGGTCGTGCGGTAACCAGATCGCGCTCGGACGCCTCCAGGTACGCCCGCAAGCCCCGCTGTGCATCTCGTGCGCGGAGCGTGTACGGCTTTAGTGGTCCGCCCCCGCTTTCGGCCTCCTAAGCAAGGGCTGCGCTCAGCAGGCTCACGAGTGCCTCGAGCTGGACACTGCCTTCCGCGCTGATCTCCAGATCCGAGCCGTCGAGCGCCCGCGCGGCAAGGCCAGCCTTGCTGTCGATGAGCTCGGCGATCTTCGCATCGATGGTCTGGGCGGCGATGATGCGCCAGGCGGTGACCGGCAGCTCCTGGCCGATTCGGTGAACTCGATCGATGGCCTGGGTCTGCTCGGCGCTGGTCCAGCTCAGCTCCGCGAGTACGACATTGGATGCGGCCTGCAGATTGAGACCGACACCCGCCGCCGTCAGCGAAGCGACGACGACCGAAATCGCGGGATCCTGATCGAACGCGTCGATTGCCGCCTGTCGCGCCTTCGGCGTCTGGTCTCCTCGAATCGAGACCGTGCCGAGGCCGGCTTTCTTGAAATGCGCCTCCGCCGTGTCCATGACGTCGATGTGCTTCGCGAAGAACACGACCTTGCCGACGTTACGGGCTAGCTGGGCGGTGTAGTCCGCGGCGAGCCCGGCCTTTGCCTGCCCGATCTTACGCACCATGGTGAAGACGTTCTCGCCCGTCTTGGCTGACTTCGACTCCTCGAGCTCCTCATGCGCGACGGCGCGGATGAGTCGTTCGGTGTCGAGCTCAGTGCTGTATTTCTCAGGGAATTTGGCTTCCTCGGACATCCTGAGCGCGAGCCTGCGCTGGTAGCGATCGACAAGGCGGGCGGTGAGCGCAGCCTCGGCCTCGCGGATCGAGCGCCCGAGGTCGTCGTCGAGCTCGACGGGAATATCGGCGACGCGCCGCGCAGGGATGTCGGCGGCAACATCCACTTTCTTGCGTCGCACGATGCCCATGTCGACGACTGCCTGGCGCGCTTCAGAGAAGAATCCGAAGTCGGCGGGCGTGAGTCCGGTGTCCTCCAGCTTGTCCATGAGAGCCGGCAGTGGCTTCTTCTCGTCTATCCAGCCGAGGAATTGCCAGATCGCGCGGAAGTCGTCGATCTGGTTGATCAACGGTGTTCCCGTGAGTGCCATGAACAGCGCCTTCGGGCTGGCCGCCCGGATGCTCTTCGCCAGAGACAGCACGTGCTTGGAGCGCTGGCTGGTGAGGTTCTTGATGAAGTGCGCCTCATCGACCACCATGCCCTTGAAGCCAAAGCGACCGAGCCATCCGACGTGGCGATCGAGCACCTCGTAGTTGACGATCACGACGTCGCTGAAGGCATCGACATCGTTGCCGTCACCGTGCACGACTGTGGCCGTGCGCTGCGGCGTCCACAGCGCGACCTCGCGCGCCCAGTTGGTCTTCACGACGTTGGGAACGACCACCAGCAGCGGGTACGAATGGGAGACGGATGCAGCCAGGAGCGCCTGCGCGGTCTTGCCGAGGCCGGGCTCGTCGGCGAGCAGGAAGGTACGGTGGCCCGCCTTGACCTCTTCGACGAAACGAGCCTGATGGCGCATGAGTTCGAGCTTGCCCGGCGTCTGGAGCGACTTCGCTTCGGGCAACTCCATGCTGGCCGCTCCCCCGCCCGCTCCATACTCGAACGCGCGGAACAGGGGTTCGATGAGCTCCCAGTTGGCGAGCTGGTTGACGCGCGCCGGCTTGGCCGCGACCGCACTGAAGTCCGGCGCCAGGAACGGGTTGGACATCTGCAGCTGGCGCACCGACTGGGGCACCACCTGCTTCTCGGCCTGCACGTCGACGGGCTTGGGGTCGGTCGTGATGATGAGTTCATCGGGGCTGAGTTCCATGCCCGCGGCGAGCAGGAGATCGCGGCGGAGGGCCTTCGCGGCCGCAGTCACGGGAGCGTCATCCGCAAGCAGCGCCAACAGGCTGGTATCGCGCGCCGCGGTCTTCGCGAGAATGCCCGCGAGGCCGTCAAGACGCTTCTGTTCGTTCGCTCGCTCGGCTTCGCTGAGTGAGGGGTCGACCTTGACCCGGGCGCGCTCCTCGCGCAGCAGGAGCGCTGCGACCTGGAAGCGTGCACGGTTGGCTGGCTTGAGCGGTCCCTTTTGAACCGCGGCCTCGACCTCGCGCGCTGCGCGGGCCAGAACCGGGATCACTCCCTGGTCGTCGGAGCCTCGGGAGCGACGACGCTGCTGCGGCGAGGACGAGCGGGATCCGGACGAACCGGAATTGCGTCCGCCTTCAGGGGCGTGCGCCCCCGAAGAACGCTGTCGCTGACGTTGGCCAGACTGAGCCGGTCCAGATGCCACGTGTGTCTCCTTGCGCTATGCCTGTGCGCATAGCGATGCTGTGCTCAATAAAAAAACGTGCGGGTACAGATCTGTCAGCGACTACCGCACGTATCCGATGCGGAAACCCGCCTGCAAGATCAGCACCAACCCGGAATCCAGACCCATATCGCGGCGCGATTGGTGGTTCCGTTTGATGCTGCGACCATTCTACGCGCATTTTTCGGACAGTTAGCGATTTCTGCCCGGTTGGGTCTTTCTATTCCGATCGTCCTCGTTGGGAACCCTGACCAGAACCCCGATCACGAGAAACAAGACGGCCGCGACGTACTGGGCGATGAGCCAGCCGATCCAGTGCTGCCAGTCGATCGGCCAGACCGGGTTCCAGGCGACCACGATGGCGGCAAGAACCGGCAGCCACCACCACTGCTTCGCCTGCCAGGCAAACACGGCCATGATTGCCGCGAGAATCGCGACTCCCGCCTGGAACCAGTAGTAGGTCGGTGTGTCGAGGAGCGCGAGCCCCGCGAGCAACAGGATCGCGCCGAGGATCCCGGGGGCAAGCGCGGTGCGGCGAAACGACTTGGTCGGGTAGCTGGACATCCCCTCAAGGCTACGCGAGGAAAAGTTAGGCAATGACTACCCATTCGGCCCGGGCAAACTCCGACCTACGATTTTGATCGTCGTCATACCCCAGCGCGATTGTGCACGCGCGACGACATCCCGATGTAGAGCACGAACCATAGAAAGCGTAGGTGACTGGCCATGGGCTGGTTTGGCAACCTGATCGGATCCGCAGACAGCTCCGTCATTCAGAACGGGATTCTCGGTCGCGGTGAGATCACCAACCTCGCGATGTCCGGCATGACGCTGCAGAGCGGCAACGGACTCGTGGAACGCAAATGCACGATTACCGCGAACGTCTACATCGACAACACCCCGATGTTCGTCGCGACAATCGTGCAGCGCGTACAGGAGATCGTCATTCCTCAGCTGTCCTCGGGCAGTGCGGTGGTCGCTGTTCGTGTCGACCCGACCGACCACACCAAGGTCGCGATCGACTTCGCCTCAGAGGTCCCCGAAGTTACCCTTGCCCGTACCACTGACAACGCCCACAGCGCCGCGTACCTTCTCGCCAACGGCAAGCCGATCAAGGTCGTGCTCGTGGCCAACCAGCCGCTCGGCAAGAAGAACGCGGACGGTATCGAGATCTACGCGCTGCAACTGACGGCATACGAGGGTGTCCCGACGCCCTACCAACTGACCGTTGGCAACCCGGTTCCGGCATCGGCACTACCGCTGTTGTTCCCGGGCTCCAAACTGCACGCTCGACTTGGCGACGACCCGAACTCTGTGGTCGT
>DASYEE010000207.1:0-3503 GCA_036499165.1 Galbitalea sp. | reverse complement strand
GCTGCTTCATGCCGGCTTCGCGCGTCTGCGACATCTTGAGCTCGGCGTTGCGCTGCTTCATCGCGGCACGCTCTTCGGCGGTGAATCGGGCGGTGGGGCTCTTCGTCTCTGCCATGGCATCCATGTTAGGCAGGGATGCCGGAGGTCGACTTCTTCGATTCTGCCCGTTCCAGTTCCCTGCCGTGAGCATACGGAGCGACCGGCCAGTTGCCAGGCCGCACCCCCGCCCTCTGCCTACACTGACACCGATGTCCATCGCACCCCCGGCGCAGTCACGGGAGACCGACCTCCACCGTGGTCGGTCCGTCACTGCACCCGGGCGCTCGAAGGTGCTCATCGTTGCCCTCGTTCTGACTGCGGCCCTGGTCGGCGTCCGACTGCTGTCTCCCCTGTTCGTGCCGAGCGGACTGCTGCCCGATCGAGCCCAAGATGGCCTGACTCTCGGCATCAGCGTGCTGGTCGAATCGATGCCGTTCGTGGTGCTCGGCATCGTGTTCTCGATCGTGGTGCGCGTCTGGCTTCCCGAGGGTCTGTGGGTTCGTGTTCTGCCCAAGTCACCCATCCTGCGACGTGCGGTTGTCTCCCTGATCGGGATGCTGCTGCCGGTCTGCGAGTGCGGCAACGTGCCGCTCGCCCGCGGCCTGATGGTGCGCGGCCTGACCGTGGCGGAGTCGATGACGTTCCTGTTCGCCGCGCCGATCGTCAACCCGATCACCATCATCACGACCTACCAGGCGTTCGGATTCTCGAACGGGATCCTGGTCGCGCGGATCGTTGGCGGCTTCTTCGTCGCCAACCTGCTCGGCTGGATCTTCAGCCGGCATCCGGCCCCTGAGTCGTTGTTGACCGCGCGCTTCGCCGCCGAATGCCGCTTGCCCGCGCACGAAGAGCACGGCAGTCGGTGGTCGCGCAGTGTCGAGCTCTTCGGCCGCGAGGCGGCCAACCTGCTGCCCGCCCTGTTCATCGGAGCGGTCGCGGCATCCCTGGTCCAAACCGTCGTGCCGCGCTCGACACTGGTGGCACTCGGCTCCGACCCGGTGTGGTCGGTGGTCGCGATGCTCGCCTTGTCGTTCATCATCTCGGTGTGCTCCACGGTCGACGCGTTCTTCATCCTGCCGTTCGCCAGCACCTTCCTGCCCGGGGCGATCGTCGCGTTCCTGGTGTTCGGGGCTCTGATCGACATCCGGATGCTCGCCCTGCTGCGCACCACATTCACCACGAAGACGCTGGCTCAGTTGCTCGTGATCATCGTTCTGACGGCCGCCGCGCTGGCCTGGCTGGTGAACATCGTTGCCTGAGCGCCGTGGATTCTGGGATCAGCTGCGCCGCTGGCGCGGCATCATCCTGCTCGCCACGGTGTCGATCGCGACCCTGTGGTTCGGGGCGACTGGGCGCCTGGTGTTCTATGTGCACCCGCGCTACCTGGTCTTCACGATTATCATGGCCGGTGTCGCGCTCGCGTTCTGCACCGCGAGGGTGGTCATGGTCGTGCGAGCGCGCCCGGCTGCCGACCACGACCACGACGAGGAAGACGACGACCCGGCGCCGCGCCCGGGCATCCAGCGCGTCCTCTCCATCGGCACGATCGTGATCGCCACGGCTGTCGCCGCGGCGATGGTGGCGCTGCCGCCGGCGACCCTGTCGAGCGCGACCGCCTTGCAGCGCGACATCACGAACAGCTCGGTCGCCGCGGGCGCCGCCAGCCTGACCGCAGCCCAGACGGCGAACAACAGCGCATTCGCCAACTACAGCCTGCTGGACTGGTCGTCGCTGTTGCGTCAGACCAGCGACCCGTCGTTCTACGCCGGCAAGCCGGTCGACGTCACCGGTTTCGTCACGCCCGACCCGACGGACTCCGCGAACGTGTTCTACGTCACTCGATTCGTGATCACCTGCTGCGCCGTGGACGCGCAGCCGGTCGGCATCCCGGTCTATGTCGAGAACTGGAAAGGCAGCTACCCGGCGAACAGCTGGGTGAAGATCACCGGCGGGCTGGTGGCCGACCCCTCGACGAAGAGCTCGGCTGAGCTGGCCGTCATCCCCACGGGGGTGAAGCGTGTCGCCCAACCCGCCGACCCCT
The DNA here is from genome assembly GCA_036499165.1 of Galbitalea sp. Classification (GTDB taxonomy): domain Bacteria; phylum Actinomycetota; class Actinomycetes; order Actinomycetales; family Microbacteriaceae; genus Galbitalea. Next base: position 1,423 of record DASYEE010000207.1, on the reverse strand, counting down.
ACCTCTACTGACCGGCGCTTTCGGCGCGGGCTGATCGCAGTCATCGTCGCCCTGGTGGTGGTAGCGGGTTCGCTCGGCGCGGTCTCAGTGCTGCAGGGCCCCAAGATCGAGGGATCGCAGCTCAACCCGGCTGCGCTCGCTGCGGGCCCCGGGCAGCAGCTGCGTCTCATCGCGAACCAGGCCATCGCCCCGGTGTCCGACAGGCAGGTCAGCGTGTTTCCGCCGGCGACCGTCACTGCGCAATCGCAGGGCGATGTGATCATCATCCGTTTCGGCGGCGCGCTGAACTACGCCACCGAGTACACGGTCACGGTGAAGGGCGTGACCTCATCGCGAGGCGGGGCGGCAGCCACCCTCAGGCAGACATTCCGCACGCCGGCGTTCAGCTTCGACTACCTGGTGCGCGGAGCCGACGACGACAAGATTGTCAAGGCGACCGTTGGCACGGTGAAGCGCACTGTTGTGTACGAAGCACCTCACATCGAAGACTTCGTCCCCATCGCCGGCGCGCTCGTGCTCGTCAGTGACGCGGACGGCGGCGGAAACCAGATCGACATCGTGCAGCCCGGCCAACCGCAAGCCGAAACCCTGGCTCTGCCCGATGTCGGCACCGTCAACGCGATCACGGCCGTCGGAACCACGATCCTGTTCACCCTGACCAGCCTGACCGCGAATCCGGTACCCAAATACAACGAAAACCTCTTCAAGGTCGACCTCACGGCCAACCACCTGCCCACCGCGGTGCTCGGCATCGACAAACAGCCGCTGCACGTCAATGCCTGGCGCGCGATCCCCGGGACCACCTCGGTGCTTCTGGATGATATCGGTGACGTTCTGCGCTACGACCCGACCGCGACAACCCCGCCCACGTTCGTCGCCAGCTACCCCGACCTCGGCGGACTCTCTCCCGACGCCGCGCTTCTTGGCGTGACGAATCCGTCCGGCCCGTATGTGCTCGACCTCGCGACGGCAAAGACCGTTTTCGTGCCCGGATCGCCGATCAAAGGAGCAGCCAGCACGTTCGTCGAAGACGTGCTGCCGCTGACGACGAAGCTCACGCTCGAGCGCGTCGCAGTGCCCGCGAAAAGGGACTTCAAGGTCGTCATCGCCAGCGACGATGGCACGACAGGCAAGATCCTGTACCAACCTCAGGGCGACAACCCGGGAATCCTCAGTTACACGGCAACGTCCAACGGTCGGTACCTCATCGTCGAATCCATTCCCGACACCACCAACCCGGTCAGCGACGGAGCGGTCACCAATCCGCGTCCGAAATCCGTGATCATCGATGTCATAGAACTCGACTCGGGCCTGGTCGACACTGAGGTCGCGGGGTTCGATCCACGGTGGTGAAGGAACGTCTGACCTACTCGCCGACCTGCCGCACCTCGATCGGCGCGAACCGGCTCTCGTGCAGCTGCGC
>DASYEE010000206.1:0-5125 GCA_036499165.1 Galbitalea sp. | reverse complement strand
GATCCGGACCCTCTGGCCCACACACTCTGCGGCATACCGCGGCAACGCACCTCCTCGACGGCGGAGCAGACCTGCGTTCCGTGCAGGAAATGCTCGGCCACGCCAGCCTCGGAACCACCCAGCTCTATACGCACGTCTCGGCCGAGAGGCTGAAGGAGAGTTACGCCCGCGCCCATCCCCGCGCCTGAGGTGTGAGTCGGCAGCAGCACCGGCCGAACGATTCCGCCGAGGAACAGCAGCGGTGACACGTACAGGCCGTGCACCCGGACACCGACGTGCAGGCACAGGACAGAACAGTGACCGGAGTCGATGGTCGCAATCGCCTCACCCCGCGTGACGACGTCGCCCGTGGACACCAGGGCCGTCACCGGTTCGAAGCTGGAGAGCACGTCCCCAGGGTGCTCGAGGGAGAGGACCCCACGGTCGACAACTACCCCGGCGAAGTGCACGACGCCGTCAGACGGGGCGAGCACCTCGGCGGTACCAGCGCCAGCGCCAGACCCATCGCGAGGCCCATCGACCGCGATGTCGACACCGCGGTGGCCGGCAGAATACGCGGTGGCCGGAGCGATGAACGGACGAACGATGTGATGCGGGCCGGCCACCGGCCAGGCCCAGTTGCCTCGCGTCACGAGGCCGTGGCCAACGCTCGCAGGCATCACGAAGGGCATCGAGAGGGACATCGCGAACGCCATTCCGGCGCTGGCGAGTGTCCACGACATCCGGTGCATGAATCGATGCTCGTCGGCGCCGCCGCGCACGGGAGCACGACAGCGAGATCCGTGGAAAACGCCCTGGATCGCGGGCGGTGGGGGAGCGGTGCTATTCTGATGGGAGCACCCCGTGTATTCGGGGTGACTACGCGTGCCCGATTCTCTTCACGAGACGCGCAGCACATCCACTCAGTCCCATCGAAGCCGCAGGTTCACCCTGTGTCGAGATGCGCGGATGTGTGCCGGGCACCAGGTTCCGCGCCAACCGGTCGCGGGAAAGAACTGAGTAGGGCGTTAGTTGTGCTGCGATGGCAGCGCCGGCGTCCAGTTAAGGAGAACGGCCATGGCCGTCGTCACCATTCGCCAGCTGCTCGATTCGGGCGTCCACTTCGGTCACCAGACCCGTCGTTGGAACCCGAAGATGAAGCGCTTCATCCTCACCGAGCGCTCGGGCAGCCACATCATCGACCTGCAGCAGTCGCTCGCGCACATCGACAAGACCTACGACTACGTCAAGGAGACGGTCGCCCACGGTGGCACCATCCTCTTCGTCGGCACCAAGAAGCAGGCCCAGGGTTCGATCGCAGAGCAGGCGACCCGCGTCGGCCAGCCCTACGTCAACCAGCGCTGGCTCGGTGGCCTCCTCACCAACTTCCAGACGGTCTCCAAGCGCCTCGCGCGCATGAAGGAGCTCGAAGAGGTCGACTTCGACGACACCACGCGTGGCTACACGAAGAAGGAGCTTCTGATCCAGAAGCGCGAACTCGTGAAGCTGCAGAAGAGCCTCGGCGGTATCCGCAACCTCGCGAAGACTCCGTCGGCCATCTGGGTCGTCGACACCAAGAAGGAGCACCTCGCGATCGACGAGGCGCACAAGCTGGGCATCCCCGTCATCGCGATCCTCGACACCAACTGCGACCCGGACGAGGTCCAGTACCCGATCCCGGGGAACGACGACGCCATCCGTTCCGTCGGCCTGCTGACCCGCATCATCGCGGACGCAGCGGCAGAGGGCCTGATCCAGCGCCACCAGAAGCCGGAAGAGGGCGGAGAGGTCGAGCCTCTCGCCGCATGGGAAGCTGAGCTGCTCGCGGCCTCCGAGACCCCCAGCACCGAGGCCGAGAAGATCGAGGCGGTCGACGAGCGCGTCGAATCTGTCACGAGCCCGGACGAGGTCGCTGAGGAGATCGCAGCGGTCGTCGCAGAAGAACCCACCGAAGAGAACGACGCGGATGCCGTGGCAGCCGAGCACGAGGCTGCAGCAGACGAGACCCTCGTCGTAGAGCACCACGTCGAGTCGGACGAAGAGGCCGAGGCAAAGATCGAGGCCGAGGCAACCGACGCCGAGAAGAAGCCTGCCGCCAAGAAGCCGGCAGCGAAGAAGACTCCCGCGAAGGCCGACGCCGACGCGGACACGAAGTAACGACGAGAAGTAAGGGATAGCCTCATGGCAGATTTCAGCCTTGAAGACCTGAAGGCGCTGCGCGAGCAGCTCGGCACGGGAATGGTCGAGACCAAGAACGCACTGGTCGAGGCGGGTGGCGACAAGGAGAAGGCAGTTGAACTGCTGCGTCTCCGCGGCGCGAAGAGCAACGCCAAGCGTGCAGACCGCTCCACGAGCGAGGGCCTCATCGCCGTCGTTGAGAGCGCAACAGCCGTCACCATGATCGAGCTTGCGTGCGAGACCGACTTCGTCGCGAAGAACGAGAAGTTCGTCGCGCTGTCCGAGACCGTCGTTCAGGCACTCGCCGACTCCGGCGCATCCACTGTGGACGAGGCGCTTGCAGCGCCCGCCGAGGGTGGAACCGTCGGATCGACCATCGAGGGCCTGGCCGCCACCATCGGCGAGAAGCTCGAGCTGCGTCGCGTCGTTCGCCTTACCGGTGACCACTACGCCATCTACCTGCACCGCACGTCGAAAGACCTGCCGCCGCAGATCGGTGTCGTCGTCTCATACACCGGTGACGACGTCGAGACCGCTCGCAGCATTGCGCAGCACATCTCGTTCGCGAACCCCGAGTACATCTCGCGCGAGGAGGTTCCCGGCGAGGCGGTCGACAACGAGCGTCGCATCGTCGAGGAGATCAGCCGCGGCGAGGGCAAGCCAGAGGCCGCTCTCCCGAAGATCATCGAGGGTCGCCTCGGCGCGTTCTACAAGCAGGTCGCGCTGCTCGAACAGGACTACGCCCGCGACAACAAGCTCACGGTCGCCAAGGTCGCTATCGATGCTGGCCTCACGATCACCGGCTTCGCGCGCTTCAAGGTCGGAGCGTAGCGAGGACCTTGAACGACCAGCACTGAAGGTCGGAGCGTAGCGAGCACAACGAGAAGGGCCCGGGATGCACGCATCCCGGGCCCTTCGTTGCGCGATACCCTGTAACGGCCACCGAACGAGGGATGACTATGACCGACAAGAAGCGCCGAGTCCTGTTGAAGCTTTCCGGTGAAGCATTCGGTGGTGGCTCCCTCGGAGTCAATCCGGATGTCGTGGCCGGCCTCGCGCGAGAGATTGCTGTCGCGGCGAAGGAGGTCGAGGTAGCCATTGTCGTCGGTGGCGGCAACTTCTTCCGCGGTGCTGAACTGAGCCAGCGCGGCATGGACCGCGGTCGCGCCGACTACATGGGCATGCTCGGCACGGTCATGAATGCGCTTGCCCTGCAGGACTTCCTCGAGCAGGCCGGAGTGCAGACGCGCGTGCAGTCTGCGATCTCGATGACCCAGGTCGCTGAGCCGTACATCCCTCGCCGCGCGGAGCGTCACCTCGAGAAGGGCCGGGTCGTGATCTTCGGCGCTGGCGCCGGCCTCCCATATTTCTCGACGGACACGGTTGCCGCCCAGCGTGCGCTCGAGATCGGCGCCGATGTCGTTCTCGTCGCCAAAAATGGCGTCGACGGCGTGTATTCGGCCGACCCCCGCACTGATCCGGGCGCCAAAAAGCTCGAAGAGATCAGTTACCAGGAGGCGCTCGTCAAGGGGCTGAAGGTCGTCGACTCGACCGCTTTCAGTCTCTGCATGGACAACAAGATGCCCATGGTTGTCTTCGGCATGGAGCCCGCGGGAAACGTTACGAGCGCGATCCTCGGCGAGCGGATCGGTACTCTCGTCAGCGCATGACCGACCAGCCAACACTGCTCGCACAGGCCGAGCCGAGAGCGAGAACGCATCACCGCCCCGGCGGCTGGGAACTCGCGCTCTGGATCCTCGGCGTCGTGCTTCTCGGCGGGACCATCCTCGCTGCCCAGTTGGTCGTCAGCAGGTTGCTCGACGACAACGGGTCTTCCGCTGCCGACCGCAGCGGGATAGCGTTCGCGCAGGTCATCTACTCCGTGCTTCCCGGTGCCATCACCGCGGGGCTGTTGTGCTTCGTCCTCGCGGTGGCTCTTCGGGCGTTCGAGGCCAACGTGCGCAGGCGATCGGCGCCGCTCGCGCCTGCCGCAGCTGCGCCTGCCGCAGCTGCGCCTACCACTGCGCCCGCTACTGTCGCGGGTTCAGTCGAGGCCGAGCCGGTAGCCGCAGAACCGAGTGTGACCCACCGCCAACAGGGTGTCGCGCCCACTGCAACCGGAGACTACTCGCGTTTCATGCGTCCGCCCGGCGATGCAGGCTAGCCCAATCGGGTGAGCGGCAGCGTCCTCGCACTCGTCGCTGCCGCCGCAATCGCCCACGCGACGTGGAACCTCACCATCAAGCGGGCCCGCACGAGCGGCACCCGATTCCTCTGGCTCACCTTCGTCGTCGCGACGGTGGTATTTGCTCCATTCGGGATCGTCTCGCTGACGACCGCAGGCCCGGCACTCCCGCTCCTCGTCGCGCTGGCCGTTGGCAGCGCCATCCTCCAACTCTGCTACTTCCTGCTCCTTCAGCGCGGATACCGGCTGGGGGATGTCTCAATCGTCTATCCGCTTGCTCGCGGCACCGGACCGCTACTGTCCGTCATCTTCGGAATCGTGCTGTTCGGTGAGCGCCCCGGCATTGGGGCGCTGGTCGGCGCCGGAGTGCTCATCGTCGGAGTCGTCGTGATCGGCTTCGCGGGCGGCAGGGCGCGATTCGGCGACAACAGGGTCGGAGTCATCTACGGATCGCTCGTCGGCGTCACGATCGCCGCGTACACGCTGTGGGATGCGAACGCTGTCGGCCATCTGCACCTCGCGACTCTCGGCTACTTCTGGGTAAGCCTTGTCGTGCAGCTGCTCGCGTTTGCGCCGTTCGCGCTGCGAGGCGGCACGCAGACCGCGGCCGTCGCCCGCAGGCACTGGCGGGCGGTCGTGACCGTCGGCATCCTTTCTCCGCTCGCGTACGTGCTCATCCTGTTCGCCTTCACGCTCGCGCCCGTCTCGCTCGTCGCGCCGGCCCGCGAAGTGAGTGTTGTCCTCGTCGCACTCGGGGGCTGGCTGTGGTTCAAGGAGCCCAAT
>DASYEE010000205.1:0-9994 GCA_036499165.1 Galbitalea sp. | reverse complement strand
TCCAACGTCCTCCGCTGGCGCGAGGGCATCGCCATCCTCGACGCCGCCATCGAGATGTCGAATGCCAACGGCCTCACGGCGGAGTGGTTCCGCGCGATCAACAACATCCTGAACCACCGGATGATGCTCGACCCGCATGCGGCCCTGGGCATGGTCACGGAAGGCCTCGCCGTCGCGCGCCGGCTGGGCGACGAGCGCTGGACGCAGAGCCTGTCCGGACAGCTCGCGTTCATCGGCGTCCGGACGGGCGACTGGGACGAGCTCATCGCCGATCTCGAGCGCCAGCTTGCGACCGCCACGGACCCGCGCTCCCGCAGCAATTCCGTCGACAACCTGGCCTCGCTCCGGGCGATGCAGGGCCTGCCCGTGGACGACCAGGTCCGCGAGCTCGAGGCCACCGATGCGCTCGATCACAGCTACGTCTCGAAGATGCTGGCGCTCGACACCGTCGGCTGGGGCCACTTCGGCGCGGGCCGGATGGACGAGGCCCGCGAGGCGTGGACGAAGGCGTACGAGCTGGACTCGACGGCGGCCAGCAACCTCGCACCCCTCCTCGCGCGAATGGCGATCGCCGCGAACGACCCGGACACCGCCGAGCACTGGGCGCAGATCCATTGGCAAAGCGTCGCCCATGGCGGGGCCAGCGAGGCCGACTACATCGCGCTCCTAGCCGCCATTCGCGGCCTGCGCGGCGACCGCAACACCGCGGCCCGCGACTTCCGCGAGGCGATCCGCCGCTACCGTGAGCTCCGGCTCGACATCGACGAGGCGCTGATGGCGATCGACATGGTGTACGTGCTCGGGCCGTCGGACTCGCTGACCGCCGACGTCGTCGCCCGCGCGCGCACCACCTTCGTCGCGATCCACGCCCGCGCGTACCTCGACCAGCTCGAGGCCGCGCTCGCCCACGGCGCGCATCCAGGTGCGGGGGCGGCCACTCCAGCGCGGGCCGATCGGAAGGCGACCGTCCCGGCTCCCTGAGCCAGGATCGTGCCCCGCACCGAGGCTCGTGCAGTGAGCCTCTCATTGCCACCCGATCGCGATCCCTGGCAGGGCTGGATTTCGCCGGGCGTTGGTCGGATGCAGCCCTGACAGGACTGTGGGCGACCGATATGGGTCTCCTTGACCCGGTAGCAGGCGCGAATCTGGTCGTCGTCAGCCCTGGCAAGGTCGGCAACGACGCGTCGATGTCAAGAACCAGCCCTGCGAGGGCTGATGAGGTCGAGCGTGCGTGCTCAGCCGAGCATCGGCCGGCCGCCTCGGCTGCAATGCCGATGCAATGCCCCCGATACCCTCCCCCGGGAGGCATGACGTCGCGTCTTTGGCCTGAGATGCGCGAAGGTAGTGTCCGTAGAGGAGGTGGCCATATGACCACCATGACCCAGACGATGACCCTCCCGGCGATCTCTGATCAGGAGCTGCTCGCCCTCGAGCGACAGTACTGGGACGCGCTGAAGGATCGTGACACCCGAACCGTCGGTCGCATGACGGCCGAGGAGTCCACGGTTGCCGGCGCCAGTGGCGTTGCCGGCTTCGGTCCGCAGGCGATCGACAAGTTCATGGCGAACGCCTCGTACAAGATCAAGGACTACCGCATCGACCCGCAGTTCATGCGCATCAACCGCATCTGCGACGACGTGGTCTCGATCGCGTACGGCGTCCACGAGGACCTCGAGGTCGACGGCAAGCGCATCAGGCTCGACGCCTTCGACACGTCGGTCTGGAAGAAGACCGACAACGGTTGGGCGTGCGTCCTGCACACCGAGTCGCTCAAGGGCGACCCGTACGGGCGCGACCGGATGACCGTCCGAACCTCCAACTAGCCGCTCAGCGGCGGCGCAATTCCCACGGCGGGCTGCCTCTGGGGTGGGCCCGCCGTTTTGCGCTACCCGACGACGGCGGCCGACGCTCGCAACTCGGTGAGCGGCAGGCGCGGATCCGCGACCGCGGTCGGGTGCAGCAGGTGGCCGAGCTGGCGGACGCCATCGGCGAGGCGCGGGCCGGGGCGCGAGTAGTACGCGTCGCCATCGGCGACGACGACGCGGGCGTTCGGAGCGATCCGCTCCAGGTCGAGGTGCGCGGCACGGCGCGCGGCCTCGGCGGCGTCGAAGCCGCACGGCGCGATGACGAGCAGCTCGGGATCCGAGGTGGCGACGGCATCCCAGGTCGTCGGGTGCGAGGGGCGGCCGGGCTCGGCGAGGAGGGCTTCGCCGCCGGCGGCCTCGATCATCCCGGGCAGCCAGTGGCCCGGCACGAACGGCGGGTCGATCCACTCGGCGACGAAGACCCGCGGGCGGCTGGCGCCGGCGTCGATCGCGGCCTGGGTCGCGCGGCGGACGTCATCGATCGCGGAGCGCATCTCGTCGGCGACGTCCCTCCCCCGGTCCGGGACGCCGAGGCGCGTGGCGAGCGTCTCGATCGATGCCGCGACCTCCTCGAGCGTGCCCGGATCGAGCGAGATCACGGTCGCGCCGACGGGGCACGCCGAGCCGAGCTCCCCCGAGCTGACCGCGCACACCGCGCACAGGTCCTGGGTGACGATGATGTCCGGCCGCAGCTCATCGATGAGCGCCGCGTCGACCGCGTAGAGCGACCGCCCGTCGGCGATCGACTCGCGGACCTGCCGGTCGATCTCGAGGCTCTCGAGGTGGCGCGGGTCGATGCGCGCCGCCGTCACGACCGGCAGCGACTGGACCTCGGGCGGGTACGTGCGCTCGTTCGAGCGACCGACGAGCGACTCGGCCAGGCCCAGGCGGGCGATGATCTCGGTGGCGGAGGGCAGGAGCGAGACGATACGCACGGTCGGAGCCTACCCCCGGCCCGACACGATCGCTCTAGGGCGGCCTCGGGGTCGGGCCTAGTCCTGGTGGGGTGCGGCCGGCCAGCGATGTTCGAAGACGACCTCTTCGCGAGGGAGCCGAGCCTTGCCCGGCGCCGACTTCGGTGCCCGTGCGTCGTTTGTGGGATTCCCGACGACCACCAGCGTCCTGACGAACCAGCCGTCGGGCAGCGCGAGGAGGTCGCCGACGAGGTGCCGGATCCCGGGCAGGATCCAGGCGATCCCCGCCCCCAAGCCTAGGAAGGTCGCGGCGATCAGCATTCGTTCGGCGGCACGGCCCTCGTCGAACGCATCCGAGAGCGCATCGCCGGCCTCGGGCAGGACGATCGCGATCGCCGCCAGCGCCGTCGCGAGCGAGCGCGTCTGCGGCATGCCCGCCTCGTGGATCCGCAACAGGACGTCGCGGTCTCGAACGACGATGAACCGCCACGGCTGCGTGTTCATACTGCTGCCGCTCCAGCGCGCGACATCGGCGATGGCCGCGATTTCCGCGTCGGTTGGCGCCTCGTCCGTGAACTGCCGGATCTGGCGCACGCCGAGGAGCGGACGAATGATTTCGAGCGGCGAGCGATCGTGGTGCGGCATGCGCGAACTTTGGCACGGACCTCGGCCACCCGCAGCCGCGTGCCATGATCGGTGAGTGATGGACGCGACCGATATCCACCTCGATCGCGCCGGCGAGGCGCGACTCCATCGGGCGCTGCGGCGGTGCTGGCACCCGGTGGCGCGCGCCGGCGAGCTTGAGGACAAGCCGCTGCCGATCACGCTGCTCGACGAGCAGCTCGTGGTCGTGCGGCTGGGCGACGAGATCGCGTGCTTCCCGGACCTGTGCGTGCATCGCGGGACAGCGCTGTCGCTGGGCTGGGTGGATGACGGAAGCCAGCCGGCGCCGGATGGCTCGGGGACCGTCGGGGAGCCATGCCTCGTCTGCGCGTACCACGGCTGGAGCTACGACCGGCAGGGCGTGGTTCGGCGCATCCCGGCGGTACACGGACGGTCCATCCCGAATCGCGCTCGCGTGGCGCGCTACGCGACGGCGGTCGCAGTCGGGCTCGTATGGGTGCTGCTGGAGCCCGGTCCGGGCGGGTGGGAGGAGCCGAGCGCCGCCTATCCCCTCCCCCAGGTGGATTCGTGGTGGGAACAGCCGGGCTTTCGGACCATCCCGATCGAGACGTACGACTGGGCCTGCTCGGCCGCCCGCCGGGTCGAGAACTTCGTCGACTTCAGCCACTTCCCGTGGGTCCACCCGGGCGTCCTCGGCGATCGATCGAAGCCGCTCAGCCCCGAGCACGAGGTCATCGACAACGGCGTCACGATCAGCTTCGACATCGCGCTCGAGGAGCCGCAGGCGTCGGTCAAGGGCGACGTCGCGCCGGGCGTCAAGGTCCAGCGCGACCCGACGACCTACACCCTCCACCTGCCGCTGTCGGTGACGCTGGACCAGCGCCTGCCGCCTTCAGCCGATCGACCAGCGGGCAACCGGTTCCTGTTGTTCCTCGCGGTCGCGCCGCTGTCCGCGCGGCGCTGCCGCTCGTTCACGTGGAATGCGCGGACCTACAGCCTCGACCCCGCCGCCGACACCGGCCTCGCCGACTTCCAGGCACTCATCCTCGACCAGGACCGCCCGATCGCCGAGTCGCAGCGGCCGGAGGAGCTCCCGGTCGATCTCTCGCAGGAGTTGCACATCGCAGGGCCCGATCGGGCGTCGATTGCGTATCGGCGGCGGCTCGCCGAGCTGGCGGCGTCCTCGTAGGACGGCATGACCGGCGCGGCTGGGCTCAGCGGTTGCGGATCCAGCGTTCGAGGTCGGATCGGTGGACGATGCCGAGGATCAGCAGGACGCGATCGGCGTCGAGCACGTCGTACATGACGCGATGGTCGCCAGCTCGCAGCCGATGGAAAGACTCGGAGGCCCCGTGCAGCGTCTTGACGGCTTTTCCTTCGATCCGCCCCGGCTTGGCCACGTCACGCGCCAACTTCTCAAGCGCGCGGGCCAGTCGAACACGAACCTCTGGCGCGAGCTTCTGGAACGCCTTCGCTGCGGCAGGGCCGAGCTCGACCCGATATGGGTTCAGGTCAGCTCGGACAGGTTGACCGTGCGACCCTCCGCGTATGCAGCTCGGGCCTCGCGCCGCATCTGGACGTACTCGTTGGCGCTGGCGAGAACGACATCTTCGGCTTCCTCGACCGGCATCAAGACCGCCGCTGGCCGCCCGCGCTTGGTGACGACGAACGCTGCGCCCGCTTCCACGCGCTCGATGACGGCGGACGCCGATGCCTTCAATTCCTTTATTCCGATCTCAGCCATGTTCGACTCCTGATCTTGAAGTGGTCATGTAAGTGGTCACTCTACGCTCGGTCCACCAAGTCATGCAAGCGCACGTCCACCCACCGACCATACCTGCAGGCGATCTACCGGCGCTTATGCCTCAGTCGTAGAGCATGGAGACGCCGGCCGGGTCGGGGTCCCAGTGCTCGCTGGTGGATCGACACGTCGGGCAGCGGGGCGGCGCGTCGTAGCGGAACCGGCCCCCGTACTTGCACGGCTCGAGCGTAGCCTCGACGGCGGCGTGGTACTCGTCCGTGCTCAGCAGCTCGCCGGCGTATTCCTCCTTGATCCGCCGGTCCATCGCGGATCGACCCACCGTGTACGGCCCAGGTAGGCCCTTCACGAACCCAAGGTGGATGTCGCCCATCTCCTGGTGGCCCACGCTCTTCGACTGCCCGCAGCTGTCGCAATGCAGGAGGTCGAAGAAGAAGCCGCCGCCCGACCGCCCGACGAACTTCGTTCCGCACGCCCTGCAGATCTGACCGGCCATGCTGCCCATGATTTCCCTTGTTCCCTCGAGGCCGAACTCGACATCGTCGGGCCTCGCCTTTCAATCAGTAGCAGGGCGCGTCAAGGGGCTCGCAGCGAAGCTGCCGCGCGCGATTCGTGTGGACGCGCGTGCGCGGCGAAGGTGGCTGTTGTTGCGCCTCCTCCGAGACACGGCCCCGTATGACCCGCGACGCGCTACTGTTCGGACATGCCCGTCCTGGTGCCGTCCGCGATAGCGCTCAGGGCGCACGATATCCACCAGGGGCTGCATGAAGTTGACCGTAATAGCCCGCTAATCGCAACTGAACTGGAAGCTACGCAGCTCGTGGGTATGGCGGGCGCCGTCGCCGCTTGGATCAAAGGACACGACGTCATCCATGACGCCCAGGCTCTGAAGGTGGTGGCGGCCGCCCAGCTCGACGTGGACGCTTTCGCATTCGAACGGGTTATCGGCTTGCTGGAGGAACGCGACTTCGTCGGCAACGTTCGCCGAACCGGTCATAGGATCGACAGCTTCTACGAGACGGTCCCCGAAGACTTCGAATCCATGTACGGACAGTTGGGCGCGGCTTGGCACGATCAGGGTCCAACCGAGATCGAGGGCGCATTGCTCGGGGTCGTCGATCGCCTGTCGCATGGCCCCCAGCGACTCGAAGACCTAGATATCGCCCCGGCCGCGAGACAGGACGTTGTAGCGATCGGCACCGAGTCTCAGGCAATTCAGCTATTGACGATCAGGAACAGCCAGATCGCGTATTCGCCGTTCTTCTCATACGAGAACCCGAAGTCGATAGAAACCGCGCTGGCTCAGATCGATGTAGATCGTCTCGCAAAGGCATTCTCGGGAGTGCGACAGTTTCAGGGAACGCCACTTTCTGTAAGCCCTGATGGGCAGCTTCTAAACGACCTCGTTGCCGCTGGTGTAATGGCGGGCCCATCGCTGCAGCGCCCGGACCAATCGCGAGAATTGTTTGCGGTAGCCCCATACGGGTTTGGCCCGGATGTCCTCACAATCAAGCGCCCACTGCTTGAGAAAGCACTTGCTGTATTGGCTGCGGTGAGGATGGGCCAACACTTTGGAGGAATAACGAGTCTCAACAGCCCCGTAGCCCTACTTAATGCCCTGCTCCAACCCGGCCGCACCGTTGCGTGGCATAGCAGTACGAAACGTCAATACGGGGTCTTACAGCAACTTGGGATCGTGCGCTTTGTGAGTGCAGGCTCCAGGAGTGGCATCCAACTTGTCGACTTCGACGACAACAAGTTAGCTGTCGGAATGGCCATCGACCTCCTGAACGAAGGCGAGGTGACGTCGACTAAGGGAAACTCGACGGGTGTCGAACGCGCCCTGCTCGCGCCAGGGCATTACCGCACCCAGATCCAGGGGATTCGACCTGCCAAGCAACGGACTCTGATTCCGGTTGACGAGCTTTCGTCACTCGTCGAAGCAGTCATGGGCTGGGGAACTGCATGACTCAGCGTGACATGGATCAGAAGTTGCAAATGCGCCGTGCTTTCTGGCTCATGGGTGCCTCGACGAGACTTGAGGTCAAGTTAGGTTCCCTGATCCCTCGCGAGGATCGACGAGCTGATCGACAGGAGTGGACCGATCTTGACGTTCTGGCGATCCACTACGCACCGGTATCAGGTGTGACCCAACTTGTCGCCGACTGCAAGACATCTCGAACTCGAGTTGCCGAGAGGATTTTCTGGCTGCGAGGTGTGATGGACCTGACTGGCGCCAGGCAGGGATTTCTCGTTAGAGACTTTCCTCTGCCTGCCGCTGCGCGCCAGCTTGCCTTTCGGCTCGGCGTCTCAGCCCTCGACCGCGAGGACCGCGAGGCTCTGCTTCGTGATCTGCGTGAAGATGATCCCGTGGTGCTCGGCCTCCTCAATGGCCCTGCAGTGAGTCGATGGGGGTCTCTGCTCAGCGCGACGCCCGCTGAGCTCGACCGCCTCCATCGATATAGGACAACGGGATATTGGCTTGCGCCGCGACACCGAAATCTGACTGCGCTTCCAGCAGCCGTTACCGCCGCACGAGACATGCTCGACTCATCGCAACCTTGGTCACTGCCACTCGTCGTTGATCTAGCGTGGCTGTATCTCTTCGCTCTTGTTATCGCCTTAGACGATATCGGACGCATACGGCTCGCTGATCCTCGAATAGGTCTCAGCCAAGTTGTCGTTGGAGATGAGCGCGAGCGACGTGAAAAGGATGCGATTGCGGCGCAGCTTCGATCGTTGTTTGAGGCAATGCCTAAGCGTCAGCAGGTCCCTGCGGTCGATGTCGTGCCGCCTTACTACGAAGACCTCTCTGATCTGGTCATCCGCCTTTGGCGCCGGCGTTCTCTCGCCATTGACGCACTTCGCACCCTCGAGCTCGCCACCGTTGCAGCGGCAAATAGCGTCGCCGTGCCGAGTTTCGTCGTGACCGATTTCGTCGAACACAGCCTTGGAGTCAAGCTCGCCTCGGACGTGGTTCGCTTCATCATCCGAACGTGCCGTTTGGACCGGAGCCTCCAAGGAAGGTTCGATGATCTGACGTTTGAGGCTGGTCGGAATCCCTTCGATAGCGCGACAGCCGACGATTCGACTATGACGAGCTCTGAGCCGAAACAAGGCCAGATTGACCTGTTCTCGGTGGAAGGACGACAGGAGGCTGGGGGCCGATGACCGACATCGCTTGGGAGAACGTACATCCGGTTCCGCTAACGGCGATGGATTCGTTCCGGAACCTACTGGACCGAGTAACCACGCTGCCAGCATTCGCGGCGTTCGTCTCAGAGGAGTACAAGGCCGGATACTCGGCGAGCCGAGAGGACATCTTGCCAACCGTTGACGTCGAGGTAACCGAGCTCCTCGGTGTCTACGAAGTATTGGAGGTCGCACGATCGATTTTCGAACCCAAGGCGCTTGGAGCCTTTCTATCGAGCCCCGTCGACGCGCTTGGGGGAAAGAGCCCTATTGATCTGATGAGCGAGGGTTCACCTCGAAGGGTCCTAGAGCTCCTGGCATCCGAGGTCGAAGGCCAGATCCGGTAGCGGCGTGACGCGCCTTGAGACCAGAGCATTGCGGCACATTCCGGGCGACGACCCGCTGGACTTCAGATATGCAGGGGTCGCCGCGGACAATCGATGGAATGATCCAGGTACCCCTGCAGCGTATTTCGCCTCTGGCTGGGACGTCTGCGTCGCGGAATACGGTCGACATTTGGACGCCTCGCCGTTCGGAAAGGGAGGGCGCCGCGTAAGGCACGTCCACGAGTTTGAAATCAAGCTCGAGCGTATCTTGGATCTCCTCGACCCAGACGTGCAGCAACAAGCTGGCATTGTCGGGGCACCCGGCTGTTTTGGCGACCGGGCCTTCTGTCGAAATCTTGCAAGGCGGATCCTCGCTGACTCGGAGGCCTACCAGGCCGTCCGGGTTCCTTCCGTAGCGTTCTTGGACAACTCGCAGCGGTGGGTCCTGGTCGTTTATCTCGATCGAGTTGAAGTTGGCACCGTCTTCGTTCGCACGACCCAGGTTGGCGACATCGCAATCGACCCGCTCGTCATTCGTCGATACGGCTTCGTGCGTCGGTCTTTGGACCGTTGTCGAAGGTGGTTGTCGCTGACCGCCGGAAGCCCGTTGCGGACAGGTAAGCGCTGGATAAGCGGATCCGCCTAGGCTGTTTGTGGACCGCGCTCCGGGCCTAGGTGCGCGATCCCGGCGTAAGCCGGCCAGCCCAACCTAGGGCGACGCGGTCCACCTGCTGCACTCACGCCATGGGCGTCGCTAACTGTCTATCAACCAAAACGTCGAATGTTCCTGGCCAAACGAGCACGACACCGTGACGTTCGCAGAGTTCGATCCAACGGTCGCTCCGCGGTGCTTTTTCGATGGCAAGCGCCGCCCGAATCTCGGGCTTAGCCTTAGTCATGATTTGCTGATAGTCGAGGACTTGGCCGAGCCCCAATCTGAGTTGCTGGTCCTCGTTGGCGAGAGTAATGCTCTTGACCTCTGCGACTGTGGCGATGCTGCGTCTGACCCAAGCGAGGTCGAATTCAGGCTCGTCGTCTGTAGGAGACCACGTTCGCGCACCCCGAGCCGTTAGGAAATCGTTCAGAGCGTTTTGGGTCTCGACGTGCGCACGTAGCGCGCGATCAATTGCATTCGGATCGCGTGCAAACGGCAATTCCGCCGCCCACTGAGTGGGAGTCTTGGCTCGGCGATAAGCGAGCATGCGCCCGAGCTGCTTGACGCCGGCGTCAACCGGTCTCAATCGAAAAACGACGACAGATCGCATTGGGCCCTCATCCGTAGATGGGGCTCGATGCCATTCGACCGGGTCCCGA
>DASYEE010000204.1:0-32364 GCA_036499165.1 Galbitalea sp. | reverse complement strand
CCTCCCATCCGGTCTCGACGACGGTCAGCTCCGTGCCGCCCGGATGATCTGCGAGCGTAAAGCGGACGAGCGTCGAGTTGTCGGCCACTGGTTCGACATCCTTGTCTCTCGCCCAGCGGAATGCGAAGGCGTTCGGCTCATCGATCTCCTCGACGACGACGTGGAAGTCGCCCCAGTCGTCCCACCCGAAGATGCCCGTTCCCCCGACCCGCACGTCGAGTGTCGTGGTGTCGCCGAACCACTCTGCGATGAGCTCGGGCACGGTGATCGCCTCCCAGACGCGGTGCCTGGGGGCCTCGATCGTCACGGTTCGGGTGACAATGAGCGGTTCTTGCAATCGTGCGTCTGGCATCAGCTGTTCCTCCTCGGTCGACGGGTTGTTGTGGACACACTCAACCACCGTTGGGCACCACATGCAACCAATGGGTTGCAGTCGGCTACGACCGGCACCGGTTTAGTAGGCTTGTATGTCGAGCAACGGCGGTCTGCCGAAGCACATGCGGCAACGACGCCAACACTCCCTTCGCAACGATTTGGACGTACCCGTGGCAGACGAGCACCACACACCGACTCCCGCCGAGCACGAAGCCGCCTACGACTTCCTGCGCCTTCAGGACAAGTGGCTGCCCATCTGGGACGAGATGAAGCCGTTCGCGAGCGGCGATCCGGCAGATAAGCGCCCGCGCAAATACGTACTCGACATGTTCCCGTACCCGTCCGGCGACCTGCACATGGGTCACGCCGAGGCCTATGCGCTCGGCGACGTCATCGCGAGGTACTGGCGCCAGCAGGGCTTCAACGTCATGCATCCGATCGGGTGGGACTCCTTCGGTCTCCCGGCCGAGAATGCGGCGATCAAGCGAGGCGTCGACCCGCGGGAGTGGACATACGCCAACATCGACCAGCAGCGCGCGTCGATGCGCCGCTACGCGCCATCCTTCGACTGGGATCGCGTGCTTCACACGAGCGACCCCGAGTACTACAAGTGGAATCAGTGGCTGTTCCTCAAGATGTTCGAGAAGGGTCTCGCGTATCGCAAGGAGAGCTGGGTCAATTGGGACCCGGTGGACCAGACGGTGCTGGCCAACGAACAGGTGCTGCCGGACGGCACGTCGGAGCGCAGCGGCGCCATCGTCGTCAAACGCAAGCGCACCCAGTGGTACCTGAAGATCACCGACTACGCCGACCGGCTGCTCGACGACCTGAACCAGCTCGAGGGATCATGGCCATCGAAGGTCATCGCAATGCAGCGCAACTGGATCGGGCGCTCCCAGGGTGCTGACGTTGAGTTCGAGATCGAGGGCAGAAGCGACAAGGTCACGGTCTTCACGACTCGACCGGACACGCTGTACGGCGTGACCTTCATGGTGGTGGCCCCGGACTCCGACCTGGCAGCCGAGCTGGTCGCCGGCTCCAGCGCCGACGTTCGGATGAGGTTCCAGGATTACCTGGAGCAGGTGCAGAAATCCAGCGAGATCGAACGACAGGATGCGACGCGCGAGAAGACGGGGATCCCACTCGACCGCTTCGCCATCAACCCCATCAACGGCGAGCGCGTCCCGATCTGGGCGGCAGACTACGTCCTCGCAGACTACGGGCACGGCGCCGTCATGGCTGTGCCGGCGCACGACCAGCGCGACCTTGATTTCGCCCGCAAGTTCGGGCTGCCCGTGCGTGTTGTCGTCGATACGCTCGCTCCGTTGACGGGCGCGATCCCTGTGCTCGAGGTCGACGAAGAGGGTAGGGCGATCCTTCCGGACGACCTTCCGCCGCTCGATCCCGCTGTCACGGGCCAGGCGCTGTCTGGTCCTGGTCGGATGATCAACTCCGGCCCGCTCGATGGCCTCAGCAAGCAGAACGCCATCGCGAGGATCATCGAGAAACTCGAGCAGCTCGGCGCCGGGCGTGCCGCCAAAACCTATCGCCTGCGCGACTGGCTGATTTCCCGCCAGCGCTACTGGGGAACGCCCATTCCGATCATCCATGGCGAGAACGGCGAACTGATTCCGGTTCCGGAAGACCAGTTGCCGATCGAACTGCCTCCGACCGAAGGCCTCGACCTGCAGCCGAAGGGGCAGTCGCCGCTTGGCGCCGCTGAGGCCTGGGTGAACGTCACAAATCCGATCGATGGCACGCCGGCCAGGCGCGATCCGGACACGATGGACACCTTCGTCGACTCGTCGTGGTACTTCCTGCGCTTTCTCGACCCGCACGACAGCGAGCGCGCATTCGATCCGGCGATGGCAGACAAGTGGGCGCCCGTCGACCAGTATGTCGGGGGTGTAACCCACGCCATCCTGCACCTGCTGTACGCGCGATTCATCACGAAGGTGCTGTTCGATCTCGGCTACGTCACATTCACCGAACCATTCAGCGCCCTGCTGAACCAGGGCATGGTGCTCATGGACGGCTCCGCTATGTCGAAGAGCAAGGGCAACCTCGTGCGGTTGTCAGACCAGCTCGACGAGCACGGGGTGGACGCGGTGCGCCTGACGATGGCGTTTGCCGGGCCCCCGGAGGATGACATCGACTGGGCGGATGTCTCACCCGCCGCCTCTGCGAAGTTCCTCGCTCGTGCGTGGCGCTTGGCAGGCGACGTGACCAGCTCGAAAGACGTCGACTGGCGAAGCGGCGACGTCGCGCTCCGCAGGCAGACTCACCGACTGCTCGCGGAGGGCCCCGGTCTCATCGAGGCGTTCAAGTTCAACGTGGTTGTCGCCAAGGTGATGGAGCTCGTCAACGCAACGCGCAAGGCGATCGACTCCGGCCCCGGTGGCGGCGATGCTGCGGTCCGCGAGGCGACAGAGGCCATTGCGGTTGCCCTCAGCCTGTACGCACCGTACACAGCCGAAGACATGTGGGAGAAGCTCGGTCATCTGCCCACCGTCGCGCTTGCCGGCTGGCGCAAGGCCGACCCGGCGCTGCTGGTCGACGAGTCTGTTACCGCGATCATCCAGGTCGACGGCAAGGTGCGGGACAAGTTCGAGGTAGGTCCGAAGATCGCGGCGGAGGAGCTCGAGAAGCTCGCGCGCGCTTCGGCGGCGGTAATTCGCACTGTCGGGGGTCGCGAGATCGTGAACGTCATCGTCCGTGCACCTCGACTCGTCAACATCGCGACGAAGTAGGCGGCAGTCCACAGATCTGGCTTCCTGGCAGTGGGCGGCCGGGGCGTGAATCTAGCCTCGTGGCGTGGATCATGAATCAACGCGCACTGAACCGGAGGTTTCGCGCGCCGCGACGGCCGCACGGGCGCGACTGCGGCTGAGCATCGGCGCCGGCATCGTGCTGGTGATCGTCGCGGCGGGGATCGCGGTCCTGGTCGCGTCCGTGACGCCGCAGGGAGTTACGACCTCGGCCGCGCCGCCAGCGATCGTGCACTCGGTGAAGCCACAGGCCGACGACGCGCCGACGGCGCTCGTTCACGTGGTTGGCGCGGTGCGGCGCCCCGGCATCTACGAATTGCCGGCGGGCGATCGGATACTCGACGCCGTCTCGGCCGCCGGCGGGTTCGTGCCAGCGGCAGACCAGTCCGAGCTGAACCTCGCGCAGGTCGTGACCGATGGCGAGCAGATCACTGTCGTGAAGAAGGGTGCTGTGCAATCGGCAGCAGGCGGGGCTCCGGGAGGCAAGGTCGACATCAACACCGCCGACCTGACGGCGCTCCAGACGCTCGATGGTATCGGTCCAGCGCTGGCCCAACGCATCCTCGACTATCGCAAGGCGCACGGTGGATTCTCGGCGGTAAGCGACCTGCAAAATGTCTCTGGCATCGGCGACAAGAAGTTCGCGGCTATCAAAGATCACGTGACGACATGATCGACCTGCGGATCGTCGTTCCGGCCGCAGCCGCCTGGCTCGCCGCGGTCATCCTGCTGCCTTTTCCTGGCGCGATGCTGCCGGTGTCGATTGGCGCGTGGAGCGTCACGGTCGGGATTCTCATTGTCACGGTCCTCCGCCGTCGCACCGTGCTGGTTGTGGTCGCGGTAGCCGCGGCAGCGATTGCCCTCGTTGCGACCTCGGCAGCCATTCACGCCGGCCCGCGCCGGCCCGCCGAGCTCATGCACGGCGACAGGCGCCTCAGCGCGGCGACCGTTGTGACAACCCAGACGGTGACGGCGTCGAGCACGTTCTTCGACGCGACCCTCGTGCGCGTCGGTGACCGGGCTATGGATGTGCCGGTCACCGTGTTCGGCGCGGCGCCCGCCGGCCGCACAGAGATCGGCACCACCCTGTCCGTGAGCGGACGAATCACCGCTACAGCGCCGGAGGACGACACATCGTTTCTCGTCTTCGCCGACGGCCGCGCGCGCGACGTCGGCCAGCCGCCCTGGTATCTGTCCTGGGCAAACGGATTGCGCAGTGGGCTCGCCTCGGCATCGTCATCGCTACCGGGCAACGGTGGTGAGCTTCTGCCCGGGCTCGCGATCGGCGACACGACCCACGTATCCGGCGATCTCAGCGACGCAATGAAGACGAGTTCGCTCAGCCACCTGACGGCGGTATCCGGTGCCAACTGTGCCGTCGTGATCGGGCTGATCCTCCTGGCAGGCAAGGCGTTGCGGCTCCGCCGCGGCATACGGATCACGGCTGCGTTGGTTGTCCTCGTCGGGTTTGTCGTCCTCGTGACGCCAGAACCCAGCGTGCTGCGAGCGGCGGTGATGTCGACAATCGTGCTGTGTTCGCTCGCGGCCGGTCGCCCGGCGCGAGGTCTTCCCGTGGTCGCAGTGGCGACACTCGCGCTGCTCACGATCGACCCGTGGCTGGCCCGAAACTACGGCTTCGCGCTCTCGGTGCTCGCGACCGCGGGACTCATGGCGCTCTCAGGTCCGCTCGCCCGACGGCTCTCCCGATGGTTGCCGGGCTGGCTGGCTATGACTATCGCGGTGCCGCTGGCCGCCCAGCTCGCCTGCCAGCCTGTCCTCGTGTTTCTCACCCCATCGCTCCCGCTCTACGGAGTGCTCGCAAACACGCTGGCGGAGCCAGCATCGCCCATCGCGACGGTTGTCGGCCTCGCCGCCTGCCTCGTGCTTCCTGCCGTGCCATGGCTTGGTCAGGCGCTGACTGCAATCGCCTGGCTGCCGGCGGCCTGGATCGCCGCAGTAGCGCAATTCTTCTCTGGATTGCCCGGCGCGCGGCTGCCGTGGTTGGCAGGCCTCCCCGGAGCCATGCTGCTCGCGGCGGCTACGGCAATCGTTTTCGTGCTGTTCCTGGGGCGGCTGTCGCAGCGGGTGCGCCTCATCGTGGCTGGCGGTCTTGCATCCGCCGTCATCGTGGTGCTCGGCGCGTCGACCGCAGGTCCGGTGATCGAGCACCTCAGCAGGCCGTCCAACTGGCAGATCGCCGACTGCGACATCGGGCAGGGCGACGCGATGCTCGTGAGGAGCGCTGGCAAGGTTGCGCTGATGGACACGGGGCCGTCCGAGCCGCTCCTGAAGGCCTGCCTCGACGATCTCGGCATCTCGCACATCGATCTGCTGGTTCTCAGCCACTTCGACCTCGATCACGTTGCTGGCACTCCCGTCGTCGACAGGATGACAACGAGGGCCATTGTTGGACCATCCACCGGCAAGCCGCGCGACGTCCAGATCGTGAGGGGCCTGCTCGACGGTGGAACAAAGGTTGAGCGCGTCAGTCGTGGTGTGTCTGGAACGCTTGGCGACCTGCGCTGGAGCGTGCTGTGGCCCGTTTCGCCGCTGCCCGGAGACATCCAGCCGGGAAACGAGGCCTGCGTGACCGTGCTGTTCGAGCCTGCTGGGAGCTGCGACAACGGGTGCCTGAGCTCGATGTTCGTCGGCGACCTCGACCAGAAGGCGCAAAACCTCATGCTCTCGGCAAATCCCACGCTTCCGAGACTCGATGTCATCGAAGTCGCACACCACGGCTCGGCAGACCAGAGCCCTGAGCTATACGAGCGGGTGCGCGCGACCATCGGTCTCATCGGAGTAGGGCTGCACAATACCTACGGGCATCCGACCGAGCACCTGCTCGATATCCTGGCGAGCGTCGGCACCCGTCCTGCGAGGACCGACACACAGGGGCTCGTCCTGCTGGCTCCCGGGCAGAGCCCGGGCGACGTCGTCGAGTGGAGCGAGCGACCGGATACCGGTGGTCACGGTTAGGCTCAGTGTGTCGTGCTGCCGCACACGCAGCTGACGCTCCGCGAGCGACGAAAAGGGAAGACGAGTGCCAACGAGGCCAGCAGCGAAGTCCGCAGCGAAGACGGCACCGAAGATCCCGCAGCTGCAGTGGCGACAGGTGCGGCCCGCTCCCGTGATCCTCGTTTCTGGGTCGGAGGACTTGCTCGCGGACAGGGCGATCCGACTGCTGCGAGACACGCTGAAGGCAGAAGATCCGAGCCTGGAAGTGAGCGACCTCGAAGCCGACGGCTACGCTCCCGGGGAGCTCATGACCCTGGCCAGTCCCTCGCTGTTCAACGAGCCGCGGATGATCAGGGTCACCGGCGTCGAGAAGTGTACTGACGCGTTCCTCACGGAGACCCTGCGCTACCTCGAGCACCCGGCGGATGACACCTACCTGGTGCTCCGCCACGGTGGGGGAGTGCGTGGCAAGAAGCTCCTCGATGCGATCCGGGCAAGCGCGGGTGGCGGCATCGAGATCGTGTGCGCTGAGCTGAAGAAGGACGTCGACAAGATGGACTTCGCGGCGGCTGAATTCGCTGACCGTAAGCGCCGCGTGACGGCCAGCGCGCTGCGCGCGCTCGTGTCCGCATTCGCTGACGACCTCTCCGAACTCGCATCCGCCTGCCAGCAGCTGCTCGCTGACGCCAGCGAGGAGATAACCGAGGTGACGGTCGAGAAGTACTACTCCGGCCGGGTCGAGACAAACGCCTTCAAGGTCGCGGATGCGGCAATCGCGGGCAGGCGGGGCGAGGCACTCATTCTGCTCCGCCACGCGTTGTCTTCCGGGGCCGATCCGGTTCCGATGGTTGCGGCGTTCGCTGCGAAACTTCGCACCATGGCGAAACTCTCCGGTGCGCGCGGCAGTTCGATGCAGCTTGCACAGCAGTTCGGGCTCGCTCCGTGGCAGGTCGATCGTGCACGGCGTGACCTGCAGGGGTGGAGTGACGACGGGCTGGGCAGATCAATCGAACTTCTCGCCGAGACGGACGCCCAGGTCAAGGGCGCCGGGCGCGATCCGGTGTTCGCGCTCGAGCGCATGGTCTCGGTCATCGCGGCACGCGGTAACTAGGCGCGGAGCGGTCGGGAACAAAAAACGCCCGCCGCACAGGATGCGACGAGCGTTCTTGGCCGTGGTCCTTAGCGAACCCGCGGCGTAGAGAGCGGAGATGTAGAGAGCGGAGATTTAGAGAGCAGAAACCTGCTTGGAGATGGCCGACTTGCGGTTCGCGGCCTGGTTCTTGTGGATAACGCCCTTGCTCACGGCCTTGTCGAGCTTCTTGCCTGCGAGGGCGAGAGCCGAAGCCGCCGCGTCCTTGTCGCCTGCTGCAACGGCCTTGTGGGTCGCACGGATGGCGGTCTTGAGCTCGCTCTTGACCGCCTTGTTGCGCTCCTGCGCCTTCTTGTTGGTGCCGATTCGCTTGATCTGCGACTTGATGTTTGCCACGTGGATAACCTTCTCGTTTGGTACAAATAGTGGGAATGGGCGGCCGAGGATGAGAACCGCAAAGTGCTCGGTTTCGACCGCGAAACGCGCTGCATACCCGGAGTCGGGAAAGTGCGCGGAAGCCAACAGAAAACATTACCAGTCCCGCGCCCGATCCGGCAATCGAGCAGCTGGCGCCAGGCACCAGAGCTATACGCAGTTGCTATAGACGTAGGCACATAGTGTGTCAAGGCTCTGGTTTGACATTATCTGGATCACCAGTCTCGATGCATGCCAGAAGCCAAATCAGAAGCTGCCAGGACGTTTGGGCAACGCGTCCGTGAGAACAGGCTTCGGCTCGGCATCAGCCAGGAGACCCTGGCCCAGCTTTCAGACGTGCACTGGACCTTCGTCGGCCAGGTCGAGCGAGGCACGAGGAACCTGAGCCTTCACAACATCATCAAACTTGCGGGCGGACTGGATGTCGACCCGGGCGTGCTTGTGGCGGGTATCCCGCCGACCGCGGTGCCGGTCGAGGTGCATCCCATGTCGGATGCGGACCGCATCAGGCAGGAACGCAGGAGCGGGCGCGGCGCATAGCCCCGTCGATCGCGTACGATAGTGAGCATGGCTCGTTCCCGCAGAATCGTGATCGCCGGTGCGAATGGATTCATTGGCCAATACCTTGCCAAGCGATTTCGTGCGGCAGGCGACATCGTAGAGACGATTGGCCGTTCTGACGCCGATGCCACCTGGGACGATCCCGCGGGCATTGCGAGCCTGATCGACGGCTCTGACATCCTCATCAATCTCGCGGGCAAGAGCGTTAACTGCCGCTACAACGAGAAGAACAAGGCAGCGATTTTTGCCTCGCGACTCGAAACGACTGCGGCCATTGGACTCGCGGTGCGCTCGGTGCTGAGCCCCCCGCCGATCTGGCTGAACGCGAGCACAGCCACCATCTACCGGCACGCAGACGACCGCCCTATGACAGACGAAGAGGGCGAAATCGGTACCGGCTTTTCGGTGGATGTCGCAACGAGCTGGGAGCGCGAGTTCTTCGCCGGCCCGAGAGACGGTGTGCGGCAGGTTGCGCTGCGGATGGCCATAGTTCTCGGCGATGGCTCAGCCCTCGCACCACTGGTCGTCTTGGCGCGCCTCGGATTCGGAGGCCCGCAGTTCGGCGGGAAGACGCCGGGGGCGCGGCAGCGGTTCAGCTGGGTGCACATAGAAGATGTGTATCGCGCGATCGAGTTCATCGTGGCGGATCCAGCGATCGCGGGGCCGATCAACGTGGCATCCCCTCGACCGGTGGAGAACCGCGAACTGATGTCAACGCTGCGGCGGGTCGTCGGTGTGCGGGTCGGCATCCCGCTGCGCGAATGGATGCTGAAGCTCGGCGCCGTCGCGATCCGCACCGAGACCGAGTTATTGCTGAAGAGCCGCTGGGTTGTACCGACCAGGCTCCGCTCGGCGGGTTTCGAGTTCGAGTTCCCATCGCTTGAGCCGGCGCTTCGCGACATCCTGCACCGTTGAATCAGTGGCGCCCGTCCCGAACCAATCCCAGGACGGCCAGTATCAGGATCTATTCGGGGGTTACCCCGATACCGTCGCCACGACCTGATTTCTAGGCTTGCTTCATGACATCGATCCCCACGGAAACCGAGCTGCGCCCGGAGTCGTCCCCCTCGCAGGTTGTGCCAGCGCCCGCTCTCAGTATCTTGAGTCTCGTCGCCGGTGCGGCATCCATCCTGTTCGGCCAGACGTTCTTCCTGCCCATTGCGGCGATCGTCGTCGGCTTCATCGCGCGGGGCCGCGAGCCGCACGGCCACACCATGTCGACGCTCGGCATCATTCTCGGCTTCGTCATGCTGTTCGGCTGGGCGCTCATCCTTCTCGTCGGAGCATCCATCTTCGTGCCGCTCGCGATCTTCCACCACGCGTTCTAGAGCAGGTTTCGGCGGTCCCGTGTGCTTCGGCACCGAGCCTGCCCGTGTTCGTGGGAGAATTGCGGGAAATGTCACCACGAGCACTCAGAGGCCTCGAGCCCGCGGCGACCGACCCCGCGTTCATCCGCAACTTCTGCATCATTGCGCACATCGATCACGGCAAGTCGACTCTCGCTGACCGCATGCTGTCCATCACGGGCGTCGTCGACGACCGCTCGATGCGTGCGCAGTACCTGGACCGCATGGACATCGAGCGTGAGCGCGGCATCACGATTAAGAGCCAGGCAGTTCGGATGCCGTGGCAGCTTGGTGACCAGACCTTCGCTCTCAACATGATCGACACCCCTGGGCACGTCGACTTCACCTACGAGGTGTCCCGCAGTCTCGCAGCCTGTGAGGGTGCGATCCTGCTGGTCGATGCGGCGCAGGGGATCGAGGCGCAGACACTCGCGAACCTGTACCTCGCTCTCGAGAACGACCTGACGATCATCCCCGTGCTCAACAAGATCGACCTTCCCGCTGCCGAGCCCGAGAAGTACGCGAAGGAGCTCGCCAGCCTGATCGGCGGTCGCCCGGAAGACGTCCTGCGCGTGAGCGGTAAGACCGGCGATGGTGTCACGGACTTGCTCGACCGTGTAACCGAGCTCATTCCGGCCCCCGTCGGCGACCCGAACGCTGCCGCCCGAGCGATGATCTTCGACTCGGTTTACGACAGCTATCGCGGCGTCGTCACTTACGTCAGGATGATCGACGGCAAATTGAACGCGCGCGAGAAGATCCAGATGATGTCGACGCGTGCCGTGCACGACATCCTCGAGATCGGTGTTTCGTCGCCGGAGCCAAGCGTGACCAAGGGTCTCGGTGTCGGCGAGGTGGGCTATCTGATTACGGGCGTGAAGGATGTCCGCCAGAGCAAAGTCGGCGATACCGTAACGACCGCATCGAAGCCGGCGACGATCGCACTGCCCGGTTACACGGAACCGAAGCCGATGGTCTTCTCCGGCCTGTATCCGATCGACGGCAGCGACTATCCGCTGCTGCGCGAAGCGCTTGACAAGCTGAAACTCTCGGACGCTGCCCTCGTGTACGAACCGGAGACATCCGTGGCTCTCGGCTTCGGATTCCGTTGCGGCTTCCTCGGCCTCCTGCACCTTGAGATCGTGACCGAGCGCCTCGATCGCGAATTCGGGCTCGACCTGATCACGACAGCGCCATCCGTGCCGTATGAGGTCACGACCGACGACAAGAAGACCGTGACTGTGACGAACCCGTCCGAGTTCCCCGGCGGCAAGATCGCGTCGGTTGCGGAGCCGATGGTTCGCGCAGCCATCCTCGCGCCGAAAGACTACGTCGGCGTGATCATGGAGCTCTGCCAGCAGCGCCGCGGCACGCTGCTCGGCATGGAATACCTCGGCGAGGACCGCGTAGAGATCCGCTACCGCATGCCGCTCGGCGAGATCGTGTTCGACTTCTTCGACAACCTGAAGAGTCGGACGGCCGGCTACGCGTCGCTCGACTACGAGCCGGACGGGCAGGCGGATTCCGACCTCGTGAAGGTCGACATCCTCTTGCAAGGCGAGCAGGTCGACGCTTTTTCGGCAATCGTTCACCGCGACAAGGCTCAGCCGTATGGCGCCCTCATGACGGAGCGTCTGCGCAAGCTGATCCCGCGTCAGCAATTCGAGGTGCCGATCCAAGCGGCGATCGGCGCCCGCATCATCGCGCGCGAGAGCATCCGTGCCGTTCGCAAAGACGTCCTCGCCAAGTGTTACGGCGGGGACATCACTCGCAAGCGCAAGCTCCTCGAAAAGCAAAAAGAGGGCAAGAAGCGCATGAAGATGGTCGGCCGCGTCGAGGTTCCTCAGGAGGCCTTCATCGCAGCCCTCTCCGGCGACACGGAGAAACCCAAGAAATAGCCCGCCCCCGCAACACCACCTTCCGCAGTGCCTATCGAAAACTCAGGAAATCGTGCGGGCGGCTCTTGAGTAAACCGTGTAGTTCCGGGAAGCGGCCATCCTCGGGCAGTCACGATTTCCTGAGTTTTCAATGCGCGCGACGCAACCCGCGCCGTCCGACCTGTATCTCGGCGCTGGCCGGCGTTGAAAACTCAGGAAGTTGTAACCGCGCGCTTGCGGCGAAGCGCAGCAGCGGGCGGGCGGGCCGGCGGGACTGGCGACGATTTCCTGAGTTTCCGAACGGGACGAACGAAATGGGCTACTCCGCGAGAACTTTGGCGCGGGCGGCGGCGAGCTCCTCGTCGGAGATGAGGTTCCTGGCGTGGAGGTCCGCGAGCTTGTGAAGGCGCTCCTCGATCGAGTCGGCGGGCGGGGGTGGATCCGCGGCCGACGTGTGGGCGACACCAGGCGTTGCGGGCGTCGTCGATGGCGCGAGCGCCGCACTGTCGAGGACCTTCAACTCGAGCTCGGTCTGGAGCGTGAGCGGGTTGTGGCCCGCGTCGACGACCTTCTTTGCGTTCACGACTGCCACGATGATCGTGATGATGATGCCGATGACGACGATCGTTGCGATGACCCCAAAAATCGCGGTGAACGTTCCTTGGTCTGCGCTCGGATCGGGGAATCCTGGATCAAGCATAGTGACCTTTCGTCGAGAACTGTGAGCACCATTCAATAGGCTCCACAACGCGCTTGTCGAGGCCCAGAACGGGCGACACGCGCGCATCCTGCGAGAATGGATGCATGATCGAGCGAGCAGGACGCGTCCGGGAGGGCGCGAAGTGACCAGGACGGCGTCCTGGGAGCGCAAGGTCAGCTACGGGTCCGTCGGCGCGACGCAGGCTCCAGACCTGCTGCAGTATCCCCCTACCGGTTTCCGCCCCGTCGAACGGCGGGTTCGCCTCGGCCACGGCGACGCCCGATGGGACTATGCCTGGACCCAGCTCTTCACCTGGGGCATGCAGCGGCGTTCAGGCATCCGGGTCGACGTGAGCGACACCCCGGGCGAGGTGACCGCACTGACCTACACTCCCGTCGGATTCGACACGCAGGGGATACCGGTCGCACCAGCGACCGTCGATTCGTCGGGCGATGCCATGTTCGGTCCGGATGGTACCGCGTTCCTCCGCCCCGGCGACACGGCAACGCTCGCCATCCCCTTCGGCCCATTCCATGTGACCGCTCCGGTTCGCGTCGTCTATGTCGTCGACCAGCCTCGCGCCAAAGGATTCGCGTACGGCACCCTGCCCGGCCACCCGGAGAGCGGCGAAGAAGCCTGGATGCTGACCAAAGACGACGACGGATCCATCTGGCTCACAATCCGGGCGTTCTCTCGGCCGTCCTCCCCACTCTGGTGGTGCGTCTACCCCGTGCTCCGGATCTCGCAGGAGATCTTCACAAGACGATATGAGCGCGCCCTCGCCGGCCCGCTTCCTGGCCAGCAGTGAGAGCGAAGATCGCCGACCGGCGACGACGAGATGACTCGGCCTGGTCGATGGCGATCTCCTTCTCGCGCGCGGCTGCAGGATTGTCGGGTGCGCACTGATGCCGAGCGCCCTTCCCATCGCCGACCCCGCTCCTCTGGACGGACTCCTGCCCGCGTCAGTCGCAGCGGGAGCCGACTCGCGCAACCTCGGCGTCTACATCCACGTCCCGTTCTGTCGGGTGCGCTGCGGCTACTGCGACTTCAACACGTACACGTCTGACGAATTGCGTGGCGCCCGGCGTAGCGACTATGCAAGCCAGGCGATCGCCGAGTTGCATCAGGCAGAGCACGTGCTGGCCGCGGCCGGGCTACCACCGAGGCAGGCATCGACGGTCTTCTTCGGCGGCGGAACACCAACCATGCTGCCTGTCTCAGACCTCGCATCCATGCTCGGCGCAGTCCGCGACGGCTGGGGCATCGAGTCCGGCGCCGAGGTGACAACGGAGGCAAACCCCGACTCTGTCGATCGCGAATACCTCAGCGCCCTCAGCGCTGCTGGCTTCACCCGGGTGTCCTTCGGGATGCAGTCGGCCGTGCCGCACGTGCTCGCAACGCTCGAGCGCACCCACGACCCAGAGCGCATCCCGCTGGTTGTCGAGTGGGCGCGCGAGGCGGGCCTCGACGTGAGCCTCGACCTCATCTACGGCACGCCCGGCGAGAGCATCGACGATTGGCGCGCATCGCTCGAGCAGGCCCTTGCGCAGCGCCCAGACCACATCTCGGCCTACGCCCTCATCATCGAAGATGGCACCAAGCTCGCTCGCCAGATCCGACGCGGCGAAGTCGCAGAGCCAGACGACGACCTGGCTGCTGACATGTATGAACTCGCAGATGCCGTGCTTGGCGCCCGCGGGTATGACTGGTACGAGGTCAGCAACTGGTCACTCGATGGAGCCGAGCACAGGTCGCGGCACAATCTCGCCTACTGGCAGGGACAGGACTGGTGGGGGGTCGGGCCCGGTGCCCATAGTCATGTCGGGGGAGTGCGCTGGTGGAACGTCAAGCATCCCGCCGCGTACGCCGATCGGATCGCGGCGGGACACTCACCGGCCGCGGGCCGTGAGACCCTCGACGACGAAACGCGCCGGGTCGAGCGAGTGCTGCTCTCCAGCCGCATCCGTGACGGTCTCGAGCTTTCTGAACTCAGTGCGGCCGGTCGAACGGCGGTTGCGGGACTGATCGCAGACGAACTCGTGGATGCTCGCGCCGCGATCCGCGGGCGCATCCAGCTGACCTTGCGTGGTCGCCTGCTGGCCGACGCCGTGGTTCGCCGGTTGCTCGCCGACTAGCTTGGGCGCTAAGGCTTGATGAACTCGATCGCGATCGGATAATTGTAAAGGCGGCCCTCGCCGGAGGCCATCGCGGCCACGTACCCGATCAGCGCGGTCAGCTGGAAGTTGAGTGCCGTGCGCGTGTGATCGCGAATGAAACCGCCCCGGTCTTTGGCGATGAGGTAACCGATGAGCGACGGCCACACCAGCATCGAGTAGTTGCGCTGGTCGCCCTCACCGCAGACATCCGATCATTAAAGCGGTCGGCCGAGGCCACCTCCCGGCTTCAAGAACGAAGGCCGGGTTGCCCCGGCCTTCGTCGACGTGAAATTCGGCGATTACTTGATGAACCGAACCGCGAACGGGTAGCGGTAGCTTCCGCCGGCGTTGACCTTCTGGAAGGCGATGATCGAGAAGATCAGCGAGACCACGAAGATTGCCAGGTACAGGATCGACTGGATCGGGATGAACAGACCAAGCGTGACGGCATCGAGGATGCTGCCAATGATCAGCACGATCGCCCATCCGATGATGAGGGTGATCTGGAAGTTCAGGGCCTCCTTGCCCTCAACATTCGTCTTGGGGCCGCGGTCCTTGAAAATCAGCCAGATGATCAGCGACGGGAGGATTCCGATAATGCCACCAAGGTGTGCGAACGACGCCCATTGCTTGTCCTCGGCCTCGGAGAGCGGAGCGGCGGGAGCGGCCGCGGGCGGGGGAGTGGGATCAGTCATGATGTGTTGCCTTTCAGTGATCGGGCCGGGGTAGCCCGGATGGTGTCAAAAAGAACACGGCCATTGGGTGGTTTGTCCCCCGGTAGGGCGACTGCGCACACACAGACACAAGGTAGTGCCTGCGCGTGCGTGCGTGCAACGGGAATCGCGCGTTCTTTCACGATAGAATTGGCAGTCACGAAAGGCGAGTGCTAAAGCAGGGAGGCTGCAAATGGTTTCGCAACGCAGTCTCGACGTTCTGCGAGTGATCGTGCAGGATTACGTGGCCTCGCGCGAACCGGTTGGCTCCAAGTCCATCGTCGAGCGGCACTCATTTGGTGTGTCTGCGGCGACGATTCGCAACGACATGGCGCTCCTCGAGGAAGAGGAGCTGATCGCGGCGCCCCACACCTCGTCCGGCCGCGTGCCGACAGATAAGGGCTACCGCGTCTTCGTCGACCAACTCGCCGACCTGCGACCCCTGACCAGCGCCCAGCGCCAGGCGATCGGGGCCTTTCTCGGCGCATCCGCCGACCTCGATGACGTGCTCGCCCGCACAGTTCGCCTGCTCTCGCAGCTGACACACCAGGTCGCGCTCGTGCAGTACCCGTCGCTGTCGACTTCACACGTTCGCCACATAGAACTCGTGCCCCTTTCGACCACTCGCATCATGAGCGTCTTCATCACAGACTCCGGTCGGGTTGAGCAGAGAATGCTGGATGTCGCCGGACCACTCGACGAGGCATTCCTCAGCGAGCTGCGTGCCCGGTTGAACGCCGCCCTCGGCGGTTTGGGGCTGGCCGAAGCGGTGGAGGGTCTCGGCTCGTTTGCCGACCAGTTTTCCCGGGAGCGGCATCCGCTCGTCTCGCAGATCGCGGCCAGTCTCGTCGAGCAGATCGGCGCCAACCGTCAAGACCGGCTGCTCATGGCCGGCGCGGCCAACCTGGTGCGAACGGAAGAAGACTTCACGGGGAGCATCTTCCCCGTGCTCGAGGCGATCGAGGAGCAGGTGACGCTCCTGCGCCTGTTCGGCGAGATGTCGGCAGACCAAAACGGCGTCTCGGTGAGTATCGGGCGCGAGAATGCGGAGTTCGGACTCGGTGAGACCTCGGTCCTCACGAGCGGCTATGCGGCATCGGGCGGCGCGGTTGCTCGCCTCGGGGTGCTCGGGCCGCTCCGCATGGACTATTCCAACAACATGGCGGCGGTGCGCGCGGTCGCGCGCTACCTGACCCAGCTTCTCGGGGAACACCCGGGCGCATAACCCAAGAAAACCTACTGAGGATTACGTGGCAGACCATTACGAAGTTCTCGGTGTCGAGCGGACGGCGACACCGGATGAGATCAAGAAGGCGTACCGTCGCCTGGCGCGGGAGCTCCACCCCGACGTCAACCCGAGTCCCGATGCATCCGACCAGTTCAAGCTGGTGACGCACGCCTACGACGTGCTCAGCGATCCGGACCAGCGTGCCCAGTACGACATGGGGGGCCAGGGCGCATTCGGTGGTGCGGGCGGCTTCGGTGGGTTCGGCGACATCTTCGAGACCTTCTTCGGACAGGCGGCGGGCGGAGGACCAACCGCACGTGGTCCGCGATCGCGCAAGGAACGGGGCCAGGATGCCCTGCTGCGCGTCGAACTCGACCTTGACGACGTCATCTTCGGCACTAAACGCGAGCTCGAGATCAACACGGCCGTGTTGTGTGAGACCTGCGATGGCAGTTGCTGCGCCCCTGGAACGTCCCCGCAGACCTGCGACATCTGTCATGGCACGGGCTCGATTCAGCGCTCCGTGCGGAGCCTGCTCGGCAACGTGATGACGTCGAGCCCGTGTGGCACCTGCCGCGGGTACGGCACGGTTATCGCCAACCCTTGCCCAACATGTGCGGGCCAGGGTCGTGTTCGCGCCACGCGCACGGCTAAGGTCGACATTCCCGCTGGCGTCGAGACGGGTATTCGCATCCAGCTTCCTTCACAGGGCGAGATCGGCCCAGCCGGCGGCCCAGCTGGCGACCTCTACCTCGAGATCAAGGTCAAGCACCACGACGTGTTCAGCCGTAGCGGCGACGATCTTCTTGCAACCGTCGAGGTGCAGATGACCGATGCGATCCTCGGAACTACGACCAAGCTGCCGACGCTTGACGGTGAGGTGACGGTCGAGATCAAACCGGGAACCCAGAGCGCCGAAGTCATCACGATCAAGGACCGCGGTGTCACCCACCTGCGGGGAAGCGGTCGCGGCGACCTCAAGATCGGAGTCCAGGTGGTGACGCCTTCGCGGCTGAGCGCCAAAGAACAGGAGCTGATCAAGCAGTTCGCCGGCTCTCGCAAGCCGGTCGCGCCGCACCTGGCGCACTTCCAGCAGGGGCTCTTCGCCAAACTTCGCGACCGCTTTCTGAACGTTTAGCGCACGCCGCGCGGCGTCGCAGGGCGTCGCACGGCCCAATCCGTGCCGGAGCCGACCGGTCGCCCGCGCTGTGCGTCTCGCTCCTGCTCGTCGAAAACTCAGGAAATCTGTCGCTGGCATTTTCGTGCCCGGCGACAGTTCGCGGATGCGTGGCCGATGGCGCTCACGATTTCCTGAGTTTTCGACGACGGGCGGTGCTGGCATGCTTGGGGAATGGCCAACCTCTACCTCAGCGAAGAGCTGGGCCTCCCCGCCATCGGCGATGCGGTCGCGGTCGATGGGTCGGAGGCACGGCACGCGGTGACCGTCAACCGGATGACCGCGGGCGAGACCGTCAGCGTCGGCAACGGCGCCGGTGTGATCGCGACGGGCACCGTGACGGCGGTCTCCAGCGCATCCTTCGTTTTCATCGTGGATGCCGTGGAGACCCGCGAACGCACGGTTCCGTCGATCTGGCTCGCGCAGGCTCTCGCGAAGGGTGATCGCGACGAGCTCGCGGTCCAGGCCGCGACTGAACTCGGCGTGGACGGCGTCATCCCGTGGTCGGCTTCGCGGAGCATCTCCCGCTGGGAGGGCGCGAAGGTGGCGAAGGGCGAGGAGCGTTGGCGCGCGATAGTCCGTGAGGCGGCGAAGCAGTCGGCGAGGGCCTGGATCCCTGAGGTCGGGCCGCTCACCACCACAAAGCAGCTTTCGGCTCTCGCGGCGGATGCTGCAGTGGTTGTCCTCGATCCGCTGAGTCAGTTCGCGCTCACGTCGATGCGAACTGGTGCTGCAGAACACGACACTCGGGACATCGTGCTGGTTGTCGGCCCGGAAGGGGGTATCGCCCCCAACGAGCTCGAGCTGCTCTACGCGGCTGGCGCGACCGGTGCGAAGCTCGGCGAGAGCATCCTCCGCACCTCGACCGCGGGGCCGGCGGCAATCGCTGTGCTGAGCGCGAAACTCGGGCGCTGGTAGTCCCGCTCACATTAAGCTGGACTCATGCCTGCAGCAGAGCCCACGATCTTCGAGCGCATCGTCGCGCGGGAAATTCCTGCAGATGTCGTCTACGAAGACGACCGCATCATCGCCTTCCGCGACATCGCGCCGAAAGCCGCGGTACATCTTCTCGTCGTGCCGAAGACCGCACGGTTTGAGAACGTGGCGCAGCTGGCGGCGGGGGATCCTGCCCTGCTCGCCGACGTCGTCGCGACCGCAGACAGGCTGGCAGGCGAACTGTCCAACGGCGAATACCGCCTTGTGTTCAACAGCGGTCCGAGCGCGGGCCAGACCGTGTTCCATGTGCACGCACATCTCTTGAGCGGCAATCTCGACGAGAGTTCCCTTGCCGACTAACGAGATGGCAGAAGGCTCGGTCGAGCGCGCGGAACTGCACGTCGACGGCCTCGCGATGGTTCGGCTGCTCGGTCCGCAGGACCGCCTGCTCACGACCATCGAACGACAATTCCCGGATGTGCAGTTGCACGTACGGGGTAACGAAATTTCGCTGACCGGACAGTCGGCGCAGGTCCAGGCGGCCAAACGCCTGGTTGAGGAGTTGATTCAACTGGTACGAAACGGGGTAGAACTTGGCTCTGGTGACGTGACGTCGTCAGCCAGGATCCTGGAATCCGACGCGGGAAGTCCGGCCGAACTGTTGAGCCAGGCCATCCTGACGAGCCGCGGCAAAAGCATCCGGCCGAAGACTCTCGGCCAGAAGGAGTACGTCGACGCCATCGATCAGAACACCATCGTGTTCGGAATCGGGCCTGCCGGCACGGGCAAGACCTATCTCGCGATGGCGAAGGCTGTCCAGGCGCTCCAGCGCAAAGAGGTCGAGCGCATCATCCTCACCCGTCCTGCGGTCGAGGCGGGGGAGCGTCTCGGCTTCCTGCCAGGAACGCTGACCGACAAGATCGACCCATACCTCCGCCCGCTGTATGACGCTCTCAACGAGATGATGGACCCTGAGATCGTGCCCAAGCTGCTTGCCGCAGGCACGGTCGAGGTCGCTCCGCTCGCGTACATGCGTGGTCGCACGTTGAACAACGCATTCGTCGTGCTCGATGAGGCCCAGAACACGACTCCGGAGCAGATGAAGATGTTCCTCACTCGCCTTGGGTTCGGTTCGCGCATGGTCGTGACAGGCGACGTCACGCAGGTCGACCTCCCCGCCGGCGCGAGCGGGCTGCAGCTCGTGACCCGCGTGCTCGGCGATATCGACGATATTCATTTCTCGCGCCTGACGAGCGCAGATGTCGTGCGACACACACTCGTTGGCCAGATCGTGGACGCGTACACGAAGTACGATGCCGAGCGCCAGGCCGCCCGATTCGAACGCGAACAGGGCCAGGGTGCTCGATCGCCGGGGAATCCGGATGGCGCGAATCGTGCAGATCGTCGGGGTCACGCCGCACCGCAGGACCGCAGGCCACCGAGTGCAACACCCGACCGTAGATGGGGGCGATGACCGTGAGCATCGAGATCAACAACGAATCGTCTATCGAAGTCGACGAGTCGCTGCTCCAGCGGCTCGTGACATACGACCTCGACCAGCTGCACGTGCATCCGGATGCAGAACTCGCGATCGTCCTCGTCGACGAGTCCGCGATGGAACAGCTCCACGTGCAGTGGATGGACGAGCCGGGACCGACGGATGTCCTCAGCTTTCCCATGGACGAGCTTCGACCCGGCACGGAAGACCAGCCGACTGCTCCAGGATTGCTCGGTGACATCGTGCTCTGCCCGCAGGTTGCGACCGCGCAGGCTGAGGCCGCCGGACACAGCGCAATGGATGAGATGCTCCTCCTGACAACGCACGGCCTGCTGCATCTCCTCGGCTTCGATCACGCCGAACCAGACGAGGAGAAGGAGATGTTCGGCATTCAGAGCGATCTGCTCGTCGGCTTCGCCGTCAGCGAGCGACGGCGGTAGCAGGCTCCCATGATCGCGATCTTCGTCATTGCCGCCGTTGTACTCGTGATCTTCGGCGGCCTTCTCGCCGCCTCCGACGCCGCGCTCACGGTGCTCAGCCGCACCGACCTCGTCGATATCGCGGCGCACAGCCGCTCTCGCCGCTCCCTCCTCGGGATCGCGAGCGATCTCGGCGCGCACGTCAATGCGCTGAACTTCATGCGGGTCGTTTCGGAGACGACCGCGGCGGTTCTCGTGTCGCTCGCTTTCGCATACTCGTTCAAGGACTGGTGGTGGGCGCTCCTCGCCAGCGCGCTCATCATGACGGCCGTCTCGTTCGTATTGGTTGGCTCCAGCCCGCGCAGCGTCGGGCGCGCGCACTCGCATGCGATCATGCGGTTCTCGGCTCCAGTCATCCGGCTCATCAGGGTCGTGCTTGGACCAGTAGCCAACGCCCTGGTCGCGATCGGCAACCGGGTCACGCCCGGTCGGCCCAAGAATGCGACGTTCTCGAGCGAGGAGCAGCTCCTCAGCATGGTGGACGAGGCGACCGAACTCGATGTGCTCGAGGAGGATGATCGCGAACTCATCCACTCGATCTTCGAGTTCAACGACACGGTCGTGCGCGAGGTGATGGTGCCGCGAACGGACATGGTCACGATCGACGGCGACGTGCACCTCGGTACCGCCATGGGGCTGTTCCTCAGTAAGGGCGTCTCTCGCATGCCGGTGCTCGGCGAGGACATCGACGAGGTCATCGGCATCCTGTACCTGCGCGACGTCGCGCGCCTCGAATACGAGCAGACGCGGGGATCCGAGAACACGACGACAGCCCAACTCGCACGCCCTGCCCTCTTCGTGCCAGAGTCGAAGAAGGCGGATGACACTCTTCGCCAGATGCAGCTCGAGTCGAATCACCTTGCGATGGTGATCGACGAATACGGCGGAATCGCGGGCCTCGTCACCCTCGAAGACCTGATCGAAGAGCTGGTCGGCGACATTGCAGACGAATACGACCGCGAGGTCCCCGACTTCGAGGAGCTGGGCGACGGGCGCTTCCGCGTTGCGGCCAGAATGCCCGTCGACGAACTAGGCGACCTGTTCGGAATAGAGCTTGAGGATGACGAGGTCGACTCGGTGGGCGGACTCCTGACGAAGGCGGTTGGCCGGCTTCCCGTTGCGGGCTCAACGGCGAGCGTCTCGGGTCTCCATCTCACGGCCGAGCGCACCGAGGGGCGTCGGAAGCGAATCAGTACTGTCCTGGTGGAGCGCGACCAGGCACTCATGGATGCGCAGGCGGCCTTTGCCGAACTTCGCCACAACGATCACAAGGACGACTCATGACCGAACCATTCCGCGCGGGCTTCGTAAGCTTCGTCGGTCGCCCGAACGTCGGCAAATCGACGCTGACCAACGCCCTCGTCGGCGAGAAAGTCGCGATCACCTCGTCGAAGCCGCAGACCACCAGGCGGGCGATCCGCGGAATCGTGCACCAGGCGGGTGGCCAGCTGATCATCGTCGACACGCCGGGCATGCACCGCCCGCGCACCCTGCTTGGTGAGCGATTGAACAACATCGTGCAGGACACCCTCGCCGAGGTGGACGTCATCGGGCTGTGCCTGCCGGCAAACGAGAAGGTCGGACCGGGCGACAAGTACATCAACGAACAGCTCGAGCGGTTCCCGCGGGCGAAGAAGGTCGCCATCGTGACCAAGATCGACCGTGCGTCGCGGCCGGCCGTCGCCGAACAACTGCAGGCGGTGAGCGAGCTGCGTGACTGGGATGCGATCATTCCGGTCTCGTCCCTGACGGGCATCCAGCTCGACACTCTCGCGACCGAACTGATCGCGCTGATGCCGGAATCGAGCGCCCTCTACCCCGACGACGCGGTCACAGACGAGGGACTCGAGGCGCGTATCGCCGAGCTCATTCGCGAGGCTGTTCTCGAAGGGGTGCAAGACGAACTGCCGCACTCGATCGCGGTCACCATCGACGACATGTCTGAGCGTGAAGACCGCGACATGCTCGACATCTACGCCAACCTGTTCGTCGAACGGGACAGCCAAAAGGGCATCATCATCGGCCACGGCGGAGAGCGATTGCAGGATGTCGGCGCTCGCGCGAGGGCCGAGATCGAGGCGCTGGTGGGCAAGCAGGTGTTCCTTTCGCTCCGCGTCAAGGTTGCGAAAGAGTGGCAGCGCGATCCGAAACAGCTGGGGCGACTGGGCTTCTAGCGCGCATGCTCGATCTACATCCCCAGGATGATTTGTCGCACCCGGATGGGGGATCTCCGGTACAAATGAGTGCTGTGACCTCTAGCGTTGGAGCCATGTTCACGCGCCTGAAGCCATACCAGGTCGTCGTCGACATCGCCATCGCCCTGCTGTTCTTCGTGTTCTCCGGCCTGTACCACGGGCTCGGCGACTACTCGGATGTCGCCGTGTCGCTCGGCTTCGCTGTCGCGCTCGGATTCAGGCGCACGTCACCAGCCCTGTCGCTCGTCGTTGCCTGGATCACCGCGCTCATCCAGATCCTGGCCTTCCAGCTTTCGCCGGGCATCGTCGACTTCGCAATTCTCGCCGTGCTGTACGCGACGGCTTCTCACGGATCGTTCGTGGTTCGCAGGATCGGCTTCATCTCGGTGTTCGTCGGATCCCTGGTCGCGGCAATCTACCTGCTTCGGATCGGACCGTCGACGCTCATCAACCTCCGACTCGACCTCTCGTCGATCGCGGAGGTCGTTCGCATAGCGCTCACGCTGCTGTTCTACCTGGCGCTCATGCTCGTGCTTCTCGGCCTGCCGTGGACCGCCGGCAACCTGGTGCGGACGAGAATCGTGGCGCGAGAGAGCCGGGATGCACAGGCAAAGGCTGAACGGGAGATGACGGCGGCGGAGCAGGACGTCATCGTCGAGCAGGAGCGAAACCGGATTGCCCGCGACATGCACGACGTCGTGGCGCACTCGCTCGCCGTCGTGATTGCTCAGGCGGACGGTGCCCGGTATGCGAGGATGAGCGACCCGACGGCCGTCGACGAAGCACTGAATGCCATCTCGAGCACCGCGCGGGAGGCTCTCGGCGACGTGCGGCTGCTTCTCGGGCAGCTCCGACACTCACAGACTGAGGGCCCGCAGCCTGGGCTCGCCGACCTCGACCGACTGCTTGACCAGCTCCGCGCATCCGGGCTCATCATCGACTTCGAGGCCAGCGGATCCCCGCTCGTCCTCGGCACCAGCCAACAACTCGCTGTCTATCGGATCGTGCAGGAGGCGCTCACAAACGTCCTCAGGCATGGCGATGTCTTACGCGAGGCGATCGTCCGATTCGACTGGACACCATCCGACCTGGAGGTCACCATCACGAGTTCACTCACCACCTCACCCGCCACGGCCGAACTCCGGGTCGGCCATGGTCTCGCAGGAATGAAGGAGCGAGCAGCGGTCGTCGGCGGCCAGCTCAACACGCGGATCAGCGAAAACGACTTCGTTGTCCACGCGGTCATCCCGGGATCGGCAGTCACGGCATGACCCGGCCGATCAAGGTCGCCCTGGTCGACGACCAGGCGCTTTTTCGCACAGGCATTCGCATGCTCGTCTCATCCCAGCCCGACCTGGAGTTCGTCGGCGAGGCTGCAAACGGTGTCGAGGGCATCGCGATCGCGGCGTCGACGCGGCCAGACATCATCCTCATGGACATCCGCATGCCGGTCATGGACGGCATCGAATCAACGGAGGCGATTCTCCGGGCAGCGGACGCCCGGGGCGGAACCCCGCCGCGGATCATCGTGCTCACGA
The DNA here is from genome assembly GCA_036499165.1 of Galbitalea sp. GTDB lineage: Bacteria > Actinomycetota > Actinomycetes > Actinomycetales > Microbacteriaceae > Galbitalea. The sequence goes on along the minus strand of DASYEE010000204.1, from coordinate 8,337 downwards.
CATTCGATCTCGACGAGGCTGCGACGCGGGCGATTCGGGGCGGTGCAAGCGGGTTCCTGCTGAAGGACACCGATCCGGAGTTCCTGCTGGCCGCGATCCGCACGGTGCACTCTGGCACCTCCGTCATTGCTGCTGCGGCCACGCGCGAGCTGTTCGAGCACTTCGACTCCCAGTCGGCTGGTCGCTCGGCCCCGGAGGCGTTCACCACGCTGACTTCGCGCGAGCACGACATCTTCCTGTTGGCGGCGCGCGGCCTCAGCAATGCAGAAATCGCCTCGGGGGAGTTCCTCAGCGAGGCGACTGTGAAGACCCACATCAGCCGGGTCCTTGCGAAGCTGGGGCTGCGCGACCGGGTGCAACTGGTTGTCTACGCCTTCGAGCACCGGCTGGTCGACTGACGATCATCCTCGCGACTGAGACGAATCGAAACCTGCGGCTGATTCGCAGGTTTCGTGGCCTGCCTACGGTGGATGCATGGACAACACCCAGGCTTCCCCGGCGCCAGTGGCCCGCGTGGAACAGCTCACAAAATCGTACGGAACGGGCGCCGGCAGGATCGACGCCCTCGCCGGAGTCACCATCGGGATCGAACGCGGCCGGTTCACGGCCATCATGGGGCCGAGCGGCTCAGGCAAGTCGACTCTCATGCACGTCATGGCGGGTCTCGATTCGCCGACAACGGGCCGGGCGTGGCTCGGCGACACCGAGATAACGCGCCTGGATGACACGCAACTCACGCTCCTGCGGCGGCGACGCATCGGGTTCGTATTCCAGTCGTTCAACCTCGTTCCCACCCTCGATATCGAAGGCAACATCCTGCTCCCGTTCGAGCTCGACGGACGAAAGCCGAGCACCGACGAGCGGGCATGGATCAACCGGTTGATCGATTCACTTGGCCTCGCGGATCGGTTGTCACACCGACCGCACGAACTGTCCGGCGGCCAGCAGCAGCGCGTCGCTATTGCGCGGGCGCTCGGCACACGCCCAGACCTGGTGTTCGCCGACGAGCCGACGGGAAACCTCGACTCCCGCACGGGGAGGGAGGTGCTGTCCCTGCTCGCGGCGGCCAGTGCCGACTTCGGGCAGAGCATCGCGATGGTGACGCACGACCCGGTGGCAGCCAGTTATGCCGACCGCATCCTGTTCCTCGCGGATGGTCAGGTTGTGGAAGACCTGCCGCGGTCGACCGCGGAAGAGATCAGCCGCTACATGCTCGGCATGGAGCGTGCGTCATGAGGCAGTTCTCATTGAGGGAACAGGCTCCGAGCATCCTCGTCGCAACGCTCAGCTCAGCATTCGGGGTGACGTTGCTGCAGGTAGTCGCAGCCCTTGGGCTCACGATCTCGAATGACAGCGTTACCGGGTCGAGCACTCGGACGGTGCCGCTGCTCCTGAACATCCTTGCCTTCGTGTTCATCGCGATCTCCGTCTATGTCGGCGCCGTCGTCACGGCCAACACGTTCTCTACGATCATCGCCGGCCGCACTCGCACGATTGCACTGCTGCGACTGATCGGTTCTAGCGCCCGTGCGCAGCGGCGATCGGTCGCACGCGAGGGGCTGATCGTCGGGTTGATCGGGGCTGTGCTCGGAGCGCTCGTCGGCACGGCGGTCACCTGGGGTCTCCTCGCCGTGGCCCAATCCACGGGAGTGATTCCAAGGCTTTCCTATTTCTATCTCGAGCCGCAGCTTGCGCTACCTGTCGTCGGGGTCGTTTTGACGACCTGGCTTGCGTCCTGGATCGGCTCGCGTCGAGTGCTCGTCGTGACACCGATGCAGGCGATCGGCGCCGCGCAGGAACTCAGCCGCGAAGAGACGACGGGGCGGCGAGGGCGCAACGCCGCGGCGATCACGCTCTTCGTTCTTGGCGTCGGACTCTTGATCGTCGGAGTGGTCGTCGGGCTGGTCACACCGTTCGGGGTGCTCATCGGGGTCGTCGGCGGGCTGATCTCGTTCACCGGCCTGGTTCTCGGCGCTCACCTCGTCATGCCGCCGGCGCTGCGCCTGGTCGGCCGTGTATTCGGCGGTGGCGCATCCGCTCGACTCGCGGCGGAGAACGCCGTGCGTTATCCGGAACGAAGCTCGCGCACCACCATCGGGCTCGTTATCGGAGTGACCCTCGTCACCATGTTCGCCTTCGCAGTTGGGGGATTCGAGCAGCTAATGCACGCGGCGCAGGCCTCACAGCCCGAGACGTACCAGGGCGTGCAGACCGAGCTGAACATCGTCGTGACGGTGTTTTCGATCCTGACCGGCTTCAGCGCTCTCATCGCGGCCGTCGGAATGGTGAACAACCTTTCGATGAGCGTCCTCCAGCGCACGCGCGAGCTCGGTCTCCTGCGCGCGCTCGGATTCACGGCAAGCCAGGTGCGCGGCATGATCCTCGCGGAGAGCGCCCAGCTGACGACCGCGGCGATCCTCGTTGGATTCGTTCTTGGCGCGTTCTATGGCTGGGCGGGTGCGCAATCACTGCTCGGATCGATCAACGGAACGCCCGGCCTCGTCGTGCCTGACTTCCCCTGGGTCGTGATCGGTGTCATCGTCGCCGCTGCGGTCATCCTCACACTCGTCGCGACGGTTGCCCCCTCCCGCCGCGCGACCCGCGTCTCCCCGGTGGTGGCCCTCGCGGTCGAGTAGCCCGCCGCACGTCCCATCGACTCGGTCGAGAGCGTTTTCGCCCCGTCCCTTTTTGAAAACTCAGGAAATCGTGTCGCTCCTCACACCGGTGCCCAGCATCCATCAGGCAGCGAGATTTGAGCTGTTCACGATTTCCTGAGTTTTCGCCACCGCAGGCCGCCCTAGAGTTGATCCGTGAGAATTCAGCTGCTCGGAGGCCTGCGGGTCGAGCACGACGGGCAGCCGGTGTCGGTCAGCGGCTCGATGCAGCTGGCGGTGCTGTTGCGCCTGGCGAGCGAGGCGGGCGCAGCGGTGAGCTACCGCGCCATCGCGGAGGATGTCTGGGGTCTCGATGCACCGGAAAACACGCGAGCGTCGCTCCAGTCGATCATTTCCCGGCTTCGCTCCCAACTCCCGCCAGACGCGATCGAGTCGACCACCGGCGGCTACCGATTGGCCGTCGCTCGCGCGGACGTTGATGCCCTGGTCTTCTCCGATCTCGTCGCGGCTGCTGAGGCGGCTGAGGAGCCAGCCCAGGCAGCTCGGCTCGCCAGCGATGCCATCGCGATCTGGGTGGGCGAGCCCTGGACCCCGTCAGAGAATTTCGACTGGTTCGAGCGTGACCTTCGGCGCGACCACGCCAGGGCGCTCGAGCTTGGGGGAGCACCTCGTGGCCTCGATTTCGCGACCCCGATTCCAGTGCCCCTGACCAGTCTGATCGGTCGTGAGGTCGAACTCGGAAAGGTGCACGACCAGTTGGGCGTGAACCGCCTCGTGACCATCATCGGCACCGGCGGAGCAGGCAAGACGCGACTGGCGATGGAGACCGCGGCAGGCGAGCGCGGAGCGATTCTGGTCGAACTGGCACCCGTGGGGGCAAGTGAACTGCTCGCCGCAGTACTCTCCGCAACGGGACGCGAGATTCGTACCCGCGAGGCATCCACCGAGCCATCGGGCTCGCGTGAGCGTGTCATCGAAGCCTTTTTCGGCCGCGAACACCTGTTGGTTCTCGACAACTGCGAGCACGTCATCGACGCAGCGGCAGCGCTCGCGCAGGATCTCCTTGGCGCGCTTCCGCAGCTCCGCATCCTCGCAACCTCGCGTGAACCGCTCGGAATTCCGGGGGAGGCATTCGTTCCGCTCGGCTCGCTGCAGCATCCGTCCGAGGTCGAGCTTCCGTCGCTCGGGCCAGACCAGCTCGCCCAGTTCCCGGCGGTCGAACTATTCCAGCAACGAGCAACGGCCGCCCGCGGAACCAATCTCGACGACGCCGAGCTCGCTACCGCTGCGCGCATCTGCTTCCATCTCGATGGCCTGCCGCTGGCGCTCGAGTTGGCCGCCGCAAAGCTTCGGACGATGAGCCCCGACGAAGTGCTGGATGGCCTCGAGAGTCGATTCACGCTGCTGACGGGTGGATCGAGGACCGCGCTGCCGCGCCACCAAACGCTCCGCGCCATGATCGACTGGAGTTGGAGCCTGCTCTCCGAGCCCGAACGCGCGGCCATGGCCGGGCTCTCGGTGTTTCCGGCGGGCGTCAGTGTCGCTGAGTCCGGGACGCTCGCCTCGGCCATGGAGCTGCCGTCGGCTTCCGTTTTCGACGCGCTCGTCGATCGTTCGCTGGTCCAGCGCAGCCGCGGTCGATTCCGCGCTCTCGAGACGATCCGCGAGTACGGAATTGAGCGCCTGGCGGAAGCCGGGACACTGGCCGCGGCGCGCGAGGTGCAGGTGCGTCACGTGCGCGAGCACGGCATCGAATACGACAGGATGCTGCGAGGCTTCGGCGTGCACGACGCGATCGCCTGGTTCGACGCCGAGGAGGACAACATCGCGGCGGCGCTCCGCTATGCGACGGGAGCGCGTCTCGCGAATGAGTCCGTCGACCTGCTCGGCGCCTGCGTCTGGTACTGGGTCATTCGCGATCGCGGAGCGGATGCTCGAACCTGGCTCACCACGGTCGCGCCGCTTGCCGTTCATGCGAAAGGCGACACGGCCGAGGCTGTGCGGCTGCTTGCCCCCATCATCACGATCATGGCGGGTATTAACGAGATGCCTGATGACCCATCGGAGTTGATGGGCAAAGTGCTCGGGTACATGAAGAGCGTTCCGGATGTCGTTGTCCGGGCGGGCGGCCACGAGCCGTTGCAGCTGCTGTTCCCGGTTGCCCGCGCCTTTGCGAACGCCTTCGAGGATGGCCGCGAAGAGTGGATGACGAAGCTTCAGATTCCCCGAGGTGAAGACCTTGGCCTGGACCCCTGGCCGGTCGCCGTCCTGAACATCGGCCGTGCTGCGATCGCCCAAAACCGCGGGGATATCCTCGAGCTCGAGGAGGCATCCACCCTCGGGATCGCGCAGTTCGAGGCGATCGGCGACGTGTGGGGACTAGCACTTGGGCAACAGATGGCTGCAGAATGGCTGACGCTGCGGGGGCGCCTCAACGAGGCTCTCGCGATGTCCGACCAGTCGACAGAGAACATCCGCCTCATCACCTCGACCTGGGATCTCGCCCAACAGCAGGGTCTCGCGATCACGATCCTGCTTCGGCTCGGGCGCAATGACGAGGCCAGGGCGCGCGCTGAGTCAATGGTGAAAGACGCGCAGGATGCCGAAAACTCACGAACCCTGGTGCTCGCCTACGTGACGGCGGCCTCGACGCACGTCGTCGTCGGAGATCTCGAAGCGGCGGCGCGCGATCTCGTGCTCTACGACGAGCTCATGACCGGGTGGCACGAACGGTCGCCACAGATGACGGCGATCGCACAGATCGCGCGAGCGGAATTCCTCATCGCAGCCGGGCGCGGTGACGAGGCAGAGGATTCGCTGCGCACCGCAGTGTCGAACGCGATCGAGAGCATGGATCATCCGATCATCGCTCAGGCGGCCCTCAGCATCGGTCACCTCGCGCTGTCCCGTGGCGATGTGCACGAGGCTGTAAGGGCGCTCGACCTCTCGACTGCCATTCTCGGCACGCACGACGGCACAGCGATCGTGGTGCGGAAGATCGAGGTCGCAGCCGCTAAAGCAGGAATCGAGCGACCCGGCACGACTGTGCCGGATCGCCCGATCGCGATCGAATCCCTGAAGGCGTTTGCCTGACCTCAGATCTTGCGGCGGTAAGCCCAGGTTGCCAGCGGGAAGAACACCGCGATGAGCACAACGCACGAGGCGAGTACCCACAGGATCTGGCCTGCAATCGTGTCTCCGGCGACCGCTGTTGTGCCGGTCAGGAGTCCTCGCATGCTCTCGATCACGTGAGTCACGGGGTTGATCGCGACCCACCCCTGCAACCAACTCGGAAGCGTGCTGGCTGCGACGAACGTCGACGACCCAAATGTCAACGGGAAGACGATCAGGAACGACAGGCCCTGCACGGCGCCTGAGCTTCGAGCGAGCATCCCGATCAGGACGGACACCCAGCACAGGCTCACCGCGAACAGGATGATGAGCGCGATCGCCAGCGCGACGTGCCACCACGGGGTGTTGAACTCGAAGCCGATGATGGCGCCGAATACGAGTGTCACCGTAATCGCGATCGAGTGTCGCACGATGTCGCCGAGGACCGCCCCGAACAGCGGTGCCGACCGGGCGATCGGCAGCGAGCGGAATCGATCGAAGACGCCCTTTTGGATATCGGTGTTGAGGTTCACGCCGATGGTCAGGGAGGTGAACATGATCGTCTGAACGATGATGCCGGGCAGGGCGAACTCGACGTATTTTGTTGTCGATCCGGCGATGGCACCACCGAAGATGAACACGAAGATCACCGTCATGATGATCGGCTGGACGGTGACATCGATGAACTGCTCCGGATTGCGGAACATCTTGGTGATGGTCCGCTTGGCGAGGATGAGAGAGTCGCGAATCATTACGCTGCCTTCCCTTCTGATTCGGCGACCTGCTCGCGCTGGCCGGTGAGTGAGTAGAAGACTTCGTCGAGACTCGGGAGCCGCAACGACAATTCGGAAACGGGGATGTGTTCGGCGGCAAGGGTGGCCACGACCGTCGTGAGGGCTGACTCGTCTGAGACGGGTACGGAGAACAGGTCCGGCGATGGCTGCTCGGGGGCACGCGTGCCGACCGCGGTGAGCAACTCCTCGATGCGCGGCAGGTCACTGAGGACGCTCGCTCGCACCTCGAGGGTCTGGCCGCCGACGAGACGCTTGAGTCCCTGCGGGGTGTCGTGAGCGATCACTCGTCCGTGGTCGATGACCGTGATCTCGTTGGCGAGTGCGTCGGCCTCCTCGAGATACTGGGTTGTCAGCAGCACGGTTGTGCCCTGCTTCACGAGCACGCGAACCATGTCCCAAACGTCATCGCGCTTGGCCGGGTCGAGACCCGTCGTCGGCTCGTCCAGGAAGACCACGTCGGGCCGGCCGATGAGAGATGCAGCGAGGTCGAGGCGGCGACGCATGCCACCCGAATAGGTCTTCGTGAGGCGCCGGGCGGCATCCGTGAGGTCAAACTCCGCCAGAAGCTCGTTCGCGCGGACTCGTGCCTGTGCGGTCGAGAGATCGAGAAGTTGGCCGATCATGACCAGGTTCTGGATGCCGGTCAAGTCTTCGTCCACGCTCGCGTACTGGCCGGTCAGGCCGATCTTGCGCCGGACATCCTTCGGGTGATGGGTGACGTCGAAACCGGCGACGGTTGCCGTGCCCGAGTCGGGCCGGAGGAGGGTTGCGAGGATGCGGACGGCGGTCGTCTTACCTGCTCCGTTCGGGCCGAGGACGCCGAGCACCCTGCCCTCCTCGACGACGAGGTCGATGCCATCGAGCGCCCTCGTTTTGCCGAAACTCTTGGTGAGGCCGTGAGCCTCTACTGCTGCGGTCATGGATGTGCTCCTTAGGTCGATCACGATTCTGCCGCGCACCCGCTGTCGCCCTGCTGTCAGCCGCTGTCAGCATCTTGCGTGGTAACCTTCAAGAGTGTTCAACGGCTTGCTCCTTCTTAGCTGCCGCGACGAGTCCTAACAGGCCTTCCTCGTCGCGGAGTTTGTCATTGGCTGACACCCCAGACGAATAGAAGAGAAGGACCTCATGCAGAACACCCAGAAGCCATCGGCAATGCCGACGCAGAAGTATCGTCCGTACCACGAGCAGTTCGCGGTCGACCTGCCGGATCGCACGTGGCCGTCGAAACACATCACGCAGGCACCCATCTGGTGCGCCGTCGACCTGCGCGACGGAAACCAGGCGCTCATCGACCCGATGAGCCCAGAGCGCAAGCGGATCATGTTCGACCTGCTCGTGAAGATGGGCTACAAGCAGATCGAGGTCGGCTTTCCGTCTGCCAGCCAGACTGACTTCGATTTCGTGCGGTCCCTGATCGACGAGGACCTCATCCCGGACGACGTCACCATTCAGGTGCTGACGCAGGCTCGCGAGGCTCTGATCAACCGCACGTACGAGTCGATCGTGGGCGCGAAGCAGGCGATTGTTCACCTCTACAATTCGACGAGCATCCTGCAGCGGGATGTCGTCTTCCGCACGGACAAGCAGGGCATCATCGATATCGCGCTCGAGGGCGCGCGCCTCTGCCGGGCGGCGGAGTCGATCACCCCCGGCACGACCATCTACTACGAGTACTCGCCCGAGAGCTACACCGGCACCGAGCTCGAGTTCGCCGTGGACATCTGCAATCAGGTACTCGACGTCTTTGAACCAACACCCGAGCGCAAGGTCATCATCAACCTGCCGTCGACAGTCGAGATGGCCACCCCGAATGTCTA
>DASYEE010000203.1:0-2530 GCA_036499165.1 Galbitalea sp. | reverse complement strand
CAGTTGGTCGCCCCGTTGGCCTTCCCCCGTATAGCGAAAGAGAGAGCCATCTACGGGATCCCATCCGTCGAAGATGTATCCATGCTTCCGTCCAGCTGCAGGCTCCGTAAAGATAAGGACGTTGCCGGTGCGCGGCGAGGGACTGATTCCGCCCTGCCTACCGCCTCCGAGCAAGTCGTGTAGATGTCTGCGTTGAATGACCTGCCCGGGCGTCAATGCCCATGGTTGCGCCGACATGGATACCTCGCAGACCTGCTCCCTCAGAGTCGAATGACGTCGTGCACGCAATCATGAAGGCGCGAAGGCTCGACAACAATGCGTCTTTCGAAGCGGATCCCGTTTCGATCGTCAGGGCCAAATCCCAGCGGGAGGTGCGACCTTCAGTTCACGTTACGCCGGGGGCGCCACAATCCTCTAAACCTAGCTGAATAGCCCCGCATACGCGTTGATCGCCGGCTGCCCGCCGAGGTGCGTATACAGCACGTTCGATGACCGCTCGATCTCGCCGCGGCTGACGAGATCGATCATCCCGGCCATCGACTTTCCCTCGTAGACGGGGTCGGTGATCATCGCCTCGAGGCGGGCGGCGAGACGCATCGCATCGAGCGTCTGGGCGTCGGGGATGCCGTACGTGCCGGCGTGGTAGCGGGCGTCGAGGAGGACCTCGTCGTCGCGCAGGTCGCGCCCGAGGCCGATCGCCTCCGCCGTAAAGCGCGCGATCCGGGCCACCTGCGCCCACGTCTCGTCGGGCTTGGCGGAGCCATCGATGCCCAGGATGCGCCGCGCCCTCCCCTGCCCCGCAGCGTGGCCGGGGCCGTCGGTGAAGCCCGCGATCATGCCCGCCTGGGTGGAGCCGGTGACCGAGCAGACGATGATCGTGTCGAAGAACACGCCGAGCTCGGCTTCCTGTGCCTCCACCTCGCGTGCCCACGACGCGAACCCGAGGCCGCCGAGGGGATGGTCGGACGCTCCCGCGGGAATCGCGTAGGGCGTGCCGCCGCGCGCGACGACGTCCGTGAGTGCCTGCTCCCAGCTCTCCTTGAAGCCGATCCCGAAGCCGGCCTTCACGAGCCGCACGTCGGCGCCCATCAGCCGCGACAGCAGGATGTTCCCGACGCGGTCGTACGTGACGTCCGGCCAGTCGACCCAGCTCTCCTGCACGAGCACGCACTTGAGCCCGGCCACGGCGGCCGCCGCTGCGACCTGGCGCGTGTGGTTCGACTGGACTCCACCGATCGAGACGAGCGTGTCGCAGCCCTGCGCGAGCGCATCGGCGACGAGGTACTCCAGCTTCCGCGTCTTGTTCCCGCCGAACGCGTAGCCGCTGTTGAGGTCCTCGCGCTTCGCCCACAGCGTCGCCCCGCCAAGGTGCTTCGTCAGCCGCGGCAGCGGCTGGATCGGGCTCGGCCCGAACAGCAGCGGAAACCGTTCGAATGACTCCAGGGACATCGGAGCCATTGTGGCCCGTCGGCGCATCGATAAGCCGCCGACAAGGGCATGCGCCCATCCTTGGTCGGTCGAATCGGCGCTTCCCTTACACTGATCGCGTTGTAAGGAGAAAAGCCGATGGAGACGTCAGCCCGACTGAGCTCGAAGGGACAGATCACGGTGCCTGGATCCGTTCGCAAGGCACTCGGCCTGCACGAGGGTGATCGCGTCGTCTTTCGGGTCGACGGCGCCCGCGCCGTCCTTTCGAAGACGCCTGACCTGCTCGATCTCGCTGGCTCCGTGCCCGTTCCCGCCGAGCTTCGTGGCCGGCCCTGGTCGGAGATCATCACGACCGCCCACGCCGAGCGAGCACGGCGCATCGTCGAGACGTCCGGCGACGGCGGCGACGCGCCTTGAGCGATGCGGTCCCGGCTGCGTTCGTCAACACGAACATCCTCGTTCGACACCTCACCGGCGACCCGCCGGCCATGGCGCAGCGTGCGACGCGGTACCTGCGCGACGCCACGGCACTGCTGCTGGTGGACGTCGTGGTCGCGGAGCTGGTGTACGTGCTCGAGTCGTACTACCGCCGCCCTCGATCGGCCGTGGCGGAAGTGCTCCGGGCGGTGATCGGGTTTCGGGCGATCCATGTCGTGGATCCCGACCTCCTGCATCGCGCGATCGAGGTCTACGAGCACGATCGACTCGACTTCCCTGAGGCCTACCTCGTCGCTTCCGCCGAGCGGAGCGGCGTCAGTGCGGTCGTCTCGTTCGACCGATCGATCGACCGCGCCACGACGATCCGGCGTGTCGAGCCCGCCTGACGCCAGGCCGCTGGTTCGTGACGCGACGCGAGCGGGACAAACCCTGCGCAATCACGGATTCGCCCGCCCATCGGGCGCCCGGGAGCGCAGCGTGTAACTCGCCTGGGCGTGGGCGACCTTCCGACCCATCTCCTGCATCGGCGCGGAGAACCGTGCTCCTCGTCGCGCCGCCCCTGGATTTGGGCAATTGCAGTCGGCACATTCGCAGGGCTCGCCATCCCAGCCCATGAGCGCCTCGACCATGAGGACGCTCGGGCGATGCGTTCGGGTCGAGGAGG
>DASYEE010000202.1:0-5710 GCA_036499165.1 Galbitalea sp. | reverse complement strand
ATGTCGAGGGCAACCAAGTCGATCATGGGGCGAGCTTGGCGGGCACCGGCAACGGGATGGTGAACATCCGGCGACGAGGCGGCGATCGGCTTGAAGCCATCGGTTCTCGCGCGCGAGAGTGCTCGCGATGAACAGCGCGCGAGCTTCCGACGTTCTCGTGGTGGGTGCCGGCATCGCCGGGCTATCCCACGCGATCGCCGCCGTCGAGCGCGGCCTGACGGTGACCGTCATCGACCGCGATGCACGGGCGGTGGGCGCGTCGATCCGCAACTTCGGTCACGTCTGCACAACCGCGCAGAGCGGCGAGCTCCTGGAGCTCGCCCTCGTGGCGCGCGAGAAGTGGCTGCGGTACGGGGCGCTCGCCGGGTTCTTCCACGTCGAGTCGGGAGCGCTGACGATCGCAAGAACCGCAGCGGAATGCGCGGTGCTGGACGAGCTCTCGGCTTCGCGCGAACCCGGCCAGGTACGGCTGCTGACGGAGCAGGAGGTGCGGCAGCACCTGGGCGCGGCTTCCGACCTCGACATTCGAGGCGGAGCTCTGCTGCGCGACGACCTCCGCGTCGACCCGCGTGAGGCGGTCGGGGCGCTCGCCGCCTGGCTGGCCGAGCAGCCGCGCGTCTCCTTCTCGTGGCGCACCGCCTTTCTCGGCGCCAGCAATGGCGTGGTGCGCACGACGCGCGGCGAGTTCCGCGCCGAGCGCACGATCGTGTGCGTCGGCCACGATCTCGACCTGCTCTACCCCGAGTTGGCCGAGCAGCACGAGGTCGAGCGTTGCGCGCTCCAGATGGCCAGGGTCGAGGCGCCTGCCGGGCTGACCCTCGGTCCGGCGGTGCTGACCGGCACATCGATGCTGCGGTATCCCGCGTTCGCCGAGACGGATGCCGCGGCCGCCCTGCGCGTCGAGCTGGCGGCCGAGCATCCGGAGCTTCTCGACATCGTGGCGAACGTCATGTTCACCCAACGACCGGACGGCACCCTCATCGTCGGCGACTCCCACCGCTACGGCGTGACCCAGGATCCGTTCCAGGCCGAGTCGACATCGGTCACCCTGCTCGACGCTGTCGCCCGCATCCTCGGGGCGCCGCGGCTGAACGTCGTGGAACGCTGGCAAGGCGTCTACGCCTCCAGCCCGCGGCATCCATTCCTGATCGCGGATGCCGCACCCGGCGTGACGGCCGCGATCGTCACGAGCGGCGTCGGAATGACGATCTCGCTCGGGCTGGCGGAGAAGACGTTTTCGGCGTTCTGACACCACCCCGCCGCCCGAAGCGCCCCGATCGTTCACCTGACCTTGCCCGCCGCGTAACCCGCGACGCTCACTCTGAGCCAGGATCGCCCCCGGGATCCGAGAGTCCGCCTCACAGCGCGGGCGACCGAGGGCGAGGCCATGGGAAGGGAACACATTCCATGAACAAGCGTTACCTCGCGGGTGCCGCGCTGGTGGTTGCCACCGCCTTCGCGCTCACCGCGTGCGCCGGAACCGCCGGCAGCGGAAGCAGCGGCGGCGCCAAGACCCTCACTCTCGCGCAGGCGCAGGCTGCCACCAGCGCAGACGACTTCGGCGGCCTCGACGGCCTCGTCGCGGCCGCCAACAAGGAGGGTCACCTCAACGTGATCACCCTTCCGCCGTCGTGGGCCAACTACGGCCAGATCATCCAGGGCTTCCAGAAGAAGTACCCCGGCATCAAGATCAACTCCGAGAACCCCGACGGCTCCAGCGCCGACGAGGTCGCCGCCGCGAAGTCGCAGAAGGGCCAGTCCACGGCTCCCGACGTATTCGACATCGGCACCGCGGTCATGGACCAGAACCTCGACCTGCTCGCGCCCTACAAGGTGGCCAGCTGGGGCGACATCCCCGATGACTTCAAGGATGCCGATGGCACCTGGTGGTACGACTACACCGGCCTGATGTCGGTCGGCTACGACAGCAAGAAGTTCCCGAACGGCATCAAGAAGCTCGACGACCTGCTCGGTTCGGACTTCAAGAACTCGGTGGCCATCAAGGGCGACCCGACCCAGGCCAACGAGGCCCTCTCGGCCGTCGCTATGGCGGCGCTGCAGTCCGGCGGCTCGGCCGACAACCTCCAGCCGGGCATCGACTTCTTCCAGAAGCTGAAGCAGGCCGGCAACTTCCTGTCCACGCTGCCCAAGCAGGCGACGGTCGCCTCGGGTGAGACCCCGGTCGTCATCCAGTGGTCGTTCAACAACGTCGGATGGGGCCCCGCCGCGGGCTCGGCCGGCAACCCGAACTGGAAGACCGTCGTTCTGCCCGGCACCGGTTTCGGCAGCTACTACAACCAGGCCATCAACAAAGACGCCCCGAATCCGGCCGCCGCGCGGCTGTGGGAGGAGTACCTCTACACGCCCGCCGTGCAGAACCTGTTCCTGGCCGCCGGCGCCTACCCGGCGCAGCTGGCCGCGATGAAGAAGGCCGGAACGGTCGACAAGTCGGTGCTGGCGAAGGTCGGCGACGCGCCGAGCGACTTCGTGCAGCTGACCAGCGACCAGGCCGCCGCGGCCTCGACGCTGCTCACCGCCAAGTGGGCCGCAGCGATCGGTTGATGTGACTACTCTCGCAACGAACCGCGGCGCCGGGGTCACCCCCCGGTGCCGCGGCGCGCGCATCGGCGCGGGTTGGATCGGCGTGGTGCCGTTCGGTGTTTACGCCTTGCTCTTCCTGGCCATTCCGGCCGTGCTTGCCGTCGCCAGCGGCTTCTTCACGGAGAGCGGCGCGTTCACGTTGGCCAACTTCGACACGTTCGCCGACCCGACCACGCAGAAGGACATCGTCGGGTCGATCGGCCTCTCGGCGGTGACCGCGATCATCGGCGCGATCGCCGGCGCGATCATCTGCTATGCGCTGCTCTCGATGAGCTCCGACGGCTTGGTGCGCACTGTCGTCGATGCGGCCTCCAGTGTTTTCGCCCAGTTCGGCGGCGTCATGCTCGCGTTCGCCTTCATCGCGACGATGGGCAACACGGGTCTGCTCGGGATCATCATCGATGGCTTGTTCGGCGCCAACGCCTATACCTCGCCGCTCTACACGGTGCCCGGTCTGGTGCCCGTGTATCTCTTCTTTCAGATCCCGCTCATGGTGCTGACCTTCATGCCCGCCATGGAGGCACTGAAGCCGGCGTGGGGCGAGGCCGTCGCCACGCTCGGCGGGACGCGCCGAACCTACTGGTGGCGGGTGGGCATCCCTGTGCTCGCGCCCGCCTTCTTCGGCTGCACGATCCTGCTCTTCGCCAACTCGTTCTCATCGTTCGCCACGGCGGCGGCCCTGATCAGCCAGGGCGGGCTGATCTCGCTCGACATCTTCCGGGCAACAACGAGTGAGACCGTGGTCGGCCACGCCAACGAAGCCGGGTCGCTGGCCCTCGCGATGGTGGTCGTGATGATCGTTCTGATGTCGGCATACGGCGTGCTGCAGCGCCGGGCCGCGAAGTGGGAGAACTGATGACGACGAGTTCTCCCGCGCAGGACCGCGTGATGACGCCGATCCAGGCTGGGCCGGCCGCCGAGCCGTTCGTCGCCGGTCGAGCCGGACGCGCGCCGCGCTTCGGGGCGCCGCCGTCGAAGGCGACCGCGCGGGTGATCCTGCTGGTCACCGGCATCCTGTTCCTGCTGCCGATCGTCGCGATGGGCGTCTTCACCTTCCGCGCGAACGGCGGGGGCTACACGGTCGGGCATTACCTCGACCTGTTCAACCCGGCGCTCGAGTACAACTACGACGTGCTGTTCCAGGGAATCCAGAACTCGCTGATCCTCTGCGTGATCACGGCTGCGATCATCCTGCTGCTGATGGTCCCGACCATGGTGCTGATCGAGATGCGGTACCCGCGCCTGCGCCGGGTCATGGAGTTCATCTGCCTGGTGCCGATCACAATCCCCACGATCGTCCTGGTCGTCGGACTCGCTCCCACCTACTCGGTGGTTGCGCAAGTGGTCGGATCGGACGCCTGGACGCTCGCCTTCGCCATCGGAGTGATCGCGTTGCCGTACGCCTATCGCCCGGTCGCGGTGAACATCGCCGGCGTCGACGTTCGCACCCTGACCGAAGCCGGCCGCTCGCTCGGAGCGGGGTATTTGTCGATCATGTGGCGCATCATCCTGCCGAACCTGCGACGGGGCATCATCGCCGCGGCCTTCATCACGATCACGGTCGTGCTCGGCGAGTTCACGATCGCGACCTTCCTCGGTCGCACCACGTTTCAGACCGGGCTCCTGCAAGTCGAGAGCGGTGACCCGTATGTGGCAGTCATCTTCGCTCTGCTCGCGCTGCTGTTCGGCTTCGTGATCCTGCTCATCATCGGACGCGTCGGATCGATCCGACCGAAGAACAAGGACTGACCATGACCACCATCGACATCACGTCCGACAGCATGGCGCAGTACATCACTCATCCCGGGGCGACCGTCGAATTGGTCGACGTCGTGAAGGACTACGGAAGCAGCCGCGCGCTCAGCGGCGTGAACCTGACCATGAAGCCGGGCGAGTTCATCGCGCTGCTCGGCCCCTCGGGCTGCGGCAAGACGACGGTGCTGCGGTCGCTGTCGGGGCTGGAGCGGATCACGAGCGGCAGCATCACCATCGACGGCGAGGATGTTGCCAACGTGCCGGTGAACAAGCGCGACATCGGGATGGTCTTCCAGTCCTACTCGCTCTTTCCGCACATGACCGTGGCGCAGAACGTGGCGTTCGGCCTCGAGATGCGCAAGGTGCCGGCCGCGGATCGCACCCGCCGCGCCCAGGAGGCGCTCGACATGGTCGGACTCGGCCACCTGGGCGGGCGCTACGCGCACCAGCTCTCCGGCGGGCAGCAGCAGCGCGTGGCTCTCGCGCGGGCGCTGGTCACCCGGCCGCGCGTGCTGCTGCTCGACGAACCGCTGTCGGCGCTGGACGCCAAGGTGCGCGTGCAGCTGCGCGATGAGATCCGCCGCATCCAGACCGAGTTGGGCATCACCACCCTGTTCGTCACGCACGACCAGGAGGAGGCGCTCGCCGTCGCCGATCGGGTCGCCGTGATGAGCAACGGCAACATCGAGCAGATCGGCACCCCCGAGGAGCTCTACCTGACGCCGTCATCGGCGTTCGTCGCCGACTTCGTCGGGCTGTCGAACAAGGTGAAGGGGACGCTCTCGAAGGGCGTGGTCTCGGTGCTCGGGGCGAAACTCCCTCTGCTGGGGGCGTCGCAATCCGACGGGCCGGTCACCGCGTTCATCCGCCCAGAAGACATCGGGTATGGCAGCGGGCCGATCAGCGCAACGGTGGTCACCACCAGCTTTCTCGGGTCGCTGCGCCGCACCCGGGTGCTGCTCGACGACGGGACCTTCCTGCGGGTGCAGCATGACGTCTCGAACCGCCCGGAGCCCGGAGCCACCGTGAAGCTGTCGCTGCGCGGGCGTGCGGTCAGTGCTGCGCCGATCACCGACTGACCCCCGATCAGCGCAGTGATCGTCGCCACCTAGACTTGCGGCGTGGCTGTCGCGCGCAACGAATCGACTCCGGATGACTCGAAAGACGATGTCGTCGAGAAGTCCCTGACGCCGTCGATCCGCATCGCAGGTGCCTGGTCGTGGCGCATTCTCGTGGTGCTCGCCGTGCTCGGCGTGTTCGTGTTCCTGTTCATCCAGCTGCGCGAGATCGTCATCCCCTTCATGATCGCGATCCTGCTCGCCGCGCTGCTGGTGCCGTTCTCGCAGTGGCTGCA
>DASYEE010000201.1:0-32927 GCA_036499165.1 Galbitalea sp. | reverse complement strand
CTGTTCCGCACCATCGTCGTGATCCCGTGGGCGATCCCCACGATCGTGAATGCCGCGATGTGGAAGGGCATCTTCAACTCGCAATACGGCGCGCTGAACGCCCTGCTCACGCAACTCGGCATCATCCACAGCTATGAGGCGTGGCTGGCCGACCCCAACCTCGCCCTCAACATGGTGATCCTGGCGGATGTCTGGAAGACGGTGCCTCTCGTCGCCTTCTTCCTGCTCGCCGGGCTCACCTCGATCCCACCCGACCTCTACGAGGCGGCGAAACTCGACCGCGCGAGCTGGCCGAGGATCTTCCGATCCATCGTGCTTCCCATGCTCGTTCCGTCGATCTCGATCGTCCTGGTGCTGCGCACCGTCGAGGCATTCAAGGTGTTCGACATCATCTATGCGATGACACGCGGTGGCCCCATCGATAGCACGTCGACGGTCGCTTACTTCGCCTATGAGACGGCGTTCTCCGACCAGAACTTCGGCATCGGATCGGCGATCTCGTACATCATCACCATCTTCATCCTCGCCCTCTCCGCCGTGTATCTGCGCCTCCTGCGCAGGTCAGATCTGAGCCTGCTATGACTGTGAGATTCAAATGAAGCGCAGAACGCGTAACTCGCTCCTCATCCACATCGCGGCGTGGATCGTCGCAATCTGCTGCCTCGCACCGATCAGCTACATGGTGCTGGCGAGCATCACCCCGCAGCGGGAGCTCATTACGACGCCGCTGAAGTGGATCCCGACGACGCTCGACTTCAGCAGGTACGTCACGATCTTCCAGGGCGGTTCTGACAGCGTTGGGGCAACGTTCCGCGCCGCGATGGTCAACTCGACCGTCGTCGCGCTCGGCACCGTTGCAATCTCGATGGTCGTCGGCATCCTTGGGGCTTACGCGTTTGCGCGGCTGCGATTCCGCTTCCGCCGCGCCATCCTCATCCTGTTCCTCGCGACGTACATGCTGCCTCAGATCGCGACGCTGATCCCGCTCTACCTGATCCTCAACTCGATCCACCTGCTCGACACGACGACCGGGCTGACACTCTGCGACTGCGCGCTCGTTGTGCCGTTCGTGCTCTGGATCCTCAGCAACTACTTCATGACCATCCCGGACGAGCTCGAGGAGGCCGCCAGGGTAGACGGCACCAACCGCATGGGCGCGCTCTGGTACGTCGTTCTTCCGGCGGCTCGCCCCGGCATCTTCGCGGCCATCATGTTCGCGTTCCTGCTCGCGTGGGACGAGTTCATGTACGCGCTCATCTTCACGTCGTCGGATGCATCGAAGACTCTCCCGGTGGCCATCAGTGAGTTCGCCGGCCGATACACCACCGACTTCGGGCTCGTCGCGGCGGGCGGCATCCTCGCCGCTCTTCCCCCGCTTGTCGTCGCAATCATCTTCCAGCGGTATGTCGTCAGCGGCATGGCTGCCGGAGCCGTAAAAGGATAAGGACCCAAAAAATGCCAAGCAAGGCCCCCTTCGTCGACGCGATGCGCTCCCAGCCGGAGTTGCTCGCGACCACCCGCGAGAGGCTCATCCATGACCTGGATGCGGCGACCATTGTCGAGTGGCAGCCGGGAGAGACCGTGGGAGTCGTCGCGATGGGGGCGTCGAGCCACTCTGGTCACGCTCTGGTCAGCGTGCTTGCGGCCGCAGGCTTTCGCGCGGTCAACCTGGTCGCATCCGAACTCTTGCTGGCGGCTCCCGGCTACCAGCCCGCCGACCACTACGTCATCGTCTCGGAGTCCGGCAGAAGCCCGGAGCCGATCGAGGCTGCACGCAACCTGAGCGTCGGTCGCCGGATAGGAATCACCAACTTCCCCGACGCGCAAATCGCCGAGGTGCTGGATGTCGTGCTCGGTTTCGGCGGGTTCGCGGACTCCGGTGTCTACACCGTCGGCTACACCTCGACCCTGATGGCCTACGCGCTCCTGCTCGATCGGGTTGGCATCGTGCCTGCCGCGGACGACGTCTCGCGCATCCCCGCGATCGTCGCCGACGCGCTCGCGCGGTATGACGCACTCGGCGCTAAGGTCGGTGCCATTGTCGCAAATGCGACCTCGATCGACGTGGTCGGCCGGGGCGTCTCATTCTCGAGCGCATCCGAACTCGCCCTCATGATCCGCGAGGGGCTGCGCATGGACGCGAGCGCATTCGAGACGTTCCAGTACCTGCACGGCCCCATGGAGTCCGTCGTCGACACGACGGTCGTCGTCCTGTTGGGAGACGACCGAGAGCTAACCGTGCCAGACCCACTGCTGAAGGCGGGCGTCTCGGTGGTACTCGTGACAGCGGCCGCCGAGTCGGACATCCCCTCCGCCGGCCACCCCAACCTTACGATCGTGCCGCTGGCGCCTGGGCTCAGCGGCTTCGTGCGACCGATCGTCGAAACCGTGATCGCGCAGCTCGTGCTGGCTCACGGAATCGAGCACAAACCGTTCCCGATCGAGCAGTTCATCTTCGACGACCTGGGCACAAAGGTCGCGGAAGCCGCGGCTGGGTAGGTTGCTCAACCAGCCGCGAGGTCGGGGCTTGCCAGCTGGATCGTCACCACGGGCGACTTCGGTTTGGTCGAGTCTCCCCCGACGAGCAGGAACCACGCTCGCGAACCGGTGGGATTGCTGGTGAGGGCGGCAAGATACTTGCCCTTCTGGTTTGCAGAATCGCGTTCTGTCCAGCCTGCAGCAACGAGCAATCGCTCCATCGCCTCGGCCTGTTCGAGCGGATCGAGAGCCGGTGCGACGTTGATCGTGCGCAAGACGCCGTAGTAACTGGCCGCAGATTTCGTCGCCGGCACAAGCTCTGCGTGGTCGTCGACGTAGAGGATGTCGGTCTTCGCAACGAGCGCTTGGATATTGTCGGCGGCAGCGACCGTTTCGGACTTCGCCGATGCGGCAGTGAACTTCGCAGGATAGCTCGGCAGGAGTCCGGTCAGCGCACTCGTCTTTGCAGGTTTCGGTGTGGCGGTGGAGGTCGGCGCCGGGCTACCGGTGCACCCTCCGAGGGCAAGGGACGCCGCGACTACAATCGTCGCCGCCGCCAACGCCTTACGCACGAGCACCAGTACCAGCACCGGCACCGGCAGCAGCCCGCGTAGCGGCCTGCAGGCCGCCGCCCGGCCCAACATCCCGATCGGCGAGCCCGGCACGGCGGGCACGGGCAACGGCATCCGGCACTGCCCTGACGAATGCGTCAACCTCGTCGGTGGTGGTCTCGGTACCGAGCGTTATCCGCAGCGCGCCACGGGCATCCGCATCGCTCACCCCCATGGCGAGCAACACGTGCGACGCCTCAGGCACCCCCGCCTGGCAGGCCGAGCCCGTTGAGACCGAGAAGCCGGCGACATCCAGCAGGAAGAGCAGCGAGTCACCTTCGCAGCCGGCGAACGTGAAGTGCGCGTTGCCCGGGAGTCGGTCGACAGGATCGCCTCGAAGCACGGCACCAGGAACAGAAGACCGGATGCCCGCAACGAGCCGGTCGCGCAGCTCGCGCAGCCGAACCTGCCTGGCTTCAATCCCGGCCGCGGCCCGTGCGGCGGCGACCCCGAACGCTACCGCCCCCGCGGCATCCTGGGTGCCGGAGCGGGCCCGCTGCTGGTTGCCACCGTGGATGAGCGGCACGACGCTCGCTGACCGCGCGATCACGAGCGCTCCGATGCCGACCGGCCCCGCGATCTTGTGAGCGGAGATGCTCATCACGGCAAGGCCGGTTGCATGAAAGTCGATCGGAAGGTAGCCGTACGCCGCGACGGCATCGCAGTGCACGGGCACCCCGAGGCGAGACGCGATGGCGACGACCTCGTCGATCGGCTGGATGGTCCCGACCTCGTTGTTGGCCCACAGCACGGTCACGAAGGCGACATCCTCCCCCAGCATGCGCTCGAGCGCGACGAGGTCGACCCGGCCGACCGCGTCAACGGGCACTTCGTCGACGATCGCGCCCTCCGAGCTGGCAAGCCACGCCGCGGCGTCGATCGTCGCGTGGTGCTCGGCGGCGACCACGAGGATCCTCGGCCGAGCGAGAGTCGCTGGCACTTTGAAGGCGCCTCCCGCCGCGGGATTCCGCGCCCACCACAGCCCTTTGATCGCCAGGTTGATGGCTTCCGTACCGCCCGAGGTGAATGTGACCTCGACGGAATCTGCGCCAACGGATGCCGCAACCCGCTCACGCGCCTCTTCCAGCATCCGCTTGGCGTTCTGGCCCTGGCTGTGAATCGACGACGGGTTACCGACCACGGAAAGCGCGGAGACGTATGCCGCGAGAACCTCGGGAGCCATGGGCGTTGTCGCCGCATGATCGAGATAGATGGCCACCGGGCAATTCCTTCGTGTAACACTGCCGACTTGCAGGGTAACTACTCTAGAACGCATGGCCCCGACGGACCCGTTACGCAACCTGGGCGTGCACCTGACCTCTCGCGGAGGTGAGATCCGTGTGTGGTCGAGCAACGCGACCGCCATCGAGATGGTGATTTTCGATGGCAAAGACCCGAACTGGGTCGTGGCGATATTGCCGCTCGCCCGGCACGACGGCGACGTGTGGTCAGCCAAGACGAGCAAGCTGGTTCCCGGCGCCCGCTACGCTCTCCGGGCATCCGGTCCGACGGGCAAGACCCAGGACTTCGACCCGGCGCGCAACCTGATCGACCCGTACGCCAGGGGGCTCGCCCGCTCGAGCACGGGTGAGTGGCGCTCGTACGTGCAAGACGGCTCGTTCGACTGGGGCGGAGTCGAAAAGCCGCGCATCCCGATTGACCACACCGTCATCTACGAGGCACACGTCAAGGGACTTACCAAGGCGAACCCTCGAGTCCCGGAAGAGCTGCGGGGCACCTACGCCGCCCTCGCCCACGAGAGCACGATCGAGTACCTCAAAGACCTCGGCGTCACTACCGTCGAGCTGCTGCCCGTGCAACAATTCGTCAGCGAGCAACGCCTCGTCAAGCAGGGGCTCGCGAACTACTGGGGCTACAACACCCTCAATTACTTCACGCCGCACGCGAGCTATGCGAGTCGTGCGGCACAGTTCGGCGGAACGGGCGCAGTGCTCCGCGAGTTCAAGGGCATGGTGCGGCTGCTCCACGAAGCTGGCCTCGAAGTGATTATGGATGTCGTGTACAACCACACCTCCGAGGAGGGGCCGGGCGGACCGGCGAGTTCGCTTCGCGGCCTCGACAACGCCGCGTACTACCGCCAGATGGCGGACGGTGACTACATCGACGTGACTGGATGCGGCAACACCGTCGATTTCGCCCTGCCCGCCGCCCAGCGACTCGTGCTCGATTCGCTGCGGTACTGGGCCAACGACGTCCAGGTCGACGGGTTCCGCTTCGACCTTGCGGCAACGCTCGGGCGCGACGAGAACGTCGACTTCGACCGCGGGCATCCTCTCCTGAAGGCCATCGTTGACGATCCTCACCTGGAGGGCGTCAAGATGATCGCTGAGCCGTGGGACGTCGGGATGGGCGGGTGGCAGGTCGGGTCCTTCCCGAGCGGGCGGCAGGCGGTCGGCTTCTCGGAGTGGAACGACGGCTTCCGCGACCGCGCGCGGGATTTCTGGCTGACCGACATCGCAGCAGCGCGCCACAATGGCACAGCAGCCCAGGGAATTGGCGGCCTGGCCCGACGGATCGCTGGGTCAGCCCACGTGTTCTCGGACGCGCGAGGCCCGATGGCCGCCGTCAACTTCATCACAGCCCACGACGGCTTCACCATGGCAGACCTGACCGCTTACAACCAGAAGCACAACCTCGGCAACGGCGAAAACAACAGGGACGGCACCGACTCCAACCGGTCGTTCAACCACGGCGTCGAAGGTCCGACCCGCAATGACGAGATCCTGCGCTCCCGCTGCAAGGCGATCC
The DNA here is from genome assembly GCA_036499165.1 of Galbitalea sp. GTDB lineage: Bacteria > Actinomycetota > Actinomycetes > Actinomycetales > Microbacteriaceae > Galbitalea. The sequence goes on along the minus strand of DASYEE010000201.1, from coordinate 27,069 downwards.
GCAACCTGCTTGGCACGCTCCTGCTCTCAGCTGGCATCCCGATGCTGACCGCGGGAGACGAGTTCGGTCGCAGCCAGCGAGGCAACAACAACGCGTACTGCCAGGACTCCGAGCTCACCTGGCTGAACTGGGACAAGCGCGACGAGTGGCAGGACGAACTCTTCATCGTGACCCAACAGCTTTTGCGGCTCCGACGCGAGAATCCTGCGCTGCGCCCCGTGCACTTTGCACGCTTCGGCGAGAGCGTGAAATCCGCTTCGCAGATGGACTGGTACAACACGGAGGGGCTGTCGATGAGCGACAGCGACTGGAATTCGCCCCGAGCCCGAACTCTGCAGTACCTGGCGGCATCGACACCCGAATTCGAGGACTTCAACCGCATCCTGCTGATCGTGCACGGCCTGGAGCACGACGTGACCGTCACGCTCCCCGAGCACGAGGGCGTCGAGGGTTACACGCTGCTGTGGGATTCCGCGGAGGACGACCTCTCAGAGGCAGAGCTCGAGCAGGGCCCTGGCAGCGAAGTGCGGATCGCCGGCGCATCGATGCAGCTCTTCCGAGCGCACTGATTCGCCGACGGTTTGCCTGATGCCATCCACTCCCGCAACCATCGCGCTTGCAGCCGCGGGCATCCCGTTCACCGAGCATGCGTACGACCACGATCCGGCCAACCGCAACTTCGGAGACGAGGCCGCACGTGCGCTCGGACTCGAACCGGAGAAGGTGTTCAAGACCCTGATGGTGGATGTCGATGGCAGCCTCGTAGTCGCCGTCGTACCCGTGACGGGCAAGCTCGATCTCGGCGCGCTCGCATCGGCGGTGCACGGTAAGCGTGCGGCCATGGCCGACCCGGCCGTTGCCGAACGCAAGACCGGGTATCTCGTCGGGGGCATCTCACCGGTCGGCCAGAAGACGAGACTGCGCACCGTGATCGATGAGACGGTCGAGCTCTTCGACACCATCTTCGTCTCGGGCGGAAGGCGCGGATTCGACATCGAACTCGCGCCGGCAGACCTGGTTGCGATCACGTCAGCGGTCATCGCCGCCATCGCCCGCGACTGAACAGCAGGCAGACTGAACAGCCGTGAATTCGGCAGCAGCCCTAACTTATTGACGCCACCACCCCGGCTGGGACCGGGGCGGTGGCGTCTGGGTTGGCCGCTTCGGCGCATTCAGACCCCGGTGGGCTTGGGAAGCCCGTCGGGCCCGCCGCGACCAGGACCCGATCCTTCGCGCGGCAGTGAGTATCTGTAAGTCCGGTTTCCGCCGACCACGATAGGGTTCGCGCTCCCCCGAGCGCTCGCGCCTGTCGCGGAGCTGTGTGGATGTTGCGTGGAACGTGCTGTGGTTAGTAGCGATGCTGCGCCAGGGTAAGTGGAGCCGGCGCAGCATCGCTGCGGGAAAGCCGGGCCATCAGTTGCCTTGGCCCTGGCATAACCATATTGAACGTGATGATCCACAGACAATAGGCTGGTCACACCCAGTATTGGGGGGTGGTAGACCGTCTAGTGCGCCACCGTGATCAGGCCGAGTTCGGCCGGATTCGCGAGCAGCGGATTCGATGGCACGACGCGAACGTTGTAGCCGAAGCTCCCGGGAGTCTCCAGCACCACCGTCCCGCTGAAGGTCGCTGGCGCTCCCGCCTCGACCGACTCGAGGGCGAGACGCTGGCGACTGATGTTCGCAAGACTGTCGCCTTCGCGTGCCCTGCCGTATACAACCTCGACCTTGACGTCATCCGGCTTCAGTCCGTCGAGCTCGACCAGTGCTCGCACGTGCAGGGAATCGCCGATCTGAGGCACGGCATCCACCCCGCCCGATTCGACGTGGGTCACGTGCACACTCGGCCATGCCCGTCGCAGCTTCGACTTCCATTCCGCGAGCTCGCGGGCCGGCGCGTAGGACGAGGCCGAGATCTCCCGCTCCGAGTGCGCGGCCGGCACGTAGAGGCGGGTCACATACTCCTTGACCATGCGATCGGCACTGAGTTCCGGCGACAACGTCGCAAGCGTGTGCCGAATCGACTCGACCCAGCGCGATGGCACGCCCTCGGCGTTACGGTCGTAGAAGCGAGGCGCGATCTGGTGCTCGATCAGGTCGTACATGGCGTCGGCCTCGAGGTCGTCGCGCTCCGAGGCATTTCCTGCGCTGTCTGCAGTCGGAATGGCCCAGCCGTTCTCGCCGTCGTAGAACTCCGCCCACCAACCATCGAGGATCGACAGGTTGAGCGAACCGTTCAGCGCGGCCTTCATGCCGCTCGTTCCGCACGCCTCGAGGGGGCGCAGCGGGTTGTTCAGCCAGACGTCGGTGCCCGGGTACAGCAGCTGCGCCATGGCGATGTCGTAGTTCGGCAGGAAGACCATGCGGTGGCGCACGTCCGCGGCCGCGGCGAACTCGATCAGCTGCTGGATCAGCCGCTTGCCCTCGTCGTCCGCCGGATGCGACTTGCCCGCGATCACGATCTGAACGGGCCGTGTTGGATGCGTGAGCAATGCACGGAGGCGCTCGGGGTCGCGCAGCATCAGGGTGAGGCGCTTGTAGGTGGGAACGCGGCGCGCGAAGCCGATCGTCAGCACCTGAGGATCAAGGATGTCCGAGAACCACGCCGGGACACCGGAGCCGGGGTTCTGCTCGTTCCACGACGCAATCAGGCGGGCGCGGGCATCCTCGACCAACTGCTGCTTCATCTCGCCGCGCACTCGCCAGATGTCCGCGTCGCTGACCGCGTCGCTGCCCCAGTCTGCCGCCGTCGTATCGGTCGTGCCGAGCCTCGTGGTCGCGAGCTCGAGGAGGCGCGGATCGGTCCATGTCGGTGCGTGCACGCCGTTCGTGACCGAAGTGATCGGCACGTCATCCTGGTCGAATCCTGGCCAGAGCGCGCCGAACATCCCCCGTGAGACGTCGCCGTGCAGCAGCGAGACGCCATTCGCACGCTGGCCGAGGCGCAGGCCCATGACCGCCATGTTGAACGTGCCGGCCGCGCCACCCTGGTAATTCTCGGCGCCGAGCGCCAGCACCTCGTCGACACCGACGCCCGGGAGCAGGTCCGTCGAGAAATACCGCGTGACGAGCTCCGCGTCGAAGCGGTCGATGCCGGCGGGGACCGGCGTGTGTGTCGTGAAGACTGTGCCTGCGCGCACGACCTGTAGCGCCTCGTCGAACGACAGTCCACCGCCGATCAGGTCGCTGATGCGCTCGAGTCCGAGGAAGCCGGCATGGCCCTCGTTCGTGTGGAAAACCTCTGGGGCGGCCGACCCGGTGAGGTCGTTGTAGATCTTGATAGCGCGGACGCCACCGATGCCGAGCAGGAGTTCCTGCAGCAGACGGTGCTCGCCGCCACCGCCGTACAGGCGGTCAGTCACGTTCTGCAGGCCCTCTTCGTTCTCCGGCACATCGGTGTCGAGGAGAAGAAGCGTCACCCGACCGACCGCGACCTTCCAGATGCGGGCGTAAAGAGCTTTTCCGTCGGGCAGCGCCAGCGTGACCTGGGCGGCTGTGCCGTCCGGGTTACGGAGAACCGACAGCGGCAGGCCGTCCGGGTCGAGCACGGGGTAGGTCTCCTGCTGCCAGCCGTCGCGCGAGATGCCCTGCCGGAAGTAGCCAGCACGGTAGAACAGGCCAGCAGCGATGATCGGCACACCGAGGTCGGACGCGCTCTTCAGGTGATCGCCCGCGAGGATGCCGAGGCCGCCGGAATACTGCGGCAGTGCTGCCGCGATTCCGAACTCGGGCGAGAAGTATGCGATTGCTGCTGGTGAGTCCTCCAGGCCCTGGTACCAGCGCGGCTCGGTGAGGTAACGGTTCAGGTCGTCACGCAGGGAATTGGCTCGCGAGACGAAGCCGTCGTCGCCCGCAAGTTCGGCGAGTCGCGATGGCTGGATGGCGCCGAGGAGGGCAACAGGATCGCGCCCGGTCGCTTCCCACGCGGCAGGGTCGATGGACTGGAACAGCTGGCGGGTCGGGTGGTGCCAGGACCACCTGAGGTTAGTCGCAAGCTCCTCGAGGGATGTAAGCGCTTCCGGCAGAACGGTGCGGACGGTAAATCGTCGAATGGCCTTCACCGTGCCAGCCTAAGGCAGGTTCCTTACGCGACCGAAGTCGAGGCTCCCCTGCTCCGCCTTTTGCGCAGCGCTTCGAGGCCGCCACGGATGAACATCCAGGCTGCAAACATGAAGAGAATGCCGGCGGCGATGGGCACGACGACCGCCCGCGCCGGGCCGTTCATCCAGAGGCTGACGAAGCCAATCCACGGCACGCTGTAGACAACGCGACCCTTGATCTGCGCCGGGATAACGGGCTTCGCGTCCGCGTACGCATTGTTGTCGCCCTTGAACGTGAAGGTCTCATTGCCTTCGCTCGACATCGAGATGCGGACGACGCGGTGGGTGATGACATCGGGCTTGCCTGAGGCAATCTGGTAGGTCACCACGTCGCCCAGGTGCACCTGGGAAGCCTTGACCGGCTGGTCGACGATCAGCGTGCCAGGAGGCAGGATCGGCTCCATCGACTGCGTGAGGACGGTCAAGGGGATGGCGCCGAGAGCGCGCGGGATGACGATGAGGATGGCACCGGCCCCGACCACGAGCAGCAGCAGGCCGATGCTCAGTCCAATACCCAGATAGTGGAAGACACCGTGCTTCTTGGCTTGCTTGCCCGACTCCTCGGCGGCTGTTTCTGTCTTGTTCATGACTGTGCCCGTCTTGTTCATGACTGCGTGCGCTCTTTGCGCCTGCGGCGCGCGATCAGGAGCAGGATGCCAGCGGCAAACAGCATGCCGGCTGCGAACAGGGGCACCGCGAGGTCGACCCCGGTGAAGGCGAGCGGGCTGAATCCGGTGAAGATCGAAGGGTTGGACGAGGTCGGCGTCGTCGGAGTGCTCGGGGGACGGGTACCGCCGCCACCGCCGGTGCCCGTGGTCGGGTCGCTGCTGTCGCAGGATGTCGCTCCGACGCCCGCCTCGGCGTCTTCCATTGTCAGGAGAACGTCGAATCCGCCCGTCCTCGACTGCGCGAAGGAGCCGTCGACGTCGAGCATGGCAAGCGTGATCGATACCTTCGCTGTGCCGTGTGCCGGGACGACGAGGTCAGGCGCGAGCGTCGAGCAGTTCGCGAGGGATGCCATCGGGACGGCGGCCGCGAGAGCGAGGCCGCCCGCCTTCCCGTCCACGGTTATCGACGTGTCGAGCTGCGAGTTCGAGCTGTGGACATCCATTGCACGCGTTCGCATCGTCACGGGCGTCGCCAGCGGGTTCTTCACATAGAACGACTTCGTCGCGGAGTCGCCAGGAACGGCGCCCTGGAAGGCGTCGAACAGTCCGCCCGCCAGCCCAGTGGACCACACGATGCCGTTCTGGCTCAGATTGATCACGGGTGGGGTGTCGGCGAACGCCGGCGCAGTCCCCATGGCTGCACCGGCGCCGCCGACGATCGTGGTCGCGATCGCGGCCGCGATGATGCGGCCACGAAGACGAGAGAGTGGGAGACGGATGGACATGGCTACGGCATCTCCGGGCTGCACACCGGCGACTTGTTGCCGTTCGTGCTTGTCACGAAGGCGTAAGTCGGAAGCGGACTGTACGTCCAGTTGTTCGCGTATTGGTATGTGACGCGAATCATCGAGTTGCCAGTCAGTCCCGTGGTCGCCGGCTGCGCGTACGGGTCGGTGCGGATGGCCGTCAGGATGGTCGTCCCGTTGTTTGCGCCGCTCGTGTAGATCCACTCGATGTAGTAGCCGGTGAAGGCGTTGCCGTTCATGGTCGCGGGAGCGGTCGGCCACGTCAGCCTGGCCTGCGTGTTAGGCAGGTCGGTGATGCAGGTGGAGTACGTGGCACCCTCGATTGTCTTGGCCGACGACTGCGTGAACGACGCCGTAGCGGTATCTGACCAGCCGCTGGCCGATCCGACGAAGTTCATGACGGCGGCGAGCGACTGGCCCTCGATGGTTGCTGGTGCGCTCGTGCCCATCTTGGTGCGCACGCAGTATGTCTCGGTGGCACCCGCCGCGAGCGTACGCCCCGTCCCGAGTGTCTTCGTGCCGGTGTTGAGGTTGCCCGTGAAGGATGTGCCCGTCACCCTCGCTGTGTTGGTGCAGCTCGAAGCCGACGAAACGATCCAGGCCGTGTATGTTACGTTGTCGCCGATGACGGCGCCGGTCGGAGTCTCGGTCGAGACGATGGTTCCGTTATAGGTGATCGCGAGGTTGCCGTTGTTCTGCACGGCGACCGAGGTCGTGAGCTGCACGCCAGGGCCGTCGGCCGCTGTCGTGAGTCCCGTGAGGTTCACCCCGGCGGCCCCATTGGCGACGATGCTGACCGTTGCAGCAGTGGCGCTGCCCGAGACCGTGTCGCTGGTGCTCCAGAGCGCCCAGCTCGCACTCGTCGTCGAACCTACGAGGAAGACAAGGATGCCTGCGAAGAGGGCGATCCGACGCCCGCGTGTGAGCTTCATCATGGCCTCGCCTGTGTTGCGGTGATGTTCATGCGGAACGAAGCAGCCCCACCCGAGACGCTCGAGGGTGCCGTCGCCGAGAGCTTCAGCTCGAAGCAGACGATCTGGCTCGCCCCGACCGGCATCGCATAGGGCGCCGACGTCGTGGTGAACGACGCGAGCGAGGCAGAGGTTCCGCCGGTCAGTCCCGCGGTGCATGCGCCGGCCGACGCAACCGGCGTCACGGTGAGCGTCAGGTAGTCAGCCATCCCGTTGGTGTTCGTCAGGATGCTGGTCGATGACGCTGCCGCGCTGAGCGGCGTCGATCCGGTGTTCTGGAATGTCGCAGTCGACAGAACCGACTTACCGGGTGCGAGCGGCGTGGACGGGAAAACCAGCGTGTAAGCGGTGACGCCGCTGATCTTCAGCGCCGTGCTGCCGGACGAGAGGCTGGATCCGTTCACCACTGTCTTGCCGTTCCACAGGGCGTATGAGCCGGTGGTCGCGAGCAGCGACAGGATGATTGTGGTTGTCACGAAGATGAGACCGCCGATCACCGAGCGGCTCTTCGCTTTTGGCTGTGTTGCAGGTCGTGCTGCGGCCTTGACGGCCGCCTTGCGGACACCGCGAGCAACGCCATCGGCTGTCGTCTTCTGCACTACGCGGAATTCGAGTGTGATCCTTGCCAATGTCGTCACCTCCCTAGGGTGTCGTTGGGAAAAAGTGGGTGCGCCCGCAAGGGAACGAGCGCACCCACTGGTATTACGGGCGAACCTGCGTCAGCGTGTAGCTGAGGCCGGACAGGTTGAGCGCAGAACCGATGTTCTGGCCAACGGTGCCCGTGGTGCCTGCGGCAAAGGTGACCGTGAAGACCACGTTGACGACGGTCGTCGAGGCGGTACCCGGTACGACCGAGTAGGCGTTCGAGCCCGTCGAGGTGAGCGTCGCGGCGCCGGTAGCCGGAACGACCGTGGCGGTGAGGCCCTCGGTCAGGGCCGCGGTTAGCGCCGGGTCGGTGGTGATCGAGGTCGGGTCGAACGTGAAGTTGGCCTTCAGGTTCTTGCCGGTCGTTGTGAGCGTGACCTGCTGCGTGAGCTGCAGGACGTCGCCCGGGACGATCTTCTGAGTGGACGGGTCGAACGTCGTGCCGCCGACGACTGTCGACGAGATGTCCTTCCACACTGGGCCATTGGTTGAGGCGATCGACAGCTGGCCGGTCGAGATGGTTCCACCAGCGATGGTGGTCTGGCCGTTCCAGAGTGCGAACGTACCCGCGCCGCCGAGCAGAAGGGCGATTCCCGCCGCCGTGGCGATCGCTCCCTTGGTGAGCTTGTTCATTGCGATTTCCTTTCGCGACATCGAAGTCAATGTCGGGTCATTGACCCTGAGCGAAGGCGCGCCAAATTCATCTGGCGTTCCACGTTCGGGTCGTGGCTGGAGCCTCGGGTGAGACTCCGGCAATCGAAGCGGTAAGACTTCGACCTGGCCGAGGCGGTAAGACCTCGACCTGGACTGGATCCTCCGAAACGCGCTGACTAAATCGCGCCCCCAGATTTTCCCCCCAAGCTCGAAGGTAGCTGTCCTCCATAGTGAGGACAAGGGACATACTCACCCCAGAACGGGTACCATCGTTCTACCTCACTGATTTCTGCTTTTATTTAGCCTTTGATCAGCTATTTTTCTGTTTATCCCTGACGCGAATATGTTTCAGGCGCGCACAATCGGGGTACAAAGCCGGGGTGCAATTGAGGCGACGCCGCGCCCCGAACGGGGGTGCGGCAAGCGGGCCGAAAAAACTTCATATACGCGAATGGACGTGCTAGCCTCGGGGCCAGCGACGCTTGGGGTGGACGAATTGTTCGGGCGACAGCGCGCCTGAAATCGATCGGAACACTTCGTGAAACTTTCCAGACTCATTGCTGCGGGCGGCGCATTCGCCCTTGTTGGAGCATCCACTCTCGTCGCAGGCGGCGCTGCCTTTGCACACGATGGATCGACCGCGGGCAATCCGACCACCTATGTCGCGGGCTCGACCTTCCCGGCAGAGACCTCCCCGTACCCGGCCGGATGGTTCAAGGGCACGATCGCGAACCCGGGCACGCTCGCCTCAACTGTCGGCGGCCTGTCGATCACGGGCGCGGTCCAGCTGCTGAACGGAACACCGGGCACCGGCTCGCTGTCGACCCTCGTCGATGCGGCGGGGCTCACCAACTCGGGCGACGCCAACTTCCAAATCTCGCTCTTCGCCAATGGAACGACGGGCTTCACAACGCTGCACCCCCTGACCGACGGCGACGCCGGGCTGACCTCGACCGGCATGTGGGAGACCAGCCAGGTGATCGCAGCCGACGCCACGAACGGCAACGGCATCGCGTACGCTGCGGGCGCCGACGCATCCCTTGCCGACCTCGAGGCGGCGATCGGCAGCGATGCAACCCTCCTCGCATTCGGCGCGATCGTTCCGGTTGGCCACAGCGCCGTGATCTCTTCGATCACCTGGAACGGCAAGACCTACCGCTTCACCCCGCACGCCACAGGAACGGTCACTCCGTCGAAGCTGAGCCAGAAAGACTTCACCACCGCAGGCAAGGGTGTTACAGCGACCTTCAGCGGCTTCATCCCGGGCGAGTCCGTCCAGCCCGGCTACGGCACCGGCGGTGAAGGTGACACGATCGGCGGCCCGATCGTCGCAGACGCGAACGGCAGCATCACGGTTACCTGGGTGGCTCCGTCGAGCTTCGCCGCCGGCACGAACTATGACATCGCAGCCTTCGGCGCCACATCGGGCGTCGATGTCCAGCTTCCGATCGTCGTCACCGCCAACGCCGCTGACCCGGCCGTTCCGGCCGGCCCGACGCTTGCTACGACGGGGGCCGACCCGACCGAGCTCCTCGGCGCCGCCGGCATCCTGTTCGTCGCAGGAATAGCGGCGATCGCATTTGCGCTGTATCGCAGGCGCGCCCTGCGCTAACGCGTCGTTACTCAAGCAAATCGGGCCTGCCGCACACCGCGGCAGGCCCGATTGTTCGCGGATAGCCCACTCGCGGGGAAACCGCCAGCCCGCGCGTACGGTTCGCCTTTAGCGGTACGGTCGGTACGTGGCTATACACGAATCTACGATTGCAGCCGCAGGGGCTGGCGCAGGCAAACACGGCGCTTTCGAGTCCAGAATCGGCCGCATACCGATCCGCAACCTCTCCCCCGTCCAGCCCGAGAATCGCTGGCCGGCCAAGGCCTTCGCCGGCGAGGTGATCCCGTTCGAGGCGACCGTGTTTCGCGAGGGGCATGATCTCATCGGGGTCGACCTGCTGCTCATCGATCCGGATGGCAAACAGACTCAGCACACGCTGCACGAGACGGCGTTCGAGTCCGATCGATGGCGAGCGCTTGCCCAACTTAAGCGCGAAGGCATCTGGCACTTCCGCATCCAGGCATACAGCGACGATTGGGCCACCTGGCTTCACAAGGCAGAGATCAAGGTGCCCATCGGGCAGGATGTCGAACTTGTCTTCGCCGAGGCCGCGGCACTGCTGGCGCGTGCGCCATCGAAGAAAGCCGTCAAGGATGCCATGGCTGTGATCGCAGACACGTCGCTGACTCCCGTCGGTCGACTCGCGGCCGCACACGACCCGCGCCTCACCGCGGTTCTTGCGACCACACCGATCTCGAGTCTTCCCACCCTCAGCGAGCAGCACTCGATCGTCGTCGAGCGCGAGCGCGCCGGAGTCGGCAGCTGGTACGAGTTCTTCCCGAGATCGATCGGGGCTCAGCAGAACCCGGAAGGCTCATGGGTCTCGGGCAATTTCGTGACGGCCGCGAAGCGGCTGCCCGAGGTTGCGGCGATGGGGTTCGACGTCGTCTACCTGCCGCCCATCCATCCCATCGGCACGAGCTTTCGCAAAGGGCCGAACAACACGCTGACGGCGGGCCCCAACGATCCGGGGTCGCCGTGGGCGATCGGCAGCGCCGATGGCGGCCATGACACGATCCACCCCGACCTCGGCACCGAGGCCGACTTCGTGGCGTTTGTGAAGACCGCGAAAGACAACAAGCTCGAGGTCGCAATCGACCTGGCCCTCCAGGCCTCACCCGATCATCCGTGGGTCAAGGCGCACCCGGAATGGTTCACGACGCTGCCGGACGGTTCGATCGCGTACGCGGAGAACCCGCCGAAGAAGTACCAGGACATCTACCCGATCAACTTCGACAACGATCCGGATGGCATCAGGGCAGAAGTCCTGCGAGTCGTGAACCACTGGATCGCCCTCGGCGTCACCATCTTCCGGGTCGATAACCCGCACACGAAGCCGCTCGACTTCTGGGAGTGGCTGATCTTCGAGGTCGGTGTCGCCCACCCCGGAATCGTGTTTCTCGCGGAGGCATTCACGCGGCCCGCCATGATGCAGGCGCTCGCTGGCGTCGGATTCCAACAGTCGTACTCCTATTTCACCTGGCGAAACACGAAGGTCGAACTCGAGGAGTTCCTGCGCGAAATCAGTGACGAGTGGAGCGCGTTCTACCGACCGAACCTGTTCGTCAACACGCCAGACATCCTGACGACGTTCCTGCAGTTCGGCGGCCAGCCCGCGTACCGCATCCGGGCGGCGCTCGCCGCAACAGCGGCACCGACCTGGGGCGTCTACTCGGGCTACGAACTCTTCGAGGATGTCGCGAGGCCCGGCAGCGAAGAAAACATCGACAACGAGAAATTCGAGTACAAGCCGCGCGACTTTGCGAAGGCCGAGAAGCTCGGGGCATCGCTTGCCCCGTTCCTGACCCGGCTGAACGGGATTCGAGCCGAGCATCCTGCCCTTCGCCAGCTCCGCAACCTCTCGGTGCACTGGAGCGACGACGTTTCGATCCTCGTGTACTCGAAGTTCCTCGCCGCCGAGTTCACGGCGACGGGGGCGCCCGACGGCCTCCTGGTCATCGCGAACCTCGACCCGCACTCCGTGCGCGAGACGACGGTGCACCTCGACCTGACGAAGCTCGGGTTGGCGCCTGGCGCGGTGTACGACGTGGTCGATCAGATCACCGGCCAGCGTTTTACCTGGTCAGACCATAATTACGTGCGACTGGACGCATTCACGCAACCGGTGCACATCCTGGCAATCGAATACCCGAAGGGTACGTAATGGCCGACAAATCGAAGAGCAAGACGGGTGGCAAGAAGAAGGCAGCGGAGGTCACCGAGGAAGCGACAGCTGACGTGGTCATCGCGAACGTGAGCGTTGACAGTACCGGAGTCCCCACGCTCCCGGCGCTCGATCCGGGCCTCATCGACTCGATCGTGCACGGGTACCACCCCCAGCCGCACGCGACGCTCGGCCAGCATCCCGTGGACGACGGGTTCGTCATCCGCGTCGTGCGTCCGCTCGCTGCGGCAGTAACCGCAATCAGGGCAGACGGTAGCCGCGTGTCGCTCGACCATGTCGCGGCGGGCCTCTGGCAGGGATTCGCGCCTGGAGCCGGCCAGGCTTACACGATCGAGGCCGCCTACGACGGTGCGCCCGCCTGGACGGCAGAGGATCCATACCGATTCGTTCCGTCCGTCGGCGAGGTCGACCTGTTCCTTTGGGGCGAGGGTCGTCACGAACAGTTGTGGGATGCGCTCGGGTCGCACTACCGCCCGCACGAGGATGTCATCGGTACGTCGTTCAGCGTCTGGGCGCCGCACGCGAAGGCCGCACGCGTCGTCGGAGACTTCAACGGCTGGAACGGCGAGCTGTTCGCCATGCGCCGCCTCGACGACAACGGGGTCTGGGAGCTGTTCATCCCCGCGCTCGGGCCAGGGAACGCGTACAAGTTCGAGCTGCAGACCCAGGCAGGCGAATGGGTGCAGCGCGCCGACCCCATGGCACGGTACACGGAACGACCGCCCGCCACCGCATCTGTCGTCGGCGAGACCAGGTACGTCTGGGGGGATGCCGCGTGGCTGACCCAGCGCGCCTCCCACGACCCGCACAACTCCGCGATGAGCGTGTACGAGATGCACGTCGGTTCGTGGCGTCCGGGGCTCGGCTACCGCGAGCTGGCAGACCAGCTCATCGAGTACCTGCACGAGACCGGTTTCACCCATGTCGAGTTCATGCCGCTCGCGGAGCACCCGTTCGGCGGGTCGTGGGGCTACCAGGTGACCGGGTATTACGCGCCGTCCAGCCGCTTCGGGCATCCTGACGACCTGAAATACCTGATCGACCGGCTGCACCAGGCGTCCATCGGCGTCATCATGGACTGGGTACCGGGTCACTTCCCGAAGGACGAGTGGGCGCTCGGGCGTTTTGACGGGCAGGCGCTCTACGAGCATGCCGATCCGCGCCGGGGCGAGCACAAAGACTGGGGAACGTACATCTTCAACTTTGGCGACTCGCAGGTGCGCAACTTCCTGGTCGCCAACGCGCTGTACTGGCTCGAGGAGTTCCACATCGACGGCCTCAGGGTCGACGCCGTTGCGAGCATCCTCTACCTCGACTACTCCCGCGAAGAGGGCGAGTGGGAGCCGAACATCCATGGCGGGCGCGAGAACCTCGAGGCCATCAGCTTCCTGCAGGAGGTTAACGCGACCGCGTACAAGCGCAACGCCGGCGTCGTGATGGTGGCGGAGGAGTCGACGTCGTATCCGGGCGTCACGCACCCCACTTCAGAGAACGGTCTCGGATTCGGAATCAAGTGGAACATGGGCTGGATGCACGACAGCCTGGCCTACATCGAGGAAGATCCGATGTACCGCTCGTACCACCACAACGACATCACGTTCAGCTTCTTCTATGCGTTCAGCGAGAACTTCATGTTGCCGATCAGCCACGACGAGGTCGTGTACGGCAAGGGGTCGCTGCTCACCAAGATGCCGGGCGACCAGTGGCAGAAGCTCGCTAATGTGCGTGCATACCTCTCGTTCATGTGGGCTCACCCCGGTAAGCAGCTGTTGTTCATGGGCTCGGAGTTCGGGCAGCCGTCGGAGTGGAGCGAGGAGCGCGGCCTCGACTGGTGGATCCTCGACCAGCCGGCGCACCAGGGGCTCCTGAAGCTGGTCGGCCAGCTCAACCGCGTCTACCGCGCCGAGCCAGCGCTGTGGTCGCAGGACAACTCTCCCGCCGGCTTCGAGTGGATCGACGGCGGGGACGCCGCCCACAACGTGCTCTCGTTCCTGCGCTGGTCGGCCGACGGGCAGCCGATCGCCATCCTGATGAACTTCAGCGGCAACCCGGTCGGACCGTACCGCGTCGGGCTTCCGTTCGCTGGCGAATGGGAGGAGATCCTCAACTCGGACGCGGAAGAATTCGGCGGCTCCGGCGTCGGTAACTTCGGTCGTGTCATCGCCACGGAAGAGCCATGGGGCGGTCGCCCGGCCTCGGCCGAGATCACTCTCCCCCCGCTGGCCGGCCTCTGGCTAAAACTCCGCCGCTGACCCGTCGCGCTCGACTTTTCCCTTCGCCGATGGATCGGGCTGGAGCTAGTAGAGCAGGCCGGTCAGGCGGCGGCGAGCGGCAACCACGCGGGGGTCGTCGGCGCCGATGATCTCGAAATAGTCAAGGATTCGGGTGCGAACCGTGTTCTTGCCCGCGGCATCGAGGGTCGGGAACAGGTCGAGGAGGCGAGCGAACGCGTCATCGACATGCCCGCCGCTGACATCGAGGTCGGCTACGGCGAGCTGGGCGTCGACATCGGACGGCGCAGCTGCTGCGGCTCCTCGGATGTCGTCGGCGGTGTGACCCTCCAGCCGAGCCAGCAGCGATACCTGCGCGAGACCCGCAACGGCCAGGGCATCCCGCGGGTTCTGGGCGATCGCGGTCTTGTACTCCTTGACCGCGGTGGCGTAATCGCCCGCCGAGATAGCGTCGAAGGCCTCCTGGTGATGCGGTGGCAGCGGCTCCTCGACCGGCTCGCTCGGTGCATCCGGCGCATCAGTGGCATCGACCGGCACGGTGCCCGTGACGTTGTTCTGCTTCGCAAGCTCCAGCACCTGGTCGAAGACCTGGCGGACCTCGGCCTCCGGGTAGTCACCGACGTACAACTGCACCGGACGACCGCCAAGCACGGCCGCAACGGTCGGAACCTGCTGGACCTGGAACGCCTGCGACAACTGCGGGTTGGTGGGCGCATCGATCGTCACCAGCACGAGTTTGCCGCCGTACTGCTCGACGAGCGGGCCGAGTACCGGTGCGATGCCCTGCCCGTAGAACTCAACGATCACGGGGACGGTGTTCGAGAGATCCAGCACCTCGGTGAATGTCGCATCGGTCGCCGTGCGGATCACCGGGGAATCCGAGGCGGCGGCCGGCGTGCTCGGCCGGGGATTAACGAGCGACGACAGGTCGACCGCGCCGCGGAGAGTGGCTGGCGAGATCGGGGGAACGTTTGTCACTTCTTGAACTCCTGTGCGGCGATGAGACCCTGGCTAAAACCGAGCAAGACAATTTTGCCCGATTTGCCCGCTCCTGGTACGAAGAAGAGCAACTGGTCGTCATAGGTGGCGACGAGACCCTTGCTGCTCCTGGCTTTGCCGGAGAGTGCGCGGATGCCCCCGGGGGCGCTGACGGATGCGCCAGCCTTGATGGGCCGCACGGTTTCGATCTCGTTGAGGTCGACCGCGACGATCGCCCCGGCGTTGAGGGTCGCCAGCGCGATGGTGCGGCCAGCGCCCTGCGCGTTCGCGAACGTGAGCTTGGCCGTGTTGGGAAGTGCCTTCTGCTGCTTGATCTTGGCCTGCATTCCGACCTGCGTGCGGAACGTGTCACCCTCTGCCTGGAACAGCGGGAACGACGTGCTCGACGAGTCATGCAACAGGATGTCGCCGTAGTCGAGCGCGATGGCGCTCGGCTGCACGCTCAGCAGCTTCCCATCCGGATCCATCCCCACTGCGCCGATCTTGGCTGGAGCGACATCCGGAAGCACGATGTTCGGTTGTAGGGCGATGGCGTATTCGACTTTGTAGTTTGAGCGCGGGTCATCCTGCTGGAGCATGACGGCGACGGGGGCCGATTTCGCGTTTGTCTTGCTCTGCACGACGGTCAATACCGTTCTCGGCCATTTGTCGCTGGCCTCCGGAAGTGTGTAGTTGCCAACGGTGGTCGCCGGAATGGCGGTCGGCGGCACGGCTTTTTTGTCGCTCTTCGCAATCCGATATGCGGCGGTGCGCTCAGCGAGCGCCGGCCCCTCCATGCGGGTCCCGAGTGTTGTTGCGTTCGAGGTGTCATCTGCGGCCGCAATGGTCGAACTGACGTGCTGCATGATGAGTCGCAGCTGCGCAGACGAGACGACGGGCTCAGCTGCTCGCGTGAGCGTTGCGGCCGTCGGTGTGTCGGATGGCGTCGGCACCGTTGGCGTCGGTGTCGCCGTGCAGCCCGCCAGCAACAGTCCCGTAATCGCGACCCCGGGAACAACCGCCACGAGGCGGTTGATGGCCCTGCGCCCCTTGGTGGCCGTTACGGCCTTCCGCGAAGGCTTGTAGCGGGGCTGCCTGGGCAGCTTCGGCATGCGCTGCTGCGTGCGTCGCGGCCCCCGCATGCGCCGCAGGTGCGTGAAGGCCCAGAGCAGCAGGAGGAGTCCGATGACGAGCAGGATGGCGCCGATCCCGATGATCGGACCGGACCATGCGACCTGGTTGTTGAGCGGCCAGGTGAGACTGACCTTCGACGGGGCCGGATCCGTGCCGTTCGAGACGGCGATGATCGAGTACGACGAAGGGATATCCGGGTGGAAGTTCTCGGACTGGCTGCCCTGGTATTCGCCGAGCCAGAGATCTGAACCGGCGGGGTTCGGCACGGTCGTCGCCGACCCGCTGTGGAGTCGCGACACGAGCTTGTTGGACTTCGCGTTGAAGGTCACGTGCGTGTAGTTCGTGTCGCCGACCCAGGCAAGGACGTCGCTCGTGCGACCGTACGCCGCAAACTGCGTCGAGGATCCCTTCAGCTGTACGGAGTCGATCCGGGGATACGCGTCAAGCGCAGCACCGTCGATCACGACGACCGGTGCCCCCGTCGTAGAAATCGTGGACGCCGTGACGTGGTCAGGACCGGCGAAAATGGTTCGCTCCGCGATACCGAGGCCCATCGAGAGCGCGGCAAGCACAAAGCAGATGATGGCGAAAATAAATCGCACAGGATTCTCCTCTCGCGTTGCCCTGCCTCAGCACTGCTGGTTCACAGCCATGCAGACGTGTAGCTCGGGTGCGGCACCCTCCGCCGAACAGTTCGGCAACTCGCAGGTGTGCGAGGAGGGATCCATGGGAAGTCGAGACTGCCACGGACGGCAACAACAAAGACATCCAAGAATAGCCGATGCCCCATCCGCGCGCCTAACCGACGGACTGGGAATCCCCTGTTAGCGCCCGGTATCGACCAGCATGCCGCCCTCGCTAAACTCGTTTCGAGTCGCATCTATCTCTAAAGGGGACCAACGTTGGCTACTGACGAAGCGGAATTTGGCACAGAGCTGCGCGGGTACCGAAAGGACGATGTCGACAAGGCAATCCAGGACCTGCGTCGAGAGCTGATCAAGGCCAACGCCGATCGCGCCGAGGCCCAGAAGGAGATCAAGCGCATCAGCGCCGTGGCCGAAGATCTCCAGGCCGAGCTCGACGAGACCGGCAGCCCAACGTACGCGGGGCTCGGGACGAAGCTCGAAAACACGCTGAGGGTCGCAGAAGAGCAGTCAACTCGATTGATCAGCCAGGCGGACATCGATGCCGAGAAGCTGCGCAGCCAGGTGCAGGCTGAGGTGCGCAAGCTTGCCGAGGATTCGCAGGATGCCGCCAACAAGCTGATCGCGGACGCGACGGCCCAGGCGAACGCCACCTCATCGACCGCGGCGAGGGAGGCGGAGCGCCTCGTCGCCCACGCCCAGGCGGAGAGCGAAACCACCGTGCAGGACGCCCTCCGAGAGGCAGCGGCGGTGCGCGGTGCCGTCGCCACTGAGGCAGCGGAGGCACGCGCGAACACCAGGCGCGAGGCGGCGGCGATCCGCGCGGAAGGTGAGCGAGAGATCGCGGAGCTGAAGGCGGTCACGGCGCGCGAATCCCAGGATGCGCGCGAGGCAGCCGCCATCCTCGCTCGCGACACCGAGAAGGGTCGCGCAGACTACGAGGCAGAGAACGAGAGGCTGCGCGGCGAGCTTGCCCGCGACGTCGAACAGGGCCGCACCGACCTCGCACGCGAGGTCGACACCGGTCGGGCCGAGCTCGCGCAGGAGACGGAGACCAGTCGCGCCCAGGTCGCGAATGAGGCTGCAGCGGCCAGGGCAGCGTTCGAGACCGAGACCGCCACCGCGCGCACCGAGTTCGAGAACGAGATGGCTGCCCGTCGCACCGCGCTTGACAACGAGCTGGCTGCCGGCCATGCCGAGCTCGACAACGAGACGAAGGCCCGCCGGGCGGAGCTCGACTCCGAGGCAAAGGCCCGGAAGTCGGCCGTCGACCAGGAAGTGAAGGCCAAGACGGCTGCTTTGCAGCACCAGGTCGCCACCCGCACGCAGAAGCTCGAAACGAAGCTCGCTGCGCTTTCGGCCGAGTCTGAGAAAGAACTGGCGGCCCGCGTCGCGGCAATAGATGAGGAGGTCGCGTCGAAGTCCGCTGCGGTCGACAAAGACATCGCGAGCCGCACAAAGACGGTCGACAAGGAGATCGCGAGCCGCACGGCCGCCCTCGAACGCGAGCTCAAGGCGCGCACGGCTGCGCTCGAGAACGATATCGCGACGCGCACAGCGGCCGTCGACAACGACGTTGCGACGAAGACCGCCGCCGTGGATGCGGATGTCGCCAGCCGGACAGCCGCCCTCGAGGCCGACATCGCCACGCGTACAACGGCCCTCGACACAGACATCAGCACGAGAACGGCAGCCCTCGAGAACGAGATCGCAACACGTACGGCGGCACTCGACTCGGAGGTCGCCACACGCACGGCAGCCCTCGAGACGGACATCGCCACGCGCACGACCGAGCTCGAGACCGGCATTGCCGCGAGGCGTGCCGCGATCGACAAGGAGGTCGATGACAAGCGCACCGCGATCGACGCAGAGGTCGACGCCAAGCGCGCGGCCATCGACGAGGATGTCGCGGGCAGGACAGCCGCGCTCGATGCGGACATCGAGGCACGGACGAGCGCCATCGAGACCGAGATCGCAACGCGAAGGTCAGCACTCGACGACGAGATCACGACGAGGACGGCCGAGTTGGAGACGGAGATCACGAGCCGCCGCACCGCGCTCGAGACGGAGATCAAAACCGCTCGCAATGCACTCACGAAAGACACAGCGAAAGCACGCGCTGATCTCGACAAGTCGACTG
This sequence comes from Galbitalea sp., assembly GCA_036499165.1. Taxonomy (GTDB): domain Bacteria; phylum Actinomycetota; class Actinomycetes; order Actinomycetales; family Microbacteriaceae; genus Galbitalea. Next base: position 8,361 of record DASYEE010000201.1, on the reverse strand, counting down.
CGGAGGCCGCGGCGCAGATCGCGGCGTCCCGCGCCGAAGCCGAGGCAGCACTGGTCGCCGACAGCGCCGCATCCAGGGTCGCGCTTGAAGCCGAAACTTCGGCTGCCCGCACCGCACTGACGGCCGAACTCGCCGAGACCCGCGCGAAGCACGACCACGACGTCGACAAGGAGCGCAAGGACGTCACGCGCGAGGTCGCGCGAGCGCGAGCCGCGATCCAGCACGAGACCGAGACCTCGCGGGCCGCGATCGCTCACGAGACCGACGAGTCAAAGACCACGATCGAGCGCGACGCCGAGCAGGCGCGCCTCGACCTCGACGTCGAACTGAAGGCGCGGAGGGACGAAGCCGAGAAGGACTTCCTGGCCAAGCAGCAGGACGCGGCGGCGCAGACCCAGAAGTACCTCGACGAGGCTCAGGCGCAGCTCACGGCGGCCACCAAGCGCGCGAAGGACAAGCGCGCGGAAGCGGACAAGGTCGAGGCGGATGCGCTCGCCGATGCGAAGCAGGTGCGCGACGCGGCCGCGAAGGACGCCGACCGCGTGCTCTCAGATGCCGACAAGCGATCGAAGGCGCTGCTGGATGACGCGGAGTCCCGCTCAGCGTCGCTCATGAAGGACGCGGAGGAGCGCCTCAGCCAGATTCGTTTGGAACGCGAGGCCGTGGCTGGCTACTTCGAGAACCTTCGCGGGGTATTGTCGCAAGCGGAGAAGGTTTCCAGCCAGGACTGACGCCACCGGGGCGCTCGGCCGACCGAGAGGCTACGTTGAAGATCCAGAATGCGTTCCGACTGGGGCTCTTCGGTGGCCTGGGTGTTATCGTCGCGATCGGAATCGGAGCGGCCGTCGGCTCTCTCGCGACCGTGCTCACTTATGTTGGAGCAGCCCTGTTCCTGGCTCTCGGACTCGACCCGCTTGTTTCATTCCTCGCCAAGCATGGATGGCCGCGCTGGCTCGCGATCGTCGCAGTGCTTGTCGCGCTCCTCGCCGCATTTGCTGGACTCATCTTCGCAATCATCCCGATCGTCGTCGACCAGGTCACGACCCTGATCGCCACCGTGCAGGGGCTCATCCCCACCATCACGAGCGGTCATTTCTGGACCGACGTGCACCATAACTTCCCGTGGCTCGATGTCGACACGGTGCAGAAGCAGCTGAACACGTTCGTCAGCGGCCTCGATGTGACGACCATCGGCGGCGGCATCCTGAAGACCGGGATCGGCATCGCGACGGGCATCGGCGGAGCGATCATCGTCTTCATCCTCACGCTCTACTTCGTCGCATCGCTCGGCAGCGTCAAACGCGGCCTGTACCAGCTCGTACCTGCGTCGAAGCGTCCCGGGTTCATCGACCTCGCGGAGCAGGTCAGCCAGGCTGTCGGCAAGTACGTCATGGGCCAGGGTGCGCTCGGGCTCGTCAACGGCATCCTCTCGTTCCTGTTCCTGCAGTTGATCTTCCCGGCGTTCGGTGTGAAAATCGACTACGCCGTGCTGCTCGCGGTCATCGCGCTGATCGGCTCGCTGATACCGCTCGTCGGCACGATCACGGCTTCCGCGGTCATCACCCTGCTGGTGTGGGCCTTTGACGGAACTCCGAGCGTATTCGTCGTCGCGATCTACTACATCGTCTACATGGGCGTCGAGGCATACATCATCAGCCCCCGCATCATGCGCCAGGCCGTTGCAGTGCCCGGCGTGGTCGTCGTGATCGCAGCCCTCGCCGGCGGAACGCTGCTGGGTGTCCTTGGCGCGCTCGTGGCCATTCCCGTTGCGGCATCCATCCTGCTGATCATCAAGCAGGTCGTCATCCCGCGGCAGAACTCCCTCTAGCCCGCCCAGGTCGTCGGCAACGGCGACGCGGCGGGGTTGACGCGGCCCACGATCTCGTTCAGCACGCGCGCCGTCTGCTGCTCCCCCACCCACAGGTGCTTCGCGCCATCGACGGCCACCAGCTCCACCTCGGGGACGACCGCGAAGCGCCGGGTCGCCTCGGCAGGCCTCAGGAAGTCGTCGAACTCCGGGACCAGAGCGACGAGCCGTTTGCCGCTGCCAGCCCATGCCGCGAGATCGGAATCGCTCGCTCGCCTGAGCGGCGGTGAGAGCAGGATGGCGCCGTCGATCGGGTACTCGAGGCCGTATTTGATGGCGACCTCGGTTCCGAACGACCAGCCGACCAGCCAGGGATGCGGCAGCCCGCGGTCCGCGACGAACTGCATGGCCGCGGCAAGATCGTGACGCTCGAGGTCGCCATCACCGAAGCTTCCGCCGGATGCGCCGCGCGGCGAAACCACGCCGCGGAAATTGAACCGGAGCACCGCGAGGTTGGCAAGCGCCGGGAGCCTGGCTGCCGCCTTCCGGAGAATGTGCGAGTCCATGAATCCGCCGGCGGTCGGCAGCGGATGCAGCGTCACAAGCGTTGCGACAGGGCCTGCGGTGGCGGGCAGTGCGAGCTCGCCAACGAGCGTCACGCCGTCGGATGTCACGAGCTCGATGTCTTCGCGCCTGGCCGGAAGCTCGACGCTGCTGCGGATCTCTATTGCGGTCACGCCTTGATCCTCCAGCAGTGCAGGTGCCAATGCCTACGGGCGGCGAGGTCATCTTCCTCGCCCATGATCCCGTCGGCGCGCCACACAACCGTGTGGGCGATTCCGGGGGCGATGTCTCCCCCGCAGCTCGGGCAGATGTAGTACTTGGTCGCGTTTGCCGCGCTGAGCGGCTGCACGTTCCACAGTCCATCACGCTTCTGCACGGTTGTCAGGCGTCCGACGAGCGCACGACCGAGGTCGAGCCCGTCTTCGTCCTCTCTGCTCGGGCGGCGCCCGCGTGGGCGATTCGATCGAGGCATGAGACCAGCTTAGAACGCTGCCCGCTAGAGCCCCGATGGGTTGTCGATGGCCTCGAGCCTCGTCTCCTCGAGGTCGAGCATGGCCTGCGCCCGATTCAGGATGCGAGAGGGGTAGCCGCCGCTCGATCGGGCGTCGAGCAGTGCCTCGCGCTCCGCCTGCAACACCTCCCGACGAAGCGCGCGGTACTGCCGCTGCGGTGAGTGGACCAATCCGTCGACACCCGCGCCGTGGTCCGCCCGCTCCCACGCGGATTCCGCTGAGATGAGGGTGTCCCGGCGCACTCGATCGATGACGTCCGCGTCGAGCTGCTCGCCGTCCGGCAGGGTGAGTTCCGGCCTGTCGAGCACCTGTACGCCAACGTTGCCGATCTCGTCGAGCAGGTTGGCGAGCGAGCGACGGTCTGCCGCACGATCGGTGCCACGGATGCCCGTCAGCCTGATCAGAAGCGGCAGGGTTCCGCCCTGCAAGAGGAGGGTGACGACGGCGACCGTGAACGCGATGAGGACGAGCTGGGCGCGGTACGGCACGGTTCCGTCGTCTGGCAGGGATTGCGCAGCCGCGAGCGTCACGACGCCGCGCATGCCCGCCCAGCTCAGGATGACGGCGCCACGCCATCCGAATTCCTCGGCCTTGCGCTGCTCGAGGTCGTTCTCGCGTCGCGCGTAGACCGTTTCCGCGCGCGCGGTACGACGCTCGAACCGCGCCATGCCCGCCGCGGTCTGGACCACACGATCGAGCCGTGCTCTGAACCGCGACTGCTGTTTCTCGGCCGCACCAACACCCGCGCGAATGATCAGCAACAATGGCGGCACGAAGATCGCACGGAGGGCGATCAGAACGGCTGTCATCAGCAGAGCAAGCAACACGGAGCCGAACACTCCCGGCTCGCCCTGCACCGCGGACTTCTGCACGTCTTCGACGAGCTTCGAGATCTCGAGGCCCATCAGCAGGAACACGCCGTTCTCCAGCACGAACTGAAGCGTGCGCCAGTTGAGTCGCTCGGAGATCCGGGCCTGCGGCGTGAACCGCCTTGCCGCCGCGTGGCCGGAGTACAGACCCGCAACGACGACGGCGATCACCCCGCTGCCGTGCACCGCCTCGGCGGGGATGAACGCGATGAACGGCACCGCGAACGAGATCGCTGTGTCGAGAATGGGGTCGCTGAACTTCGAGCGCACGAACACGGTCAGGACGCCGGCGACCAGGCCGATGACGATCGCGATCGCCACCGCGTATGCGAAGTCGCCGAGGGCTCCCCAGAAACTCACGGTCGCGGCGATGGCTGCAACGGCCGAGCGCAGGAGAACCAGGGCGGTCGCGTCGTTGACCAGACCCTCCCCCTCAAGGATGGTGACGAGCCGCGGGGGAAGGCCGAGCTTCTTGCCGATCGCGGTTGCCGCAACGGCATCCGTCGGGCTGATCACGGCGCCGACCGCGATTCCTGCGGCGAGCGAGAGCTTCGGAAACAACACGTAGAGCAGGAACCCCGTTGTGAAGGCAGAGACGAGGACGAGCAACACGCTCAGCCCGAAGATGCTGCTGAAATTTCGTCGGAAGTCGACGACGGGAACATTCACCGCCGAGGCGTACAGGATGGGCGGCAGGAGCCCGGCCAGGATGATCTCAGGCGGCACCGTAGTCGGGGCGTCCGGGATGAAACTGAAGCCGACCCCGATCAGGATCAGGAGGAGGGGGGGCTGCAACACCGAGCTTGTTCGCGAAGGCACCGGCCGCGACGATCGTCGCGATACCGACGACGCCGAAGAGGGCCCATTCCATACAGTCAGTTTAGGGAGCGCCCCAAAGACGGAGGGGTGCTAATACCAGCCGCTCGACTGTGAATGCGACCACGCGCCACACGGCGTGCCGTAGCGCCCCGTGATGTATTGCAGGCCCCAGATGATCTGGGTCTTGGGGTTTGTGCGCCAGTCTGCACCCACCGAGGCCATCTTGCTGCCCGGGAGTGCCTGCGGGATGCCGTAAGCGCCGCTCGGGTTGGCCGCGTACACGTTCCAGTGCGATTCGCGATCCCACAGCGACACGAGGCAGCTGTACTGGTCGTTGCCCATGCCCCGTGAGGCCAGGATCTGTTGCGCGATGGCCTTGGCCGACCCCGGATCCGGAGTTCCGGCGGCCGGCGCCCCCGCGAAAGCAGCAGTCGAGAGGGCCGCCTTGTGCGGGGCGGGCGCAATCACGCCGTACTTGCCATGGCTGACGCCGAGAGAATACGTGCCCTGTGCGACATAGCTCTGGCCATTGATGACGATCCAGTGATTTGGTGCGGTCGCGGCATCCGCATAGGAACCCGAGTACGGGTCGACCACCATCACGAGGACGATGCCGAAGGCGGCGAAGACCGAGGCAATCGACAGTCGCCAGGCGGAACGGATGGGTCGGCGAACCGGCCGCCGTGGCGTCACCAGTGCTGGGGCGCCGGGCGCTGCAACGATCGAATGCCTACCCACAGTGAGACGATTTTAGCCTATGAGGCTGGGCGTTATCGAATAGTGACCAAATTCGGGGTCAGCGAACGGCCAGCATGACGCCGATTACGGCATCCAAAAGCAGGTCGACCTGGGCCTCGTTGTAGCCTCCGCGGCGCGTGCGGAACGCGATCGTGCGCACCTCTTCGACGCTCATCGGCTTGCCATCCTGGAAGTAGCTGACGAGCGCATCGGCGAAGGCGTCGACATCCTTCGGGTTGTATCCAAGGGTCAGGGCGCTCGTGCGCTTGAATCGGTGCGCGCGCGGCCGATCGAGGCGGTCGAGCACCTCCTGCGCGGTCGAGCGAGCGCTGCCATACCAGGCCTGGTCGCCGATCTCCGAGAACGCACGGTCACGCTCGCGCGCGGCAAACGCATCCTCGAGACGCTCGAGGGCTGCGTCGACGTGAGTGACGGAGTACCCGCCCTTCTCCATGTCGAACGCGGTACGGCGGATGCTCTCGGCGGTCACGATCGTCGGCGCTGCCCGGTCTGCAGAGTATGCACGCCGTGCCTCTTCGAGGAAGTCTTCGACCTGGTCGACGTTGTAGCCGGCTTTTGACTTCCTGGTTCGCGGAAAAGTTGTGCTCACCGGTCTATCTTGCACTATGGAAGAGGAGATACAGCGCGTACGCTACCGCCGCTGACGGGAGCACGGAGTCGAGTCGATCGAGGAAGCCGCCGTGGCCAGGGAGCCAGTTGCTGATGTCCTTAATGCCGATGTCGCGTTTGATGAGCGATTCCGTGAGATCGCCGAGAGTCGACGAGAGCGCAAGGGCGATGCCGAAAATGACGCCCACCCAGATCGGTACGTGGAGCAGGAAGATGCCGACGAGGATGCCTGCGACCAGGGCGAGAACGATCGAGCCGGCGAACCCCTCCCAGGTCTTCTTCGGGCTGATGCGCGGCGCCATCTTGTGCTTGCCGAGCAAAAGCCCGGAGACGTAAGCGCCGGTGTCCGTCGAGATGACGACGATGAGCAGCGCGAGGGTCCACCACTGGCCGTCCGGCTCGCCCGTGAGGACGACTGTGAAGCTGCCGAGGAAGACCGCATACGCCTGGATGAAGACGCCACCGAGCAAGTCGAGCCCGAGGGCACGCCGTGCCACCCGGTGAGAGGGCACGAGTTGTTCGACCAGCCGCCACAGGGTGACGAACAGCATTCCGGCGGCCGCAACCAGCCACTGGCCATTGCCGTGGAGCCAGTCCAGTCCGGGCGAGAGGAATGACGGGATCGGAGCGCCCGTATAAAAGGCTGCGGGAATCGTGACGGCCGCGGCGATGGCGGAAGCCACGCGCGGAATGTCGCGACCGGTGACGCGCAGGGCAGTCGCGAGCTCGAGCGCCAGGAACACCATCAGCGCCGCCGCAAAGACCATGAAGATCTCTTTGAAGACGATCAGGCTGAACAGGAAAGCGCCACCGAACACGATGCCGATGGCAACGGCGGCCACCAGGTTCCGGCCGGTGCGCTCCTCGATCTTCGCGTTTGTCGCTCGCACCTGGGCCTCGATGCGGGCATTGGTTGCCCTCACCTGTGCTTCGATATCGGCCACGGTCGCCTCGAATTCGGCGCGGGAATGCACCCGCTTCGCTCTCTTGCGGGCGGGGGGTGTATCCGGGGCGTCGGCCATCAAACCTCGAGCAACTCTGTCTCTTTGCGCTTAAGAGCGTCGTCGATCGCGTCAACGTGATGCTTCGTGACCGCGTCGAGTTCCTTTTCGGCGCGGCCCAGCTCGTCTTCGCCCGTGTCTTTCTTCATGGCGTCAAGGTCATCCTTGGCCTTGCGGCGGATGTTGCGGATCGCGACCTTCGCCTCCTCGCCCTTGCCTCGCACGATCTTCACGAACTCGCGCCGACGCTCTTCGGTGAGCTCCGGCAGGGTTACGCGCACGATGGTGCCGTCGTTGCCGACGTTTGCACCCAGGTTCGGCCAGTTGACGATGGCCTTCTCGATGTCTTTCAGCGCCGTCTTGTCGTACGGGGTGACGAGGAGGGTTCTGGCCTCCGGATTCTGCATCGACGCCAACTGGGCGAGCGGCGTCGGCGTTCCGTAGTAGTCCACGAGGATCTTCTGGAACAGCGCCGGGTTGGCCCGGCCCGTGCGAACCGTGCCGAAGTCGTCCTTGGCCACATCAACGGCCTTGTCCATCTTGGTTTTGGCTTCGTCCAGTACGTCGCTAATCACGGCTACTCCTTCGTGTCGCTTCGAGTTTAGTTGTTAGCCCAACGCGAGAAGCGCTACCCCGCCAAGCACCACGACGGCGCCGACCAGTCTCTGCACCGGATGAGGTTCCCGAAACAGCAGCCAGCCACCCAGAGCGACCAGCACGACACTGACTTCCCGCGCCGGCGCGACGATCGACACGGGCGCCAGGGTGAACGCGAACAGGATCAGCACGTACGCCACGGGAGAGAGGATGCCGACGGTGACGATCGCACGCCAGTGGCTGCGTGCGACGGCGATGGTCTCGGTCGGCCGTCGCAGGGCGAATGGCGCAAACGCGATCAGCTGCACGACGACGCTCACCCAGAAGTAACCGAGAGTCGGTACGTGCACGTGCGCGACAGCGTTCGCATCCCAGATCGTATACGCGGCAATCGTCACGCCGACGAGCATTCCGTAGAGGATACCCGTGCGACTCTGTGCGAATCGGGCCCGACCTCCCGCCAGGCCGATCACCACGACTCCTGCGACCAGCACAACCGCGCCGACGAGCGCCGCGATTCCCGGTCGCTCGCCGAACAGCACGATGCCGAAGATGACGGCCAGGAGTGGTCCGGTGCCGCGCGCGAGCGGATAGACGATCGAAACGTCGCCGAGCCGGTAGCCCCGCTGCAGAGTGAGGAAGTAGAGGAGCTGAAGGATGCCGCTGCCCACCGCGAGTGCAATGAGCAACGCAAGGCCCCCTCCCGCGCCCGCGAGTGACACGATTCCGAGCGGCGCAAAGCCGACGGTGGCGACCACGAAGGTCAGCCAGAGAAACCGCGTTCCACTCGTTCGTGCCCGCTTGATGGTGAGGTTCCACGTCGC
>DASYEE010000200.1:0-33995 GCA_036499165.1 Galbitalea sp. | reverse complement strand
GACCGCACGACTGGTCGCGATCGTCGGCGCCACCGGCACAGGGAAATCCGGGTTGTCGCTCGACCTTGCCGAAGCACTCGCCGATCGCGGTGCGCCAGCCGAGGTCGTGAACGCCGACGCCATGCAGCTCTATCGCGGCATGGATATCGGCACCGCGAAGCTGCCGGAGGCCGAGCGTCGGGGGATTCCACATCACCTTTTCGACATTCTCGAGATCGAGGATGAAGCGAGCGTCGCGGCATACCAGGGCAGGGCACGCCTGGTCGTCGACGACATCCTCGCTCGGGGAGCGACGCCGATCCTGGTCGGAGGATCGGGGCTGTATGTATCGAGTGTCCTGTGGGACTTCACGTTTCCGGGCACCGACCCGGCCATCCGGGCCGCCCTCGAGGCGGAGCTCGCCTCTCACGGGCCCGGGATGCTGTTTCGTCGGCTCGATGGGCTCGATCCGGTAGCAGCAGCGTCGATAGGGCCGAGCAACGGCAGGCGTATCGTGCGCGCGCTCGAAGTCATCGAGTTGACGGGGGAGCCATTCGGGGCTGGGCTCCCAGAGGCCGAGACGCCGTGGAGACCGACGACGATCATCGGCCTGCGAACCGAGCGGGCACAGCTGGTCGCACGACTCGACGAACGGGTGGAGCGGATGTGGCGCGACGGCCTCGTCGACGAAGTCGCGAGCCTCGGTCCGGAGCGCATGGGCGTGACTGCGGCACGCGCGATCGGGTACGCGCAGGCCATCGCAGAGCTCGACGGCACCATGACCGAAGGCGATGCGATCGCACAGACGGCCGCCCTCACCCGCAAGTACGCACGACGCCAGGTCGGCTGGTTCCGCCGCTACCCGACCGACCGCTGGATCGACTCGGACGATGCAAACCGAGTGTCGATCGCGCTCGCTACGATTGACCAGTGAGCACGACGATCCACTTCACCAAAGGCCACGGCACCGGCAACGACTTCGTGCTGTTCGCTGACCCCGAGGGCGAGATCGACCTGACACCCGCGCAGATCGCCGCGATTGCCGATCGGCACTTCGGCGTCGGCGCGGACGGCGTGATCCGAGCGGTGAAGTCGGCGAACATTCCCGATGGCGCCGCCGCCCTCGCGGAGGACGCGTCGGCGGTCTGGTTCATGGATTATCACAACGCCGACGGCAGCAAGGCCGAGATGTGTGGCAACGGTATCCGCGTGTTTGCTCGCTACCTGCTCGACAACGGCCTCACTGAGTTGCCCGACGGCGACACGCTGGCGGTGGGCACGCGCAGCGGTGTTCGTGATGTCCAGCGCAACCGGACGGGCTTCCAGGCCGATCTCGGGCGCTGGTCGCTCGACGGCACAGAGCCGACGGTACGGGCACGCAACCTTTCGGTGGCGCGCCCGGGACTCGGTATCAACGTTGGCAACCCGCACGTGGTCGTTGCCCTGGCGAGCGACGACGAACTCGATTCAGCCGACCTCGGCTACATCCCCCAGCTCGACCCGGAACCGGCGGCGGGTGCGAACGTCGAATTCGTGGTCCCGCTCGAGCCGCTGGTGAAGGACGGCGTTGGACGAATCAGGATGCGCGTGCACGAACGCGGAAGCGGTGAGACGCTGTCGTGCGGCACGGGCGCCGTCGCCGCAGCTCTGGCCACGCGCTACTGGGCAGAATCGGCTGCCCCGAACCAGTGGAGCGTCGAGGTCCCTGGCGGCACGGTGGGCGTTCGGATGTTCCCGACCGAGGATGGCGAACACGTTTCGCTGAGCGGGCCGGCCGACCTGGTCTTCGAGGGCGATCTCAGCATCTGACCTTGCTGGCCCCTGGCGTCAGACCTTACGTGCGCTTGCGCCCCCGCAACACGCGGTATCCCTTATTCGTTGCGGCGCGGGTGAACGTGTACTCCTCCGGAAAGCTTGCCTGAAGCCAGCGATGGAGCGAGTCTGAGCCGAGATTGCGCTGAACGACGAGCCAGGCGTCCGTGCCGGGTTCCAGTCGTGGGAGCCAGCGCTCGAGCAATCCGTGCAGTTCGTTCTTCCCGACTCGGATCGGCGGATTCGACCACAGCGTCATGAATCGCACATCGCCCGGAACATCATCGGGCGTCGAAGCGTTGACATTCGTGAGGCCGAGCGCGGCGGCGTTCATCCTCACGAGTTCAAGCGCCCGTTCGTTTACGTCCACTGCCCAGACGGTCGCGTGAGGTGACTGGATTGCAAGGCTCAGCGCGATCGGACCCCATCCGCAGCCCAAGTCGATCAGATGGCCGCCCGGCGGGGGAGGCGGCACGTGAGTCAGCAAAACTTCGGTGCCGACGTCAACACGTTCGGGGCTGAAGATCCCATTACCGGTCGTCAACTCGTAGGTCTGGCCGACCAGCCGGGCATGGAACTTTCGCAGCCCCGGCTCACTTCCCGGCGTGACGGAGAAGTAATGCTCGGAGACCATTCACAAAACCTATCGAAAAACCGGAGACTACAGTTGGTGGAAATGACCGAAAACGACGAGCTTAACGAGCGCGAAATAGATGACGTCGTCAGCCGAGTGCTGACCAGGACAAGCGCGCCCTCGGCTGGGTACACGATTTTCGGCGCATCCAAGGCGGATGCGCTGCAGGAAAACTCGCACTACGACGAAGATCGCGACGGCGACCAGTCCGAGCGAGAAGACCGCGCGGCGTTGCGTCGCGTCCAGGGGCTGAGCACAGAACTCGAGGATGTCACCGAGGTCGAGTACCGCCAGCTGCGGCTGGAGAACGTCGTGCTCATCGGCGTGTACTCGAGCGGGACCCTCTCGGACGCAGACAATTCGCTGCGCGAGCTGGCATCCCTCGCCGAGACAGCCGGAGCCCGCGTGCTCGACGGTCTCCTCCAGCAGCGCCCGCATCCTGACCCGAGCACCTACCTCGGCCGCGGCAAGGCAGACGAGCTTAGGGGAATCGTTCAATCGCTGGGCGCTGACACCGTCATCGCAGATACCGAGCTCGCGCCGAGCCAGCGGCGGGCGCTCGAGGATGTCGTCAAGGTGAAGGTCATCGACCGCACCGCCGTCATCCTCGACATCTTCAGCCAGCACGCGAAGAGTCGCGAGGGCAAGGCCCAGGTCGAACTCGCGCAACTCGAGTACCTCCTTCCCCGCCTTCGAGGCTGGGGCGAGTCGATGTCGCGGCAGGCCGGTGGCCAGGTCGGCGGCGCGGGAGCCGGCATGGGAAGCCGCGGACCGGGTGAGACGAAGATCGAGCTCGATCGTCGTCGCATCCACACACGGATGTCGAAGCTGCGCAAGCAGATCAAGAACTTCGCACCGGCACGCGAGGCCAAGCGCGCCAACCGGAACCGGTTCTCGGTGCCGAGCGTCGCAATCGCCGGCTACACGAACGCGGGCAAGTCGAGTCTTCTCAACCGCATCACGAGCGCCGGCGTGCTGGTCGAGAACGCGCTCTTCGCGACCCTCGACGCCACCGTGCGTCGCTCGATGACTTCGGACGGCAGGCCGTTCACCTACACGGACACTGTCGGCTTCGTCCGCAATCTCCCGCACCAGCTGGTCGAGGCGTTCCGGTCGACTCTCGAGGAGGTCGGCGAGTCCGATGTCATCGTGCATGTCGTCGACGCATCGCATCCGGATCCGGGCAGCCAGCTCGCTACCGTTCGTGATGTCATCGGCGAGATCGAGGCGCGCGAGATCCCCGAGATCGTGGTCTTCAACAAGAGCGACCTGATGGATGACGACCAGCGGCTCGTCCTGCGCGGGCTCGAGCCGAGCGCCGTCTTCGTCTCCGCGCGAACAGGCGAAGGCATCGATGAGCTGCTTGAGCGCATCGCGGCGATCATTCCGCAACCGGAGGTCGAAATGACGCTGCTCGTGCCATACGACCGCGGCGAAATCATTTCGCGCCTCCATGTCGGCGGGCGGGTGCTTTCGACCGAATACCTCGAAACGGGAACCCTCGTGAAGGCGCTGGTGCACCCGGCAGGTGTCGACGCGCTCAAGCCGTTCGAGACTGTTCACGCTTCGTAACACAAATCGCAGCAGGGGCTCGGCCGTTGCTAGGGTTTAACCCAGAAGACGCGGTGTTTCGTATGCGTCCGGAGCGACAGCCGAGCCCGGCACCCGCCCCACCGTGAGAGCTTTCCGGAGGGCATTGGCGTGGCAACCTATTCATTCGAGCTCTATCCGCCGCGCACGCCCGCGGCCGAGCTCGCCCTGTACGACTCGCTCGACAAGCTGGTGGCTGCGGGTCCGGAGTTCATTTCGGTCACCTACGGCGCGAGCGGCTCGACGCGCGACGCCTCGCTTGGCGTCCTCAGGCATCTCCTCTCGACATCGGTACCGCCGATGGCCCACCTCACCTGCGTCGGCTGGACCTACGCAGACGCGACACGCGTCATCCGCGAGTTCCTCGATGCGGGTCTCACCAGCTTCCTGGCGCTCCGAGGCGATCCGCCCACCGGCTCCAGCGAGGGAGACGACTTTTTGGGGGACCTGACCAGCGCGGGCGAACTCGTGCAGCTCATCCACCGGGTTCAGGAGGAGCGTGTGCCGTTCCTGCAGGAGCCCGTCCGCGGTTTCCCGGGTGCTGCTCGCATCCGCAGCGGTGAAAAGGTCACGATTGCCGTCGCAGCGTTCCCGAACGGGCACCCGCGCTCGCGCTCGGTTGAGCAGGATCTCGACACGCTCCTTGCCAAGGAGGCCGCGGGTGCGAACCTGGCCATCACTCAGCTGGTATTCGAGGCCGATGACTACCTGCGCTTCGTCGACCAGGCCAGGGCAGCAGGCGTCACCATGCGCATCCTGCCCGGCGTCATGCCCATCCTCTCCGCTCGTCGCCTGCACAGGATGATCGACCTGACTGGCGAGCGGATGCCGTCTGGCCTGCTGGCTCGCCTCGAGGCCGCGGGATCAGACGAGAGTCAGCACGCGGTCGGCATCGAGCACGCCGTCAGGATGTCGCGTGAATTGCTCGATGGCGGAGCGAGCGGGCTCCACCTGTACACGTTCAACAAACACCAGGCCGTTCTCTCCCTGCTCGAACAGCTCGACCTCGTATCCCCTGCCAGCACTTCACCAGAGTCCACCCCCTCGCAATTCAAGGAGCACGCATGACCAGCCACGACTTTCCGACAGGCACGATTCTCGGGTACCCGCGAATTGGGCGCCGCCGCGAGCTGAAGAAGGCCGTCGAGGCGTTCTGGGCGGGCACCATCACAGCAGACGAGCTCGAGGCCAAGGCCGCAGGGCTGCGCGCAGTCACCCGCGCGCGGCTTGCCTCGCTCGGGCTTGGCAAGACCGATTCCTCAATTCCGGAGGCCTTCTCCTACTACGACCAGATGCTCGACGCCGCGGTCACCTTCGGGGCGGTGCCGACCCGCTTCGCCTCGCTCATGGACTCCGACGGGTCTCTCGACCTGGCCGGGTACTTCACGATCGCTCGCGGCGAGGGCGACAATGTCCCGGCCGAGATGACCAAGTGGTTCGATTCCAATTATCACTACCTCGTGCCCGAGATCGGCCCAGAGACGAAGTTCTCGTTTGCGTCGGACCGGCTTGTGCGCGAGGTCGCCGAGGCCACGATCTCCGGCTACCGCACGCGCCCCGTGATTGTCGGCCCGGTCACCTTCCTGCTGCTCAGCAAGCCGAGCGAGTCAGCGGCGGCCGACTATCGTCCGCTCGATCGCCTCGACGACATCCTTCCCGTGTACGCTGAGCTGCTCGCCGCGCTGACTGCGGTTGGCGCGCAGTGGATACAGCTTGATGAGCCAGCGCTCGTCAGTGAGTCGATCGAGGTACCGCGGGATGTCGTCCTTGCGGCGACGAAGAAGGCTTACGACCTGCTCTGCGCCGTTCCTACGCGGCCGCAGATCTTTGTTGCTGCCCCGTACGGCAGCCTCGACGACGCGTTGCCCGTGCTCCTCGACACGCCTATCGAGGCCGTCGGACTCGACCTTGTCCGCGGCGGTGTGCCAACCGGTCCAGCCACAGACAAGGTGCTTGTCGGCGGCGCCATCGACGGCCACAACATCTGGCGCGGTGATCTCGCCGCCGCGTGGGAGAAGGTGGAAGCTCTGAAGGCGCTGAGTCCTCACGTGGCGGTTTCGTCATCCACGAGCCTGTTCCACACCCCTCACGATGTCGAGGACGAGCCGAAGCTCGACCCCCGACTGAAGTCATGGCTGGCCTTCGCAGACCAGAAGGTCGCGCAGGTTGCGACTCTCGCGCGCGGGCTCGACGATGGCAAGGCGAAGATCCAGGACGCCCTGGACGCCGCGACTGCGGCCCTCACCGACCGCCACGAGGCTCCGGGCGTACGCGATGGCGCGGTCCGCCTCCGTGCGGCAGAACTGACCGATGCTGACTTCGACCGCAGCGACTATGCGCTGCGACTCGCCGCCCAGGATGCCGCGCTCGGGCTGCCACTGTTGCCAACGACCACGATCGGTTCCTTCCCGCAGACGGGCGACATCCGTCGCGAGCGTGCGCGATTCGCCAGGGGCGAGATCACCGAGGGCGAATATGTCGGCGCCATGGAAGACGAGATCAAGCGCGTCGTCGAGTTGCAGGAGGAGATCGGCCTCGATGTGCTCGTGCACGGCGAGCCGGAGCGCAACGATATGGTGCAGTACTTCGCCGAGAACCTCGATGGTTTCGCGGTGACGGAGAACGGCTGGGTACAGTCGTACGGATCGCGCTGTACGCGTCCGTCGCTTCTCTGGGGCGACGTTTCTCGTCCCGCTCCGATCACTGTCGGCTGGTCCAGCTTCACGCAGAGCCTCACGGCGAAGCCCGTGAAGGGCATGCTGACTGGCCCGGTCACGATTCTGGCCTGGAGCTTCGTCCGCGACGACCAGCCGCTCGGCGAGACCGCCAACCAGGTCGCTCTCGCGCTGCGTGACGAGATTACCGATCTCGAGGCAGCGGGCATCAAGGTCATCCAGGTCGATGAGCCGGCGCTGCGAGAACTCCTGCCGCTCAAGAAGAAAGACCAGCCGTCCTACCTCGACTGGTCTGTCGGCTCGTTCAAGCTGGCGACATCCGGGGTCGCAGACAAGACCCAGATCCACACCCACCTCTGTTACTCCGAGTTCGGTGTTGTCATCGACGCGATCAACAAGCTGGATGCCGACGTAACCTCGATCGAGGCGGCGCGTTCCAAGATGGAGGTCGTCGCCGACATCGAACGGAGCGGATTCGCGCGGGGAATCGGGCCGGGTGTCTACGACATCCACTCGCCGCGAGTGCCGTCCGTCGAAGAGGTCACCGCGCTCCTCGAGACCGCCCTGGCGTCGATTCCCGAGCGCCAGGTCTGGGTCAACCCGGACTGCGGCCTGAAGACCCGTGGATATACCGAGACCGTCGAGTCACTGAAGAACGTGCTGGCAGCCACCCGTGCTGTCCGCGCAAAGACGGGCACTGTCGTCTAGACCATCAACCGCCAGACGGGCTGAATGCATCTGCCTTGGGGTTAAACCGAGCGCAGTACCGCGGTGACTTTGCCGAGAATGGTCGCGAAATCGCCGAGGATCGGCTCAAAGCTCGAGTTGCGGGGCAGCAGCCACGTGTGGCCATCGCGCTGGCGGAAGACCTTGACGGTCGCCTCGTCATCGAGCATCGCCGCGACGATATCGCCGTTCTCGGCGTCCTGCTGCGGATGAACGACGACCCAGTCACCGTCGCAGATGGCAGCGTCGATCATCGAGTCGCCGACGACCTTCAGCATGAACAGTTCCCCCTTGCCGACGATCTGCCGGGGGAGCGGAAACACCTCTTCGACGTGCTGCTCGGCCGTGATCGGGATACCTGCGGCGATACGACCAACCAGCGGCACCATGACCGCGTCACCGAAGGACGGGTTCGCGACGGCCGCGTCGTCCGACTTCGGCAGGTCGATCAGGATCTCCATCGCGCGCGGCCGATTTGGGTCGCGTCGCAGGTACCCGCTCAATTCGAGTTGGCCCAGCTGGTGGGTAACGCTTGACAGGGATGAGAGGCCGACGGCGTCGCCGATCTCGCGCATGCTCGGTGGATATCCCCGCGTGTCGAGCGAGTTCTGGATCGCCTCGAGGATGGCGAGCTGCTTGTCGCTCAGGCTCGTGCGTCGCCTCGTGGCCGGACGCTCTGCAGCGCTGTCATCCATCTCGTTCTCCTGAAATGTCAGTGGTCTGGGATTGAGTCTGTTTCAAGACAATCGAAACTGTATCCGGTTGGTGCTCAAAAACAAACACCTGTTCGAGTGTGTCGGGAGAAATTCGCGCACATGTTCGAATATCCGCTTGCAGTTTCGAATAATCGAAGATATATTCGGTACAAAGCTTCGTACCCGGTACTCCCGGCCGAGTGCCGGGTACGAGAACCCTTAGGGCAGGTCCACACGGGCAGGCCCGCAGGCAGATGAGCGGAGGCAGCATATGAGTGCAATCAGCATCAACGCGGCGCGTTTCGATTCGGTGAAATTCAACGGCGGCACCGCTCGCCGGTCGCACCTTCGGATGACCGCGCGCGGTCGTGCCGTTCTCCTCGTGCTCGTTGCGATCCCCGTCATCGCGATCGCTCTCGCCTTCGGGTTGAGCGCCGGCGGGGCAACCGCAACAGGCTCATCCTCGCCGTTGTCCACGGTCACGGTTCAGCCGGGGCAGACGCTGTGGCAGGTCGCGACTAAGGTTGCGCCGCAGTCAGACCCGCGTGACGTCATTAACGACATCATGTCGGTCAACCGCCTCACTACGGCAACTATCCAACCCGGTGAGAAGCTCGAGATTCCTGCCAAGTACGAACACTGACACGCTGGCGTCGCGTTGGCCTGCGTGTTACGCGGCCTTTCGTCCCGGCAGTAAGGCAGTCCCACCGCCTTTAGGCTTGATGCGTGACCTCCCTGAATGACCTGCCGATCCGGGAAGACCTCCGTGGCCTCGTGCCCTATGGTGCGCCCCAGGAGCACGTGCGCATCCAGCTGAATGTCAACGAGAACACGCATCCGATTCCGCCTGATGTCGCGGCGAGCATCTCGGAGTCGCTCGCTGAGGCCATCGCGACAGTAAACCGGTATCCGGATCGCGAATTCTCTGACCTGCGCGACAGCCTTGCGCGCTATCTCGGCCATGAACTGACCCGAGACAACCTCTGGGCAGCCAACGGTTCGAACGAGATCCTGCAGCAGTTCCTGCAGGCGTTCGGCGGCCCAGGTCGGTCAGTACTTGGATTTCGCCCGACCTACTCGATGCACTCGATCATTGCGGCGGGGACGGGCACGCGCTGGATCGCCGGCGAGCGCGACGACGAATACCGGATCTCACCCGAGACGGCGGTGAGCTGGATCGAGCGTGAGCGCCCGGACATCGTGTTCTTCTGCTCTCCCAACAACCCCACCGGCACTCCGTTGTCGCTCGAGACGATCGTCGCGGCATACGAGGCGACAACCGGCATGGTCGTCGTCGACGAGGCTTACGCGGAATTTGCCCCTGCCGACCTGCCGACAGCGCTGACGCTCCTCGATGGACGGCCGCGACTCGTCGTCACGCGCACGATGAGCAAGGCCTTCGCCTTTGCGGGTGCACGCGTCGGCTACCTTGCTGCCGACCCGGCCGTCACTGACGCGATGCGCCTCGTGCGGCTGCCGTACCACCTCTCGGCGCTGACCCAGGCCGCGGCGGTCGCGGCGCTCGCCCACACCGCAGAGATGCTGGCAATGGTCGACGACATCAAGGCCCAGCGGGACCGCCTGCTCGTCGAACTGCCGAAGATCGGGTACCCGGTGCACGAGAGCTGGGCCAACTTCGTTCTCTTCGGGGGAGTGGACGACCCGCACGCAGTATTCGAGAAACTCCTGGCGGAGGGCATCATCATCCGCGACCTCGGCATCAAGAACCACCTGCGGGTGACCGCGGGCACCGAAGCCGAGACCACGGAATTCCTCGACGCGCTCGCACGGATCAGCGCGTCGGCGGCGCTCGGTAAGATCGACGCATGACGAGCGAGCGCACGGCGCACCTCACCCGCCAGACGAGTGAATCCGAGATCGACCTGACCGTCGAACTCGACGGCACGGGAGTCTCGCATGTCTCGACGTCCGTTCCGTTCTTCGATCACCTGCTCACGGCATTCGCGAAGCACTCGCTGATCAACCTCACGGTCGCGGCCACCGGCGACACCCACATCGATGTTCACCACACGGTTGAAGACACCGCAATCGTGCTCGGCAAGGCGATCGCGCAGGCGCTCGGAGACAAGTCGGGCATCTCGCGGTTTGGCGACGCCCTTGTGCCGCTCGATGACGCGCTTGTCCAGGCCGTGGTGGATGTCTCGGGCCGGCCGTATCTCGTGCACACCGGTGAACCGGCTGGCTTCGAGTACCACCTGATCGGCGGTCACTTCACGGGCTCGATGATTCGCCATGCGTTCGAGGCGATTGCGTTCAACGCCGGGCTCACCGTGCACATCACGGTGCTCGCTGGTCGTGACCCGCATCACATCGCTGAGGCGGAGTTCAAGGCGTTCGCGCGCGCCCTGCGGTTCGCGATTGCAGAAGACGATCGCGTCAGCGGAGTGCCGTCGACCAAGGGTGCGCTCTAATCGTGAGCCGACCATCCGTCGTGGTCCTCGACTACGGCTCCGGCAACGTCCATTCCGCAGTCAAGGCTCTCGCCCTGGCCGGCGCCGACGTGGAGCTGACGCGCGATCGCGCCAGAGTCACGGAGGCCGACGGGCTGTTCGTGCCAGGAGTCGGGGCATTTTCCGCTGTGATGCAGCAGCTGAACGCCGTGCGCGGCGGCGAGCTCATTGAGCGCAGGCTTGCCGGCGGCCGACCGGTGCTTGGGGTGTGCGTCGGAATGCAGATCCTGTTCGATAACGGGGTCGAGCGTGGCAACCAGACGCCGGGACTCGGCCAATGGCCGGGGGTCGTCACCGAACTCGATGCGCCTGTATTGCCTCACATGGGCTGGAACACGGTCGAAGCTGCCGCGGAGTCGCAGCTCTTTGAGGGCATCCGTGACGAGCGTTTCTATTTCGTCCACTCGTATGCCGCCCAAGCCTGGACGATGGATGTCATGCCGCCGTTCACCGAGCCCCGCCTCACCTGGGCAGAGCACGGCAGTCGATTCCTCGCTGCGGTCGAGAACGGACCGCTTGCCGCCACCCAGTTTCACCCAGAGAAGTCTGGCGAGCCCGGCATCCAGCTGCTCCGCAACTGGCTCTCGATGCTCTGACACCAACCGACTCTCGAAACCCTGATACCGAAAGAACCCATGCCAGCACCCGCCCTCACGCTCCTTCCCGCCGTCGATGTCGCAGACGGCAAAGCCGTTCGTCTGACCCAGGGCGAGGCGGGATCCGAGACCAGCTATGGAGACCCGGTGGATGCCGCCGCGGAGTGGGTGGACCAGGGCGCGGAGTGGATCCATCTCGTCGATCTCGACGCCGCGTTCGGACGAGGCAACAACTACGAATTGATCGAGCGCGTTGTGCGTAACACCCCAGGCACCGTGAATGTCGAGCTGTCCGGCGGCATTCGGGACGACGCATCCCTTGCTGCTGCCCTTGCCACCGGCGCGCGCAGGATCAACCTCGGCACCGCCGCACTCGAAGATCCAGAATGGGCAGACCGGGTGATCGCAAGTCACGGCGACCAGATCGCTGTCGGGCTCGACGTGCGCGGCACGACGCTGGCGGCTCGCGGGTGGACTCGGGACGGCGGCGACCTGTGGGACGTGCTTGACCGACTCGAGCGGGCGGGATGTTCGCGCTACGTTGTGACGGATGTCACGAAAGACGGCACCCTGCGCGGGCCCAATCTCGAACTTCTTCGCGAGGTCTGCGCGCGCACGGAACGCCCGGTGATCGCCTCTGGGGGAGTGTCGAGCATCCAGGATCTCGTCGACCTTCGCACGCTCGTTCCCATCGGCGTCGAGGGCGCCATCGTCGGCAAGGCGCTCTACGCGGGCGCATTCACGCTGCCCGAGGCGCTCGTCGCGGCACGCGACTGATGTCGGCGTCCGACTCGGCAGGCATCCCATGGGCGGGGCGATCCTTCGATCACGCCCCGGCATCCGACGACGACGGATCCGCGCCTCCCCGGCTGCTCGAAGCGATCCGACGGTTCCGCGCCCGCGAGCTGGGAGAGGCGGACGTTGTGGATGCCGTCCGGGAGTCTCGCCTGCTCATCCCGCTGGTTGCCGTGCTGGGTGACTCCGGAACCAACGACAACGGTGACCTGGTCGATAAGAGCCAGGAACTGTCGATCGTGACGGTCGAGGCGCCGGATGGCCGCAGTGTCCTGCCCGCGTTCACCTCGGTCGACGCGATGTCGCACTGGAATCCGGCCGCGCGTCCGATCCCGGCCGACGGCCGACGGGTCGCGCTTGCCGCGGCCGACGAGGGAACGGATCTCGTCGTCATCGATCCGACCACGGAGACCGAATTCGTGATTCGTCGTCCCGCCTTGTGGGCTATGGCCAATGGCGAGCCGTGGCTGCCGAGCTACCTTGACGAGTCGGTCCTCAGCGCCTTCATGGATGGCACAGAGGGCGATGACGCCGTCATCGCAATTCAGCTGGCGCCGGGTGACCCCGACGCACGGCTCGCGGGCTCAGAGCTGATCGTGCAGTTGACCCTCGTGGACGGGCTCGGGCGCGCGACGCTCGATGAGCTTGTCGGTGGGCTCCAGGAGCGGTGGTCGCGCAGCGAACTCATTGCCGGGCGCGTCGACTCGCTCGAGTTGCGGCTTGCCCGTGCATAGCACGGGCGGCGCGGGAGCTGCGCCCCGGCTCATTCTGGTCGACCTGGATGGCACGCTCGTTGGGACAGACGGCACAGTCTCGCCTCGCAACGCCGCCGCCATCGAACGCGCGGCGGCCGACGGAGCGCGTGTGGTCGTCGCGACGGGGCGTCCAGCCAGGATCGTCACCCCTCTGCGTGCCAGCCTCGGTCACACGATCGCGCTGTGCTACAACGGCGCGATCGTGCTCGATCTTGCGACCGGCGACGTGCTCGAAGCTCACGTCCTCGACGGTGCGGTCTTCGAGGACGCGGTGCTTCAGGTGCGCGGGCGAGGCCTGGCATTTGTCGTCGGCGTCGAGGGGATGCCCGACGTCGGCATCCGCGGGGAGTCGGCCTTCCGCGAGGGCTATGACCTGCCGCGCGGTTCCCTGCACGAGATCTGCGACGGGCCGGTCGTCAAGGGACTCATCCGAGTCCAGCCCGACCAATTCGAGGCTGTCTGGGATGCCTTCGCGAACGGATTCTCCGACGCCCTCGAAGTAACGCGGTCTGGCGTCGAAGGCCTGATCGAGATCTCTCGCGCTGGGGTGTCCAAAGGCGGTGTGATCGCGGCTCTCGCGGAAGGCTGGGGAATCGCGCCTTCTGAGGCGATCGCCTTCGGTGACATGCCCAACGACCTCGCCATGTTCCGCTGGGCAGGCCGGTCAGTGGCGATGGGAAATGCGGAGCCAGAGGTCAAGCTCGCAGCGACGGAGGTCGGCGGACACCACAACGACGATGCGGTCGCGCAGGTGCTCGAGCGCTGGTTCTAGCAGGGGATACCGTTCGATCAGTTGACGGGCCCGGTGTATTTCTCGCCCGGGCCGGCCCCAGGGGCATCCGGGAACTGGGATGCCTCGCGGAAGGCCAGCTGCAGACTCCGCAGCCCGTCGCGCAACGGCCTCGCGTGCTGGTCTCCAATTTCGGATGCCGCAGAGGTGACGAGCCCCGCAAGCGCGGTGATCAGCTTGCGTGCCTCGTCGAGATCGACCTGCGCGTCCGGGTCGTCCGCGAGGCCAAGCTTCACAGCGGCCGCGCTCATGAGATGCACTGCCACCGTTGTAATGACCTCGACGGCGGGGACTTCCGCGATGTCCCGCATCTCGTTCAGTTCATCGAAGTCGTCGGGCTCGCTCATGTGTTGTACTCTCTGCTATCCTTCTTGAGGCTCCGAGTGCAATGCGCTCGGTACGAAAGTGGAGATTCTCCCACCCGTTCACCGCATCACAAGGTTACCGGGTCAACGCTCCGCCGGTTTCACCGTGAAAATTCATACGAATATTCACGAGCGAATCCGGTAGATAGACAGGGCGTCGTGGCTGAAAAGTCGCGTGAAATTCCTCTTTTGGTGCCTGCGGCGACTGTCGCAGGTCGCGCCCCCAAATGATAAGAGGAGACACGCATCAGCGATCCGCGTACCAATGACCGAATCCGCGTTCCGGAAGTCCGTCTTGTTGGCCCCAATGGCGAGCAGGTTGGAGTAGTCCGCATCGAGGACGCTATTCGTTTGGCTCAAGAGGCCGACCTGGATTTGGTTGAGGTTGCTCCCAATTCCAAGCCGCCCGTCGCGAAGATCATGGACTTCGGCAAGTTCAAGTACGAAACCGCGCAGAAGGCGAAAGAAGCCAGGCGCAACCAGGCCAACACGATCCTCAAAGAGGTTCGCTTCAGACTGAAGATCGATAAGCACGACTACGAAACAAAGCGCAAGCGCGCCGAGGGCTTCCTGCAGGCCGGCGACAAGGTCAAGGCAATGATCCTGTTCCGCGGTCGCGAGCAGTCGCGCCCGGAACAGGGCGTTCGCTTGCTCCAGCGCTTTGCTGAGGATGTCGCCGAGTTCGGTTCGGTCGAGTCGACCCCGACCATCGATGGTCGAAACATGGTGATGGTCATTGGTCCGCTGAAGAACAAGGCGGAAGCAAAGGCAGAAGCAGAAGCGCGTCGTGCGGCGAATAGTCGACCGGCTCGAACCTCTGAGACGCAGGCCCCCGCGGCTGCGAAGGCACCGGCAGCCGAGGCTGTAGTCGAAGCGGCTCCGGTCGCGGCGGAGCCCGTTGTTGAGGCGCCGGTTGTTGAGCCACCGGCCGTTGAGGCACCGGCCGTTGAAACACCGGTTGTTGAGGCGCCCGCCGCTAAGGCTCCTGCCGCACCGGTGGCAGCGCCGAAGGCAACACCGAAACCCGCAGTGACCCCCAGGGCTGCTGCTCCAAAAACTCCGGCAGCCCCCAGGGCCGTCGCGACACCAAAAGCCCCTGCAGCCGCGAAACCCGCGGCCGCACCAAAGAAAGACGAGACAAATGCCTAAGCAGAAGACCCACTCAGGGGCCAAGAAGCGCTTCAAGCTCACCGGATCCGGCAAGGTCATGAAGCAGGGTGCTGGAATGCGCCACCACCTCGAAGCGAAGTCGAGCAAGGTCACGCGCCGGCTCAACCGCGAGATCGTGCTTGCACCGCAGGACGCCAAGACCATCAAGCGCTTGCTCGGCAAGTAGTAGAGACGTAAAGGGAACAGATCATGGCAAGAGTAAAAAGGGCGGTCAACGCCCACAAGAAGCGTCGCGTCATCCTCGAGCGTGCCGAGGGCTACCGCGGCCAGCGTTCGCGCCTCTACCGCAAGGCGAAGGAGCAGGTCACTCACTCCCTCGTCTACGCATACCGTGACCGTCGCCAGAAGAAGGGCGACTTCCGTCGCCTGTGGATCCAGCGGATCAACGCTGCGTCGCGCGCCAACGGCCTGACCTACAACCGCCTCATCCAGGGTCTGAACCTGGCCGGCGTTGAGGTTGACCGTCGCATCCTGGCCGACCTCGCAGTGAACGAGCCGGCGACGTTCGCCGCCATCGTCGCGACCGCGAAGGCAGCACTGCCCGCTGACACGTCGGCGCCCAGGGTCGACGCAGCGTAGTTCGCGCGCGCCAGTCAAGACACATGACGAGAAGATCCCCGGTCGGGCAGTGCCTGGCCGGGGATCGTTCTGTCTCTCGCACGAAGAACCAAGGATGCCCGTGAGCACAGTTCCCACCCCAGAGACGCCCGAGACCGACCCGCAGCGGGATGCCGCGGCTGGGTCATCCGTCGGTCACCGGCTGTTCTGGGTCACGATTACCGTCGGTGCGATCGTGGTGCTCATCGACCAGCTGACCAAGTGGTGGGCGCTCGTGCACCTGAAGGACGGCAATTCGATCAACGTGATCGGTGATCTGATCACGTTCCGACTGGTCTTCAACCCCGGCGCGGCATTCTCGACCGGAACGAGCATCACCTGGGTATTCACGATCGTCTCGGGAGCGGCAGCGATTGTCATCGCGTATTTCGCCTGGCGCGCGACCTCACGGCGCTGGTCCGTCGGTCTCGGACTCGTTTTCGGGGGAGCAACGACCCACTTCGGTGACCGGCTCTTCCGCGCGCCCGGCTTCGGGCACGGCTACGTTGTCGACTTCATCGACTACAAGTACCTGTTCATCGGCAACGTCGCCGATATCGCGATCGTCGGGGGCGTCGTCTTCGTCGTCATCCTGATGATCGCGGGCGTGCGGATGCGCGGGACTGAGGGCGGCGCGGCGGAGGATTTGTCCTCCTCGCACAAATAGGCTGATCACATGATCGACAATCCGCGATCCCCGCGGGTGCGTGGGGTCGCCAAACTTGCCAAACGTGACGCCCGCCAGCAGACCGGACAGTTCTTGCTCGAGGGACCGCAGGCCGTCGCCGAGGCCCTTCGTTATCGCGCCGAGCTCCTCGTCGAGCTCTACGCGACGCCGACCGCTCTCGACAAGTTTCCGGAGATCGCCCAGGGCGCCGAGACGCACGGCATCGAGGTGCAGTTCGTGACGGAAGACGTGCTCGACAGCATGGCCGACACCGTCACGCCCCAGGGCATTGTGGCTGCCTGTCGCCAGTTTCCGACCTCGGTCAAAGACATCCTTGCGGGTACCCCGAAGCTCATTGCCATCCTCGAAGAGATCCGCGACCCGGGCAACGCCGGCACGATCATCCGCGCTGCCGATGCCGCGGGCGCCGACGGCGTGATCTTCACGGGGCGAAGTGTTGATGTCTATAACCCGAAGGTCGTCCGCGCCACGACCGGCTCGCTGTTTCACTTGCCGGTCGCGCTCGGCGTAGAACTGGAAGACGTGATCTCCCGCGCCCGTATCGCCGGGTTACAGGTGATCGCCGCCGACATCAAGGGTGAGGACCTGCTTGCGGCGCGCCGCGAGGGCGTACTCGACCTGCCGACGGCGTGGCTTTTCGGTAACGAGGCCAGGGGCCTGAGCGACGCGTACTACGACCTTGCGGACCGGGCGATCACCGTTCCCATCTATGGCGCAGCAGAATCCATGAATCTCGCTACGGCCGCATCCGTCTGCCTCTATGAATCGGCGTTCGCGCAGCGATCCTGATTCGCTGTCACAAATCGCGGAGGAGCTCGCTCTCGTCTTCGCGCGTAAGCCCAGCGCGTCGCGCTCTGCCGAGGCCGCGCGCGCGTTCGTTGGCCAACACGTCGCGAAGTGTCTCATCCAGGTCGCGCCGGATGCCGCCCGCGGCTATGAAGGCACTGTCGCTCCGTTCGGCCATGGCGGCATCCTCGCGCGGAAGCCACAACGGAAGCGAGCGCCCGCCCGCCCAGTAACCGACGTCGTGCGCCAGGAGCCAGTCATCGGTTGCTTCGACGCGCGCAGCGGAGTAGCCGGCGACCGTTGCTGCCCGATCGAGAACGTCGACAAAGGCGTGGCGCGAGCCAATCGCGTTGATCGTGCCGGTCACCGGCTGGGCGGACGCGATCCAGGACGCAAGATCGCGTACGTCGATCGCCTGCACGCTGCGGCCGGGGGCCTCGGGCGAGAGGATGTCCGCGGTCGGGGCCGCCGCCATCCTGGCGACCCAGTAGCCGAATCGGTCGCTCGGATCCCCTGGTCCGCAGATGAGGCCGGCCCTCGCAGCCAGGAGGCGATCGCCGAGCGCCGCGGCGCTGGCCCGCTCCGCAGCGACCTTCGCCTGGCCGTAGTCGTCGAGGTCCAGTGGCTCGACGACTTCCGCGCTTTCGTCCGCGCCGGTATCGCCGTTGCTCGCGTAGACCGAGATCGTCGACACCAGCGTCCAGTGGGCGGCTCGCGGCGCGAGCGCCGCCAGGGCTTGCGTCACCAGCGCATTGTCCCAGGAGACCTCGATGACGTCATCCCAGTCGCGACTCGCGACCTCGTCGTATGCCCCAGGCGCGCGACGGTCGGCGCGCACCAGCGTTGCTCCGCTCGGAACCTGTCCCGACTCGCCGCGCGCCAGGCACGTCACGCGATTTCCGGCGGCGATCGCTGATTCGACGATCTTCCGACCGAGCCATCCCGTCCCTCCCAGCAGAAGGATTTCACTCATGCTTCCCAGTCAACACGAGAGGGGGTGCCGAGCGCACTAAACTCGATTTTCGTGTCAGAAACCACCCCGATCAGCGAACAGGCGGCTGCCGACAGTGTTGCGGAGGCCGTTGCGGCCATCACCGCGGCGACGAATTCGGCTGAATTGAGGGCGGCCCGCACGGCCTTCACGGGAGAGGCATCACCGCTTGCTCGCATGAACGCGAGTCTGCGCGATGTTCCTGGTGACCAGAAGGCAGCACTCGGCAAGATCGTCGGCCAGGCGCGCGGGCGAGTAAACGCTGCGCTGGCCGCACGCGAGGCCGAGGTCGTCGCGGCTGAGGAGGGCGCCCGTCTCGCCGCGGAGTCGATCGACGTGACCGCCGTCGCCTCACGCTGGCGCGCGGGGGCGCGGCATCCGATCAACCTGCTGATGGAGCGCATGGGCGACCTGTTCGTCGGTATGGGCTGGGAGATCGCTGAGGGGCCGGAGCTCGAAAACGAGTGGTTCAACTTCGACGCGATGAACTTCGACGAAGATCACCCCGCTCGCGCCATGCAGGACACATTCTTCGTCGAGCCGCTCGGTTCGCACCTCATCCTCCGCACGCACACCTCGCCCGTGCAGATCCGGTCGTTGCTCGATCGTCCGCTGCCGGTCTATGTCGTGGCTCCCGGTCGCGTGTATCGCACCGACGAGCTCGACCCGACGCACACCCCGGTCTTTCACCAGCTGGAGGGGCTTGCCATCGATAAGGGGCTGACAATGGCGAACCTTCGCGGAACGCTCGAGCACCTCGCCCGAGCGATGTTCGGCAACGAGGCGCGAATTCGCCTTCGCCCGAACTACTTCCCGTTTACAGAGCCGAGTGCGGAGATGGATGTCTGGCAGCCGAATGCCAAGGGCGGCGCGCGGTGGGTCGAGTGGGGCGGCTGCGGCATGGTCAACGCGAATGTGCTTCGCGCGGCAGGCATTGATCCGGACGAATACCAGGGATTCGCCTTCGGCATGGGAATCGAGCGCACGCTCATGTTCCGCAACGACATGAGCGATATGCGGGACATGGTCGAGGGTGACATCCGCTTCTCGCAGCAGTTCGGGATGGTGGTCTGATGCGCGTTCCGGTCAGCTGGTTGCGCGAGTGGGTCGATGTTCCCGCAGACGCCACGGCGGAAGACATCCTGGCGGCACTCGTCTCGGTTGGTTTCGAGGAAGAAGACGTGCACACGTTCGGCGTCTCCGGCCCGATCGTCGTCGGGCAGGTGCTCGAAGCCACGCCAGAACCGCAGTCGAACGGCAAGACGATCAACTGGTGCTCGGTGGATGTCGGCGAAACAGAGCCGCGAGGCATCGTGTGCGGAGCGCACAACTTCGTTGCCGGCGACAAGGTCGTCGTGACCCTTCCCGGGGCCGTGCTGCCCGGGCCATTCCCGATCGCTGCGAGAAAGACCTACGGTCATGTCTCGGACGGGATGATCGCCTCGGCGCGCGAGCTCGGTCTCGGCGAAGAGCACGATGGCATTCTGCGTCTCGCCTCCCTCGGTCTCGACCCGGCGGTCGGAACCGACGCTGCCGCGCTGCTGGGGCTCGACGACTTCGCGGTCGAAATCAACGTGACGCCCGATCGTGGCTACGCATTCTCGATCCGCGGGGTTGCTCGCGAATACTCGAACTCGACGGGTGCGGCGTTCCGCGATCCGGCGAAGTCAGCCTCTGTCGATCGCTACGCGTTCGAGGTGCCAACCGACGCATCCGACGTGTTCCCCGTCGTCATCGACGACCCGCAGCCCGTGCGCGGGCGCCCGGGCGCATTCGCGTTCACGACCCGTGTCGTGCGCGGTATCGACCCGTCGCTTCCGACCCCGCCGTGGATGTTGTCGAGACTCGCGCTCGCGGGGATCCGGTCGATCTCCCTGGTCGTCGACATCACAAACTACGTGATGTGGGAGCTGGGGCAGCCCATCCACGCATACGACTACGACAAGCTCACCGGTGGGTTCACGATTCGCCGCGCCACCGCGGGTGAAAAGCTCGTGACACTCGACGGGCAGGAGCGGTCGCTGTCGACCGAAGACCTCCTGATCACCGATGCCTCTGGCCCGATCGGTCTTGCGGGCGTCATGGGCGGTGCGGCGACCGAGATCTCGGATTCCACGACCGCTGTGCTGGTCGAGGCTGGCAACTTCGACCCGACCTCAATTGCGCGTACCTCGCGCAGGCACAAGCTGCCGAGCGAGGCGTCAAAGCGCTATGAGCGCAGCGTCGATCCGCTGGTCACCGCGCCAGCGTCCGCTCGCGTCGTTCAGCTGCTGGTCGAGCTGGCGGGCGGCGAAGCCACACCGATCGGCTCTTCGTACATCGATGCGCAGCTGCCCCTGCCGATCGATCTTCCGGATGGATTCGTTAGCAGCCTCATCGGAGTCGAGTACAGCGACGCCGAGATCGTCAGTTCTCTCGAAAAAGTCGGCGCGACTGTCGAGGCGGGCGCGGGCGTTCTCGTCGTGACGCCGCCGAGCTGGCGAGGCGACCTCACCGATAAGGCGACGTTCGCGGAAGAGGTCGCGCGCATCATCGGGTACGACCGCATTCCGTCTGTGCTGCCGGTGGCGCCACCCGGCCGAGGCCTGACCCGCGGCCAGCAGCTTCGGCGTCTCGTCTCGAACGCGCTCGCCGCCGCCGGAGCAACCGAGGTCATCTCCTACCCATTCGAGTCACGGGCACAGATCGACCTGTTCGGTGCGGCTGGAGACGACCTTGCGGCAGCCACGAGGCTTGCCAATCCGCTCGACGCTGAAGCGCCATACCTGCGAACCGCACTCCTGCCTGGCCTCATCGATATCGCGAGGCGAAACGAGTCGCGGGGACTGACAGATCTCGCCCTGTTCGAGGTCGGAGTCGTGTTCCAACCCGAGAGCGGTGTGGAGTACGGCAGCGGTCCACTGCCCATCGGGCCCGCGCATCCGGGCGCCGAGCGCCTGGCCGAGCTCAACGCGAGCATCCCGCCGCAGGCGCGTCACGTTGCGTCACTGTTCGTTGGCGACGCGATATCCAAACAGCCGGGCCTGCCCGCGGTTCCTTCCGGTCTCGGCGATGCCCTCACCTCGGTCGCGCAGATCGGAAGCGCTCTGGCGCTCGAGATCCGCGTGGCACAGGGTTCTCATCACGCCATGCATCCTGGACGAACGGCCGAGTTGTGGGTCGGCGAGACTTCGGTGGGCTTTGCGGGCGAACTGCTGCCACGGGTTGCCGTCGACCTCGATCTTCCGCGCACGGTCGCCGTCGCAGAACTGGATCTCGACCTGTTGATCGAGCTCGCGCCGATCGAGGTGACGACTGCGCCGATAGCCAGCATGCCAGCCGCCACGCAAGACCTCTCGCTGGTCGTCGACGCCACGATCCCCGCCGGCGATGTCCTTGCGGCGGTCATCGAGGGGGCAGGCGCCCTCCTCGAGCGCGCTGCTCTGGTCGACGACTACCGCGGCGCGGGTGTGGAGGACGGCGCGAAATCGCTGACCTTCGCCCTGCGATTCCGCGCCGCGGATCGCACGCTGACTGCCGCGGAGGCGACGGAAGCGAAGAACGGCGCTGTCGCCCTGGCGGCCGCGCGATTTGCGGCCCGCCTGCGCGAGTGACCCTGTCGGCATTCAGCAAGATTCCTGCGCGGGCGCACGATTAGTGCGCTCGGCGCCAGGAGAGATAGGGTTGTGCTGTGGACATCCGCGGAACTGGCACCAGCGACCTTCGTCGTTCGGTAATCCGCGCGCGCCGATCGTAGGCGACGCCCGCCGCTGAGAGATCAGCACGCTGCCCAGGCAGCCGCGTTGCGTCGCCGGTTCCGGTTCTCATCCGACCTTCGATCAATAAGGTGTTCCCAATGTCGTATTCCGTCGCCGTGGCAGGTGCCAGCGGCTACGCCGGCGGTGAGGTACTGCGGATCCTCGCGTCTCACCCCGAATTCACTGTCACAACCGTGACGGCCTTTTCCAACGCGGGGCAGTCGCTGGCGAGCGTTCAGCCGCATCTGCGGAGCCTTGCCCACCTGACGCTCGTCGAGACGACGGCCGATAACCTCGCAGGGCATGACATCGTGTTCCTGGCGCTGCCGCACGGCAAGTCCGGCGAGATCACAGCCCAGCTCGCCGATGAGACGGTGGTTGTCGACTGCGGGGCAGATCACCGGCTCGAGAGTCCGGCCGCCTGGGCGAAGTTCTACGGCGGCGAGTACTTCGGCGCGTGGACATACGGGCTCCCGGAGCTCGTGCTCGAGGGGGGCCGCACCCAACGCGACAAGCTGGTCGGTGCGAAACGCATCGCGGTGCCCGGGTGCAACGTGACGGCCATCACCCTTGGGCTTGCCCCGGGCATCCGCGCGGGCCTTCTCGACTCGGATGACCTCGTCGCGATTCTCGCTGTCGGCACATCCGGTGCGGGAAAGGCCGCGAAGACCGAACTCCTTGCGAGCGAAATCCTGGGATCAGCGTCGGCATACGCGGTCGGCGGCACCCACAGGCATACACCGGAGATCCAGCAGAACCTCACCGCGGCGGGCGGGGAAGGAGTGACTGTGTCGTTCACGCCGATGCTCGTTCCGATGTCCCGTGGCATTCTCGCCACCTCAACAGCAAAGCTCGCGAAGGGCGCGACGGCCGCGGATGTCCGGGCGGCATTCGAGGCCGCGTATGCGGGCGAGACATTCGTCCACCTGCTCCCGGCAGGCCAGTTTCCCAGGACAGCGGACACACTGGGCGCCAATACAGCTTTGATCGGCCTCACTGTGGACGAGGCCGCCGGTCGTGTGGTCACGATCACCGCCATCGACAATCTCGTCAAGGGAACGGCTGGCGCAGCAATCCAGTCGGCAAACATCGCGCTCGGACTCCCCGAGGGGCTCGGCCTGACAACGAACGGAGTCGCGCCATGAGCGTCACCGCTGCACTTGGATTCGAGGCGAGCGGCATTGCCGCAGGCCTCAAGTCATCTGGCAAAGCCGACCTCGCGCTCGTGGTGAACCGTGGCCCGTTGACCGCTGCCGCCGCTGTGTTCACCGGCAATCGCTCGAAGGCCAACCCCATTATCTGGTCGCAGCAGGTCATCGCCGATGGCACCGTCTGCGCGATCGTCCTGAATTCCGGTGGAGCGAACTGCTTCACCGGTGCCGAGGGCTTCCAGACGACACACGCCACCGCCGAGGCCGTCGGCGCCGCACTCGAGGCGTCAGCGGGAGACATTCTCGTGTGTTCGACGGGGCTGATTGGCGATCAGCTCGACCGGGACAAGGTGCTCGCCGGAGTCGCGCTGGCCGCCGCGTCACTCGATGCCGACGGCGGTGAGGATGCCGCGCGCGCCATCATGACGACCGACACAGTCCCGAAGCAGGCCGAATATAAGAGCGCGGCAGGGTGGACGATCGGTGGCATGGCGAAGGGCGCTGGCATGCTCGCGCCCGCGCTTGCCACAATGCTCGTGGTGCTGACCACCGATGCCGTCGCGTCGTCGGACGAACTGGATGCCGCGCTCCGCGGTGCCACTCGTGTGAGCTTCGACCGGCTCGACAGCGACGGCTGCATGTCGACCAACGACCAGGTCTCGCTGCTCGCGAGCGGCGCATCCCGGCTCACTCCCGATCCCGCAGAATTCGCGGCCGCCGTTGCGGAAGTGTGCACGAGCCTCGCGATGCAGCTGATGGCGGACGCGGAGGGCGCCAGCCACGACATCCTGATCGAGGTCACCGGTGCGGCAAGCGAAGACGAGGCGGTTGAGGTCGCACGATCTGTTGCGCGCAACAATCTCTTCAAGGCGGCCATCTTCGGCAACGATCCCAACTGGGGTCGCGTGCTTGCCGCGATTGGAACGACGACCGCCTCCTTCGACCCGTACGACGTCGACGTCTCGATGAACGGCGTTCGTGTCTGCTCGCAGGGTGCGCCGGACCGCCCCCGCGACGAGGTCGACCTGTCTCCACGCGCGGTTTACCTCGCAATCGACCTGAAGGTCGGGGCAGCCGCGGCTACGGTCTTCACGAACGACCTGACCCACGACTACGTGCACGAGAACAGCGCGTACGCGTCATGAGCGCCGAGACGAGCACGGAGGATGCTGCGGTCAAGGCCGCCGTCCTCATCGAGTCGCTGGCCTGGATGCAGCGCTTCGCAGGCAAGACGATCGTCGTCAAGTTTGGTGGAAACGCGATGGTGGATGACACCTTGAAACGTGCGTTCGCGGAAGACATGGTTTACCTCCGTCACGCCGGCATCCGACCCGTTGTCGTCCACGGCGGCGGCCCGCAGATCTCGGCTGAACTGGCCAGGCGGGGGATCCAAAGCGAGTTCAGGGGGGGATATCGCGTGACGACTCCCGAGGTCATGGAGGTCGTTGAAAGCGTGCTTTCCGGCCAGGTCAACGGCGAACTCGTCGAGCTCGTCAATGCCCACGGATCGTACGCGGTTGGTCTGTCGGGGCGCTCTGGCGACCTGTTCGGTGGCCGGCGACGCAGCGCGGAAGTCGAGGGCGCCGCGCTCGACCTGGGCCTCGTCGGCGACGTTGTCGAGGTCGATCCCGCTGTGGTGATCGAGGCGCTCGACGACGGCTTCATTCCCGTGATCTCATCGGTCGCCCCCGATCTCGACGCACCCGGGGTTGCCCTCAATGTCAATGCTGACTCTGCTGCCGCCTCGCTGGCCGTGGCGCTCGGCGCGGCCAAGCTGGTCATCCTGACCGATGTCGCCGGCCTCTACTCCGACTGGCCGAATCGCGATTCGCTGGTGTCGCACCTCTCGGGCTCGGAATTGGAGACCCTTCTGCCGACGCTCGAGTCTGGCATGATCCCCAAAATGGCCGCCTGCCTCGAGGCGGTGGACGGCGGAGTCGACAAGGCCGCGATCATCGACGGCCGCATCCCACATTCGATCCTGCTCGAGATTTTCACACAGCAAGGGATAGGAACAGAGGTCGTCGCATGAGCGCAACCGAGCCTGCCGACGATGCCGCATGGCCGAGCCGCTACCGCGACGCGATGATGGGCTCCGCACCCGCGCCGCTTGCCATGCTCGTGCGCGGCGAGGGGTGCTACGTCTGGGACTCCGAAGGCAAGCGCTACCTGGACTTCCTTGCCGGCATCGCGGTGAACGCGCTCGGCCACGCACATCCGGTGCTCGTGGATGCCGTCAGTCGGCAGGTCGCAACCCTCGCGCACGTCTCCAACTACTTCGCATCCCCGTCCCAGATCGAGCTCGCCGAACGACTTCGCCGGCTCACCGGCGCGGGCGAGCGCGGGCGCGTCTACTTCGGCAACTCCGGGGCCGAGGCTATCGAGGCAGCGATCAAGCTTGCTCGGTTGAACGGCGGCCGCCGGAAGATCCTCGCGCTCAATGGCTCGTTCCACGGGCGCACCACCGGGTCGCTCGCGCTCACGGGCAAGGTCGCGCTCCGCCAGCCGTTCGAGCCGCTCCTGCCGGGCGTCGAACACATCGATACGACGATCGAGGCGCTCGAGGCCGCGATCGACGATTCCGTGGCTGCGATCTTCATCGAGCCGATCAAGGGCGAAGCGGGCGTCGTGGACCTTCCGGAAGGATTCCTGGAGCGCGCCCGAGAACTCACGGCCAGGCACGGCGTCCTGCTCATCCTGGACGAAATCCAGACCGGCGTGGGCCGTACCGGTTCGTGGTTCTCATTCCAGCGTTCTGGCATCGTTCCTGACGCGATAGCCGTCGCGAAGGGTATTGCGGGAGGCGTGCCGATCGGCGCGCTCGTCACGTTTGCAGACGCATCCGACCTCTTCACGCGCGGGCAACACGGGTCGACCTTCGGCGGGAACCCTCTCGCAACCGCTGCCGCGAACGCCGTCCTCGGCGAGATCGAGCGCGCTGGCCTCGTTGAGGCCGCCGTTGTCAAAGGGGAACGCATCCGCTCGGCCGTGCGTGCGGCGAATTCTCCGCTCGTCGCCGAGATCAGGGGAGCCGGTCTTCTCATCGGGGTCGGGCTTGCCAGTCCTGTGGCGAACGCGCTCGCCACGGCAGCGCTCGAGCGCGGACTCATCGTGAACGCGGCCAACGAGAGCAGCATCCGCATCGCACCACCGCTCGTTGTCGGCGACGCCGAGATCGACGAATTCCAAGAGAAGTTCACCTCGGCCCTGGAGGCAACAGCATGACCCGTCATTTCCTGCGCGACGACGACCTGAACGGTGCAGAACAGCTCGAGATCCTGGATCTCGCAGAACAGCTGAAGAAGGACCGCTTCGGAACAACTCCGCTTGCCGGCCCCCAGACCGTTGCGGTCATCTTTGACAAGTCGTCCACACGAACCCGCGTGAGCTTCGCTGTCGGCATAGCCGACCTCGGCGGCAGTCCCCTGATCATCTCGACAGCGAACAGCCAGCTCGGCGGCAAGGAGACACCGTCGGACACGGCTCGTGTGCTCGAGCGCATGGTATCGGCGATCGTGTGGCGCACCTATGGCCAGGCTGGTCTCGAAGAGATGGCAGCGGGAACGACGGTTCCGGTCATTAACGCGCTCAGCGATGATTTCCACCCGTGCCAGTTGCTGGCGGATCTGCTGACCATTCGGGAGCACACCGGTCGCCTGGCCGGGTTGTCGGTGACGTTCCTCGGTGATGGGCGAAGTAACATGGCGCAGTCGTACGTGCTGGCGTGCGCGACCGCAGGCATCCACATCCGCATCGCGTCTCCTGCCGACTATGCGCCCGACCCCCAGGTCGTCGCGGATGCAGACAAGATTGCGGCCGCTACTGGAGGATCGGTGACGCTGTTCACGGATCCGCTCGAGGCCGTAGCGGGTGTGGATGTCGTGGTGACAGACACCTGGGTCTCGATGGGCAAGGAAGACGAAAAGGCCGAGCGCCTGCGCAGCTTCGGGCAATACCAGGTGAACGCCGACCTGATGGCGCTCGCGAAGCCGGATGCGCTCTTTCTGCACTGCCTTCCGGCCGACCGGGGCTTTGAGGTGAGCGCCGACGTGATCGATGGCCCGCAGAGCGTCATCTGGGATGAGGCAGAGAATCGCCTCCACGCCCAGAAGGCGCTGATGGTCTGGCTGCTGGAGCGGGCGTGAGCGTTCCGCTACCGGCCGGACTGAAGCGCGTTCATGAGCGCGGGGTCGCTCGTGATCAGTACGATCAGTCCGCCCCAAAATACGATGGCAGCAACCACTCCGGCCACGAGTGGCACCCAAAAGGCGATGCGCCGCTTGACGAGCAGGGGAATGCTGCCGCCCACGGCGGCAAGGAAGAGCAGGACGTGGCTGATCCAGATGGTCGTGACGACGACGGGGAGCGCCGCGGGGGCGGTGTAAGGCAATCCATGGGTGGCGTATTCGTTGGCCAGCGACTCGCTGATCCCCGACGTGGCGAGAATTCCGATGAGCATCCCGAAGAAACCGATCGCCAACAGAACGCAGGTAACAACGAGGTCCGCGACCTTGCGGGTGCGCACCGTCGGAGCGGCCTGGTAGTAGGGCGACGCCGGGTAGCCGCCCGCCACGGGCTGCTGCGCGACGGGAAACGCCGGGGAGCTCGGATCGGGTTGGTACGCGGGCGGCGCCTGGTACGGCGGCGGGCTGCCTGCGGGCAGGTACTCGCCGTACCGCGGCCGTTCGACGGGCGTGGTTGGCTGCTGCTGCGGCGATCCATCGGCGTTGGTCATCCTGACACTTTATCGAAGCTCGTACCCCGCAACTGGCCCACCGGCCCCTCAGTAAACTGACAACCACAAACACACCAGGGAGTTTCATGACAGAGCGCGTTGTCCTCGCCTATTCGGGCGGTCTCGACACATCGGTCGGTATCGGCTGGCTGAAGGATGCGACCGGCAAAGAGGTCGTAGCTCTCGCTGTCGACGTCGGCCAGGGCGGGGAAGACATGGAGGACATCCGTCAGCGTGCGCTCGATTGCGGCGCCGTCGAGGCGGTCGTCGTCGATGCGAAGAACGAGTTCGCCAGCGACTACCTGATGCCAGCGCTGAAGGCCAATGCCCTGTACCAAAAGCGTTACCCCCTTGTGTCTGCGCTCAGCCGACCCGTCATCGCCCGGCATCTTGCCAGGGTGGCCAAGGAACTCGGCGCGGATTCGGTCGCGCATGGCTGCACGGGCAAGGGCAACGACCAGGTTCGATTCGAGGCGGCTGTTGCAGCACTCGCTCCCGAACTGTCGAGCATCGCCCCCGTGCGTGACCTGGCGCTGACACGCGACAAGGCCATTGTCTACGCCAACGAGCACAACCTGCCTATTCGCCAGAGTGCGGCAAATCCGTACTCCATCGACAAGAACGTCTGGGGCCGTGCAGTTGAGACCGGGTTCCTCGAGGACCCATGGAACGCACCGATTGAAGACCTGTACGAGTACACGATGGATCCATCGATCGCGAAACCGGCCGACGAGGTCACGATCACCTTTACGCACGGAATCCCGACTGCGATCGACGGCAAGGCGGTCAGCCCGCTCGAGGCAGTCGAACAGCTGAACATCCTGGCGGGCAGGCACGGAGTCGGTCGCATCGATGTCGTCGAGGACCGCCTCGTCGGCATCAAGAGCCGCGAGGTGTACGAGGCGCCCGCAGCAATGGCCCTGATCACTGCGCACGAGGCGCTCGAATCCCTGACACTCGAGCGTGACGTCAACCGGTTCAAGCGCGGCGTCGAGGCGGAGTGGTCGAATCTCGTCTACGACGGCCTCTGGTTCTCGGGGCTGAAGCGCAGCCTCGACGTCTTCATCGATGACACGCAGAAGCACGTGAGCGGTGACATCCGGCTGAAGCTCGAAGGCGGCCGTGCGGTCGTCACCGGCCAGCGCAGCGACGAGAGCCTCTACGACTTCAGCCTTGCCACCTACGACACCGGCGACACGTTCGACCAGTCGCTGTCGAAGGGGTTCATCGAGATCTGGTCGCTGCCATCGAAGATCTCGGCGCGGCGCGACCTGGGGTCGGCCGGCTGACCGTGGCGACGTCGAACCGGGGCTCCCTGTGGGGCGCCCGTTTTGCAGACGGGCCATCGCCCGAGCTGGCGGCGCTCAGCAAGTCGACGCAGTTCGACTGGCAGCTCTATCCGTACGACATCGCGGGTTCGCGGGCGCATGCGAAAGCTCTCGCGGCCGCCGGGTACCTCAGTGATGAAGAACTGGAGCGAATGCAGGGCGCTCTCGGCGAATTGCTTCGCCGGATCGACGCGGGCGAGTTCACAGCGCTGCCGACCGACGAGGATGTCCATTTCGCGCTCGAGCGCGGACTGGTAGAGATCGCGGGGGCCGCGCTCGGCGGTAAGTTGCGCGCGGGTCGAAGCCGGAACGACCAGATCGCCACGCTCATCCGGCTCTACCTGCTCGACCACTCCGCGAGCATCGAGCATCTCGTTGTCCAGCTCACCGATGCGATCGTGGCCCAGGCTGAGACGGCGGGGGACGCGCCGATGCCGGGCAGGACGCACATGCAGCACGCGCAGCCGGTCTTGCTCGCCCACCACCTCCTCGCCTACGCGTGGCCACTTGTACGCTGCCTGGAGCGACTCCGAGACTGGCGTGTGCGAGCATCCGTCTCGCCGTACGGCGGGGGAGCGCTGGCAGGCAACGGCTTCGGCCTCGACGTCGATCTGGTCGCACGAGAGCTCGGGCTCTCGGGGCCGGCCGAGAACTCGATGGATGCCACAGCCAGCCGCGACGTCGTGGCCGAGTTCGCCTATATCTGTGCGCAGCTCGGCATCGACCTTTCTCGGTTCTCCGAAGACATCATCGTCTGGGCCACCAAGGAATTCGGATTCGTGAAGCTCCACGACGCGTACTCAACGGGCTCGTCGATCATGCCGCAGAAGAAGAATCCGGACATCGCGGAGCTCGCGAGGGGCAAGGCGGGTCGCCTGATCGGCAACCTGACCGGCCTGCTTGCCACCCTCAAGGGCCTGCCGCTCGCGTACGACCGCGACCTGCAGGAAGACAAGGAGCCGGTCTTCGACTCGATTGCAACTCTTGAAGTCGTGCTGCCCGCGTTCACCGGCATGGTCGCAACCCTCGAATTCGACTTCGCGCGCCTCGCGTCCCTCGCGCCCGCGGGTTTCGCCCTTGCAACGGATGTCGCGGACTGGCTCGTGCGCCAGGGCGTCCCGTTCCGTGAGGCACACGAGACCAGCGGCGCGCTCGTGCGATTCTGCGAGGAGAACGGACTCGAGCTCGACGAGCCGACGGATGAGCAGTACAGCGCCATTTCGCCCACATTGACGCCGGACCTGCGCGCATCGCTTACTGTTGACGCATCGCTCGCGGCGCGTTCGTCGCCCGGGGGCACCGCGCCGGTCCGTGTGGCCGAGCAGATTTTGTCACTCACCCGCAGAGTGCGCGAATTAGAAAAGGCCAAGCCATGACGCTCCAGAAAGACCAGCCGAAGCCCCCGCAAAACCGCACGCAGAAGATCGTGATGTACTCGGTCTTCGGCGTCGCGGCAGCAATGCTCGTCGCGGCGATCGTGCTCGCGATCGTGTCTGGCGCGCACCTGTTCTAGTGTTCGATCGCGCGCTGCTCGAGCGCCCATCGGTCGAGGTGGCTCCGCTGCTCCTCGGATCGATCGTGCATTCCCGCGGAGTCTCCGTGCGCCTCACGGAGGTCGAGGCGTACCTCGGCGAAGTCGATCCGGGTTCGCATGCGTTCCGCGGCCTAACCCGTCGCAACGCGGTGATGTACGGCGAGCCCGGCCGCCTTTACACGTATTTCACCTATGGCATGCACGTGTGTGCGAACGTGATCTGCTCGCCGGTTGGCGTCGCATCCGGGGTCCTGTTGCGCGCAGGCGAGGTGATCGACGGCATCGACACAGCCCGCGAGCGCCGCACGACGAGCAAGCTGGATGCCGACCTGGCTCGTGGTCCTGCCCGGCTTGCAGTGGCGCTCGGCATCACGCTCGGCGACAACGGCGACGACCTCGAGTCCGGAGCGATCTCGCTTGAGCTTCGAGAGGCGCCCGCCAAGTTTCTCACCGGTCCTCGCACCGGTGTCTCGGGTCCTGGGGGAACGACGGAGTATCCGTGGCGATTCTGGATCCCGGGCGACCCCAGTGTCTCGCCGTACAAGGCGCACGTTCCCAAGAAGCGCGCGACTCGAGCCGACACCATGGTCGGATAGCCTGTATTCCGTGCCATCAGCCCCTCCGAGCCGTCTCAGTTCCCAAAGCAATGACGCCACGTTCCCTGACATCTGGTCTGAGCTGGAGTGGCGGGGTCTCATCCATGTCTCGACGAATGAGGACGAGCTTCGGGCACTTCTTTCCGGCGATCCCATCACCTACTACTGCGGGTTCGACCCCACTGCACCCAGCCTGCACCTTGGCAACCTCGTGCAGCTCCTGTTGATGCGCCGGTTGCAGCTCGCCGGGCACAAGCCGCTCGGCCTGGTCGGCGGTTCGACCGGACTGATCGGGGATCCGAAGCCAACGGCCGAGCGCACGTTGAACACGCGCGAAACGGTCGCCGAGTGGGTCGGTTACCTTCAGGCCCAGGTCGGTAAGTTCCTGAGTTTTGATGGAGACAACGCCGCCAGGCTGGTCAACAATCTCGACTGGACTGCGCCGCTCAGCGCGATCGATTTCCTGCGTGACATCGGCAAGCACTACCGCGTCGGCACGATGATCAAGAAAGATGCCGTCAGCACGCGCCTGAATTCGGATGAGGGCATCAGCTACACGGAGTTCAGCTACCAGATCCTGCAGGGCCTCGACTTCAGGCAGCTTTACCTCGATTACGGATGCGTGCTCCAGACCGGTGGTTCAGACCAGTGGGGCAACCTCACAAGCGGTGTCGATCTGGTCAAGCGTGCGGAAGGCGCGAGCGTGCATGCGATTGGTACGCCCCTGATCACCAACTCGGATGGCCGCAAGTTCGGCAAGAGCGAGGGCAACGCGATCTGGCTCGACGAGCGGTTGACGAGTCCGTACGCGATGTACCAGTTCTGGGTCAACACCGACGATGCGGACGTAATCGAGCGGCTGAAGGTGTTCACCTTTCTCGCGCGGGACGAGATCCTCGAACTGGCGGCAAAGGTCGAAGCGGAGCCATTTCGGCGCGACGCGCAGCGGACTCTCGCGTTCGAGGTGACGGCCCTCGTGCACGGCGAAGCGGCGACGAAATCCTCGATCGCCGCAGCCGAGGCGCTGTTTGGGCAGGGGGACCTTGCAACCCTGGACGAAGCGACGCTGTCGGCAGCCGTTGCGGAATTGCCGCTGGCGGAGGGTTCCCCGGATGCGACTGTGCTCGAGCTTCTCGTCGACTCCGGGCTCGTGTCGAGCCTCGCCGAGGCGCGGCGTGCCATCGCGCAGGGTGGTGTCTACCTGAACAACGCGAAAGTGGATGACGAGTCTCTCGTCGTCAGCTCGCGGGTGCTGGGCGGCGGGTACGCGATCCTCCGGCGTGGCAAGAAGACCCTGGCGGGCATACACATCTCTTGACATTTGGTTACATCGTCGTGATCTGGGGACGCTAGCCTGTGGCTAACCCAGGGGGACAGCGTGACCGACGACAACTTGACCAGCGTTCCACCACCAGCACCCGCTGACAACAGCTTCGCGAGCCGGCCCATGGTGCCGACGCGCTCATTGGCACCAGAGCGCCACGTCCATGCGCGCTCACGGGGCACGGCGGTGCTCGACTGGGTTGCGTTCGTTCTCGCGTTCCTGGTAGCGCCGCTCGGTGTCGTGACCGGCGTTGTGGCCGTCATCCTCGGGCATCGCAGCAACGGATGGTCGTCGGGGATCGCGAAGGCGGCTATCGGAATCGGCGTCGTCATGAGTGTTGCGCTCGGCGGTGGGTACGCGCTCTTTGCGGACGTGCAACACAAGCAGGCGGCTCACGATGCGGTGATCGCGAGTTCGGCCAGGTGGTGTTCTGAGCTGCGGGCGACTCCCGGGGTGCTGCAGAGTCCGACCTACGACTGGCCGTCGGAGCAGAACACCGTGGCACTGTCCATTGTCGCGATGCAGGGTTACGTCGACCACTGGGCGCTGCTCGAGAAGGTCGCGCCCGCGGGAATCAGCGCGGGAACCGCAAGCATCGAGAAGTCCGCGGCCGGTATTACCTCCAACGTGGCCACTTCACGGGTGTTGGATGACTCAGCCAATCAATCGACGATGGCGCGAACGGTGGCGGCATCGGGCGTCGCGGCCTGGGTCTCGCAGTACTGCAAATGAACCTGGGGGAGTGCTCACATCCCTGTGATCTGGCGCGACACGCCCGGGATGTACCGCGTATTTGCCCACCTGCCGAATCCTGCGTAATGTAATCACCTGTCACCCCAAAGGTGCGGACAAGCCGCCGGGTTCAACCCGAAGCTTGCCGGCCTCAAGAGGGACAAAATCCAAACCAAAAGTTGCACCGCTTAGGCGTGTCGCGGCGGCCGGTATTAGGATGAAAGACCCACCAGGCTTCGGTCTCAACGGGTCGCGTCGGAACTTCGGTTACCGGCGCGTCAAGTTGACAGAAACCGGCTTGGTGGTAGGTTAGAGCAGTTGCCCTGAATCCAAACCGTAAGGCCAGGAATCAGGCGCGCCCGATCCTTGAGAACTCAACAGCGTGCACAATGTCAAATGCCAAAAACCCGTCGGGGCGTAGGTAGTCATATCTGGCTACTGAAACTTCAACGGATTCCTTTGGAATAGATATAAACAAACAAAGCAAGTCAGTATTGATTTGTTCTTGTCAGTTTCAAACTTGTCACCTCGACATCCCATTCCGGATGCGGGTGGCGCTAGATGTGCCGGTGAGCTTGCTTGCCGTGCAATCAAACATTTATGGAGAGTTTGATCCTGGCTCAGGATGAACGCTGGCGGCGTGCTTAACACATGCAAGTCGAACGGTGAAAGAGGAGCTTGCTCCTCTGGATCAGTGGCGAACGGGTGAGTAACACGTGAGTAACCTGCCCTTGACTCTGGGA
>DASYEE010000199.1:0-2953 GCA_036499165.1 Galbitalea sp. | reverse complement strand
GCATTCCTGGCCGTTCAGCTCGCGGTCTTCGGGCTGTACATGGGCGCGTCATTCGCTCCCAATCACAAGGGGATGCCGCAGATCCCGCACGATGCCAAGGTCGACTTCCTGCGAAGGCAGGTCATGACGAGCCGCAACGTGAAGGGGCTCGGCACGACGACCCTCATGGGCGGTCTCAATTACCAGATCGAGCATCACCTGTTCCCGAGCATGCCCCGGCCATACCTCAAACAGGCGCGCGTCATCATCCGTCAGTATTGCGCCGACAAGGGGGTCCCGTACACGGAGGCAACCCTCCTCGAGTCGTTCGGCATCGTGATCGCCTACCTGAATCGGGTTGGCCTCTCGGCTCGAGATCCCTTCGACTGCCCGGCGGCGCAGGCCTTCGGGCGATAGTCGCCAGCGGCAACCGGCCTAGAAGGTCGGCCGCTTGGGATCGATGAAGTCGCCGGAGGATCGCCGCCGGAGCCTGCGAATCACCCAGGGCACCAGGTGTTCCCTCGCCCAGCCGAAGTCATCCGCTCTCGCCTGGCGCCACGAGATCTCAGGCAGCGGGTCGGGAGCGAACGGCGTGAGTTCGTTCTCGACGCCCAGGGTGTCGAGCACCATCCGCGCGATCGTGTTGTGACCGATGGGCGAGAAGTGGAGACGGTCGGGCGCCCACATCCTCGGGTCCGTAAGGACTCTTAGCGCCCACATGTCAGCGACGACCGCGTCGTGCTTCTTCGCGAGCGCATGGATGTTCTCGTTGAAGATCGCGACCTTGCCGCGGGTTCGACCGAGTACCGGTGTCGCGCCGATGTCCGGCCCGGTGAACACGATGACCGTTGCGTGATCCGCTCGCAGGCGCCCGACGGCCTCATCGAGCCTGGCGGCGACGAGATCGGGGTCGCTGCCCGGGCGGATGATGTTGTTGCCGCCGGCCGAGATGCTGATCAGGTCAGGATGAAGCGCGAGCGCCGGATCGATCTGCTGGTCGAAGATCTGGTCCATCAGTCGCCCGCGTATCGCGAGGTTCGCGTAGGCGAAGTCGGGCGACTGCGCGCTTAAGACCTCGGCAACGCGATCCGCCCAGCCTCGGAATCCGCCGGGGCTACCGGGTTCCGGATCGCCGATGCCTTCCGTGAACGAGTCGCCTATCGCGACATAGCGGGTCCATGGATGCTGCTCGGCCATTCATCCATCCTGCCACCGGCGGGAGTCGGCGGTTGCTGCGAAGCTTGAGGGTATGAGCAAGCAGGATGGTCGCGGCAGGCAGGTGTCCGATGCGCCCATCGACGACGGTGTCGCGAGCATCATGCACCTGGACATGGACGCGTTTTTCGCCTCGGTTGAGCTGCTCGAGCGACCAGACCTGATCGGGCTTCCCGTCATCGTGGGCGGCACGGCAGGGCGCGGAGTTGTGACGGCGGCAACCTACGAAGCACGCAAGTACGGCGTCAACTCCGCCATGCCCATGTCGATCGCCCTCAGACGCTGCCCGAACGCCATCGTCCTGCCGCCCCACTTCGAGCGCTATCAGCATTTCTCGCGCATCGTGATGGGCCTCTGCAGGGACGTCACGCCGATTGTCGAGCCGCTCAGCATCGACGAGGCCTTCCTCGATGTATCGGGCGCACGCCGGCTTCTCGGGACGCCGTGGGAGATCGCGACGGGCCTGCGGGCGCGGGTGCTGGCCGAGACCGGCCTCAGGTGCTCCATCGGCGTGGCTGCAACAAAGTTCATCGCGAAACTCGCCTCGAGCCGCTCGAAGCCCGATGGCCTTCTCGTTGTGCCACTCGCCGACACGCTGGCCTTCCTGCATCCGTTGCCCATCGGGGCCCTCTGGGGTGTCGGCTCCAAGACAGAGGAGCAGCTTGCGAGACTCGGGCTGCGGACGGTCGGCGATGTGGCAAACACCCCGCTCACGAGCCTCACGAAGATGCTGGGAGATGGCGCTGGTGGCAAGCTGC
The DNA here is from genome assembly GCA_036499165.1 of Galbitalea sp. Classification (GTDB taxonomy): domain Bacteria; phylum Actinomycetota; class Actinomycetes; order Actinomycetales; family Microbacteriaceae; genus Galbitalea. Next base: position 1,001 of record DASYEE010000199.1, on the reverse strand, counting down.
ACGCCCTGGCCTGGGCACGAGACCCCCGCAGTGTTGTCACGTCACGCGAAGAGAAGAGCATCGGCCACGAGATGACGTTCGCGCACGACGAGACCGATTCCGCCGTCATCCGACGGGAACTATTACGAATGAGCGACCAGGTCGCTGTTCGCCTGAGGCGCGGAGGGCTCGTCGGCCGGACCGTCGTCCTGAAGCTTCGCTACGGCGACTTCACGACAATCACCCGCTCACGCAAGCTCGAGGAGCACACCGACCTCGCCCGAAGAATCTACGAAGAAGTGATCGACGTCTATTCAGCCGTCGAGCGCCAGGATGCGCGCATCCGGCTGGTGGGGGTCCGCATGGAGCAGCTTGCGCCCGCTGGGGACGCCGCGCTTGGGCTCTGGGAGACCAACGAAGGCTGGCGAGAGGCCGAGCAGGCCGTAGACGCGGTCGCCGAGCGGTTCGGGCGAGGGCTCGTTCGACCCGCCGCGCTGGTCAAGAAACCGGCCAAACCCTGATCTAGCGTCGCGTTGGGCAATAGAGTGAGCCCGAGGGGGCGTTATGAGCGTACGAGTGAGGGCATTGACCCTCGTGGGAATGCTGGTCGCAGCGACGGTCGTCGCGCTTGCTCTTCTCGTCCACTTCGCGCGCTGAGTGCCGCCAGTCCACATCGTGCCGGGCCCAGCGGAGAGTGTCTGCGCCGCCGGGTAATGTCTTATCAAGTGACGACAGAAGCGGGAGTGGGCGATGGGGATCGCCACGTCGGCAGTTTTGCGGCGGAGCATCTGTCACCGTCATATCCGGAGCGTGCAGCGCGCGGCACCGCAGACAAGCTGCGTGCATGGCAGGCCGAGGCACTCGATATCTACTTCGAGAACGAGCCACGCGACTTCCTGGCTGCAGCGACACCGGGCGCGGGCAAGACGACGTTCGCCCTTCGTCTCGCCTCCGAGCTCCTCACCCGGCGCGTCATCGACCGAATCACTGTGGTCGCCCCTACCGAGCACCTGAAGCGGCAG
>DASYEE010000198.1:0-16094 GCA_036499165.1 Galbitalea sp. | reverse complement strand
TGGCTGCTTCCGCTCATCGCCTCGAGTGCGGTGTGGAAGTGGATGCTCGACCAGGACAGCGGGGTGCTGAACCAAACGCTGCTGTTCCTTCATGTCGTTCCGGCGTCTGTGCCGTGGCTGGTCGACCCCAATGTCGCGCTGTGTGCGGTGATCCTCGTGAACATCTGGCTCGGTATCCCGTTCAACGTGACGATCCTCTACAGCGGGCTCCAGGACATCCCGACCGAGCTGTACGAGGCCGGGTCGCTCGACGGCGCGACGGGCTGGAAGGCGTTCCGCTACATCACCTGGCCGAACCTCAGGCCCGTCGTGAGCGTCGTGCTCGTGCTCGGCGTCGTGTACACGCTGAAGGTGCTCGACATCATCCTCGGGTTGACGGGAGGTGGGCCGGCGAATGCGACCCAGACCCTCGCGACCGACTCGTATCACCGGTCGTTCGTCGAATTCACGTTCGGAGCGGGAGCCGCCGTCAGCAACATCCTGATCGTCATCTCCCTGGTCTTCAGCTTCATCTACCTTCGCGTCAACCGACGCGCCGTCGACGAGTAAAGGCGAGACTCATGAAGACTTCGACGCTGCGGCAGCTGCCGTACACCGTGCTCGGCATCATTTTCCTGGCCATCATGATCTTCCCCGTCTACTGGATGATCAACACGTCGCTGCAATCGAATGGTGGAGCAGTCAACAGCACGTTCTTCCCGACCGCGCCGAGCTTCGACGGGTACGCCCAGGCGATCCACGACCAGGGCGCAAACCTGCTCACGAGCCTCATCGTGTCGCTCGGCACGGTCATCGTGGCGCTCGTGATCGCAGCTCCGGCGGCGTACGCGCTCGCGAAATTTAAGCTGCGCTGGATCAACGGCGTTCTCATCGCGCTGCTGATCGCGCAGATGATCCCCGGCATCGTGATCGCGAATGCGCTCTACACGGCGTACAACAATCTCGGGTTGCTCAACAGCATCCCCGGCCTGGTTCTCGCCGATGCTTCGAGCTCGATTCCGTTCGCGATCCTCATCCTCCGCGCGTTCATGGGGTCGATCCCGCCGTCGCTGGTCGAGGCGGCACGCGTGGATGGCGCCGGCCACTTTCGAGCGTTCGTCTCGATCGTGATCCCGATCTCTCGCAACTCGATCATCACAGCAGGGCTGTTCGCGTTCCTCTTCACCTGGAGCGACTTCGTCTTCGCCCTCACGCTGACGACGGGAGACACCGTGAAGCCCGTGACCCTCGGGATCTACTCGTACCTGAGTTCCAATGTGCAGAGCTGGGCGCCCGTCATGGCGACCGCGGTGCTCTCGTCCATCCCCGCAATCGTTCTGCTCATCGTGGCGCAGAAGTACATCGCGGCCGGTGCGCTTGGCGGTGCCGTCAAGTAACTGCGCTTATCGCCCGCTATGAGGGTCACGAATCGACACCACAATCCTGGAAGGAACAACCATGCACCGCCAAGGAACACCAGAACATCCGCTCAGAGTCGTCGTCTGGAGCGAGAACCGGCACGAACAGATCGAACCGCACGTCGCGGCCATCTACCCGGACGGGATGCACAACGCCATCAAGTCCGGTATCGACGAGAATCTGGGCGACAGCGCGAGCGTCACAACCGCCCTGCTGGATGACCCGGAGCACGGCCTCACGGAAGAGCGTCTCGCCGAGACCGACGTGCTGGTCTGGTGGGGGCACGCCGCCCACTCCGAGGTCGACGACGAGATCGTCGAACGCGTACACCGACACGTGCTCGAAGGCATGGGCCTGATCGTGCTCCACTCCGGCCACTGGTCGAAGATCTTCACGAAGCTCATGGGCACCACCTGCACCCTGCGCTGGCGTTCTGAGCACGATCGTGAGCTGGTGTGGACCGTCAACCCGACGCATCCCATCGTCAGGGGCGTGCCGCATCCGATCGAGATCCCGCAGCAGGAGATGTATGGCGAGCAGTTCGACGTGCCGACGCCGGACGAGCTCATCTTCATCAGCTCGTTCACGGGCGGCGAGGTGTTCAGGAGCGGAATGACGTTCCGGCGCGGCTACGGCAAGATCTTCTACTTCAGCCCTGGCGACCAGGACTTTCCCGTCTATCACCACAAGGACATCCGGCGCGTGATCGCGAATGCTGTCGAGTGGGCAGTAACAGACAGACCGCGGCGCGAGATCCCCGTGCTGCTGCGCTACGAGACGGGCGACTTCTTCACCGGGCACGGCTACACCGGCCCCATCGCCGAGGAAGCCCTGGCCCAGTGACCACCTTCGCGACCGTGACGGACACAGAATCGCCGGTCCGGGTCATCCTGGTCGGCGCGGGCGCGATGGGCAGGAACTGGATCCGCGTGCTCACGGCATCACCGGATGTCGACCTCGTCGGACTCGTCGACCTCGACCTCGACCTCGCGCTGCGGGTCGTCACCGACACCGGGCTGGATGGCGTGATCGTCGGCGCCGACCTGCTCGAGGTCGCCGCGGCCTCGCGTGCAGACGCGGTCGTGAACGTCACGGTGCCCGTCGCGCACTACCCGGTCAACACCCAGGCGCTGTTCGCGGGACTGCCGGTGCTGTGTGAGAAGCCGATCGCTCCAACGGTCAGCCAGGCGCTGGCGCTCGCGGCCGCCGCCGAAGTCTCCGGACAGCTGCTCATGACAAGCCAGTCGCGCCGGTATTACCGCTCGCTGTCGCAGTTGCGCTCATCGCTGCCCGCGATCGGTGACCTCGGGATCATGACGACGGAGTTCTATCGCGCGCCGCACTTCGGCGGCTTTCGTGACGAGATGGCACAACCGCTGCTCGTCGACATGGCAATCCACGCGTTCGATGCGGCGAGATACCTGCTTGACGCCGATCCGCTCTCGGTCTACTGCGAGACTTTCAACCCGGAGTGGAGCTGGTACGAGGGGGATGCCGCCGCCTTCGCGACCTTCGAGTTCGAGGGCGCAGTGCGTTATCTCTTTAACGGCAGCTGGTGCAGCGGTGGGCTCCAGACATCCTGGAACGGGACCTGGCGAATCAGCGGATCCGCCGGGGCCGCTAGCTGGGACGGCGAGTCGACTCCTCTGATCGAGCGCGTCGATACGGGTGTGACGCCCGCGGTCGACGTCGCGGACTCTGGCGGCGAGGAGATCGCCGGCGCGCTCGCGGAGTTCGTCGGTGCCATCCGATGGGGTGGAACGCCGTCGGGCGAGGTCCACTCGAATGTGCTGAGCCTCGCCATGGTCGAGGCTGCGGTGCAATCGGCCGAACGAGGCGAGCGAGTCGTCATCGCGGACATGCTCGAAGCGGCATATGCCAAGGCCCTCGAAACGGAAACGCGGGCGGATATCCACTCCGTTCTGGTGAAGTGGGGATCCGCCCGCGCGGGCTTGTCCGGTACTGCGACGATCAGTCGGTAAGTTCGTCGACCGGGCGCTTCCAGCGCGAGGCGGCGATTGCAGCGAGGAGGGTGACCACGGCGAGGATGGCGAGGATCACTCCCGGGTGCCACCAGGCCGAGTTCGTCGCGCTCGCGAGGCCGGCAGTTGCCAGCGGAACAAGGCCCGAGATCACGGCCGCGATGCTGTACGCGATCGACAGGGCGCTGTAGCGGATCGGGCCGCCGAACAGGTCGGACATCAGGCCGCCGAGAGCTGCCCACGAGAGCGTGGGCAGGATCCCGCCGATGATCATCGTTGCCACGAGGATCGGGAAGGTCGCGAACTGCAGGAGGAAGTACATCGGGAACGCGATGATCAGCGTTCCCGCCGCGCCGATCGCCACCACTCGCGCCGAGCCGATCTTGTTCGCCCAGAGCCCGAAGAGCGGGATCGTCACCAGCTGCAGCAGGCTGCCGATGGTTGTCGCGACGAGCAGCTGCTGGTAGTCGAAGTGGAGGGTCGTGACTCCGTAGGAGATCGTGTATGTGTTCATCAGCGAGTACGACCCGATCCCGAGCAACGCGGCACCGGTCGCGACCAGCATGGCGACCGGATGACGGCGCAGGGCCGCGATCACGGGCATCCGCTCGCGCCGGTTCGTCGCAACCAGCTGCTTGAACAGCGGGGTCTCATCGATCGCGAGCCGCAGGTACAGCGACACGGCGAGCAGGGGGAAGGCCACGAGGAATGGCAGCCGCCAACCCCACGCCGCCATGTCTGCACTCGAGAGGATGGCAGGAAGGAGCAGGTAGAGCGCGGCCGTGAGGATAGTTCCGACGGGCGATCCCAACTGCGGTAGCGCCGCGTAGAACCCGCGGCGCTTGGGCTCGACACGCTCAACCGCAACGAGGATCGAGCCGCCCCACTCTCCGCCAAGCGAGAGACCCTGGATGACACGAAGCAGCGCGAGGAGGATCGGCGCTCCGATCCCGATCATGGCGTAGCTCGGGAGCAGGCCGATGAGGCCCGTCGAGACGCCCATAATCGTGATCGTCATGAGGAGGGTGCGCCTCCGACCGATGCGATCGCCAAGGTAACCGAAGATGACGGCGCCGATGGGGCGAACGACGAACGAGACGGCGAGGAGCGAGAACGCTCCGATGAGCGCGGCCGTCTTGTCGAGCTGCGGGAAGAACAGCGAGCCACTGAAGATGGCGCTGAAGTACGCAAACACGTAGAAGTCGAACGACTCGAGGGACGTGCCGACAAAGGATGCCCAGAGCACTCTCCTGGCGGATCGTGCCGCTACGGGCCCCGTTGGGATCAATGGATCAGTGCCGATTCGATCAGCGTTCGCTGTCTCCGGGGTTGGCGCTTTGCCCCGTGTGGAAATACTCACGTCGAAGTACAGCCGCGCGCGGGCCCGGAGAATTCCCTCGTTGCGGAAACCGGGTTTCCGTTGCGCGAGCCGCCGATGAGAGCTTCCTCATCCGTGGCCTTGGCGAATGCCCGTGTCGTCATCCGGGGGGATGACCGGTGACCGTGCATCGCGCCCCGAGCGCCGCGAGCACGGGTCTGCCGTGGTGTCGTAGAATCGTGGGCAAGACAGTGATCCGGCAATCACCGGTGAGTCGTCGGAAGAGCGGCGCGAGAGCGCCGGGTAGAACCGACCGGGGCGGCCCGATACAGCCGAATTGAGCGGTCAGCGCGGGCAATTTCGCCGCGATGGCAAGCGAGGTGGTACCGCGGCATCCGTCGTCCTCGTGCAGGAAGCGTTTGGGAGACAAGCGCAGGCACGAGCCAGGAGAGACACGAATGCCCTACCCCAAGAAGTCCGTCACGGGATCAGCGAGTGTCCCGGCTTCCCCGCGCTTCCCGGACATCGAGCAGGGCATTCTGGCGTTCTGGAAGGGCGACCAGACCTTCCAGGCCTCGATCGACCACCGAGATGGCTGCGATGAGTGGGTCTTCTACGATGGCCCGCCCTTTGCAAATGGCCTCCCGCACTACGGCCACCTCCTGACCGGATACGCCAAGGATCTCTTCCCGCGCTTCCAGACCATGCGCGGCAAGCAGGTTCACCGTCGCTTCGGATGGGACACCCACGGCCTGCCGGCTGAGCTCGAGGCGATGCGCCAGCTCGGCATCACGGAAAAGCACGAGATCGAAGACATGGGGATCGACGTCTTCAATGCGAAGGCGCGAGAGTCCGTGCTCGAGTACACGCGCGAATGGCAGGAGTACGTCACGCGCATGGCGCGCTGGGTCGACTTCGATAACGACTACAAGACGCTCGACACGACCTTCATGGAGTCGGTCATCTGGGCGTTCAAGACCCTGCACGACAAGGGACTGGCCTACGAGGGCTTCCGCGTGCTTCCGTACTGTTGGCACGACGAGACTCCGCTGTCGAACCACGAATTGCGGATGGACGACGACGTATACAAGATGCGCCAGGACCAGTCGGTCACCGTGACATTCCCTCTTGACGGAGCGCGGGCCGAGGCGCTCGGCCTCACCGCTGTGCGCGCGCTGGCGTGGACGACGACCCCGTGGACCCTGCCGACGAACTTCGCGCTCGCGGTCGGCCCGGCGATCGAGTACTCAGTCGTGCCGAGCGGGCCGCTCGGCGGCGGCGACGGCGCCGCCGAGGGCCAGGCGGAGTACCTGCTGGCGACGGACACCATTGTCGCCTACGCGAAGGAACTCGGCTATGGATCCGGGTCGGACGCACTCGCGGCCGTCAGCCGCACCGTAGCCGGAGCAGACCTGGATGGCGTCCGTTACGCACGCCTCTGGGACTACTACGCAGACACAGAGAAGTGGGGGACCGGCAACGCCTGGCAGGTGCTCGTCGCAGAATATGTCGCGACCGGCGAGGGCACCGGAATCGTGCACCAGGCGCCCGCATACGGCGAAGACGACCAGATCGTCACGGCCAAGGCGGGCATCCCGGTCATCATCTCCGTCGACGACGGCGGACGATTCCTGCCGATCATCGAAGAGGTCGCAGGCCTCCAGGTCTTCGAGGCGAACAAGCCGCTGACCGCGAAGCTGCGCGCCGATGGTCGGCTGATGCGTGTCGCGAGCTACGAGCACAGCTACCCGCACTGCTGGCGGTGCCGCAATCCGCTCATCTACAAGGCGGTGTCGAGCTGGTTCGTTCGTGTCCCGGAGTTCCGCGACCGGATGATCGAGCTGAATGACGAGATCAACTGGGTTCCCGGCAACGTCAAGGAGGGCCAGTTCGGCAAGTGGCTGGCAAATGCGCGCGACTGGTCGATCTCGCGCAATCGATACTGGGGTTCGCCGATCCCGGTCTGGAAGAGCGACGACCCGGCGTATCCCCGTATCGACGTGTACGGCTCGCTGGCAGAGATCCAGGCAGACTTCGGGCGTCTCCCGGTCAACGCGGCGGGCGAACCCGACCTCCACCGCCCATACATCGACGACCTGACGCGCCCGAATCCTGACGATCCGACCGGTCGGTCGACGATGCGCAGGATCGAAGACGTCCTGGATGTCTGGTTCGACTCCGGCTCGATGCCATTCGCGCAGGTGCACTACCCGTTTGAGAACCAGGACTGGTTCGAGACCCACACGCCGGCCGACTTCATCGTTGAGTACATCTCGCAGACCCGTGGCTGGTTCTACCTGATGCACGTCATCTCGACAGCACTCTTCGATCGCCCGGCGTTCAAGAACGTGATCAGTCACGGAACGGTCCTCGGCAGCGATGGGCAGAAGATGTCGAAGTCACTGCGGAATTACCCCGACGTGTATGGCGTATTCGACCGTGACGGGGCAGATGCCATGCGCTGGTATCTCATGGCGTCGCCCATCCTGCGCGGTGGAACGCTGACGGTGACCGAGGAAGGTATCCGCGAGGGCGTCAGGCAGTTCATGCTGCCGCTCTGGAGCACGTATTACTTCTTCACGCTCTATGCGAATGCCTCCACCTTCGACGCGACCTGGCGCACAGACTCGAGCAACGTGCTCGATCGCTACCTGCTGGCCAAGACCGGAACGCTGATCCAAGAGGTATCAGCCGACCTCGAGGCTCTCGACGCGCCGCTGGCTGCCGCGAAGCTGCGTGACTTCGCTGAGGTTCTCACCAACTGGTACGTCAGGCGCAGCCGCGATCGCTTCTGGTCGGGCGACGACGCGGATGCGTTCGACACCCTGTTCACGGTACTCGAGACGGTCACGCGGGTAGCCGCACCGCTCGTGCCGCTGGTGGCAGAGGAGGTCTGGCACGGCCTGACCGGTGGCAGGAGCGTCCACCTCGAGGACTGGCCGGATGCTGCGGCGTTCCCCATTGATCACGAGCTCGTCGACGTCATGGACCTGGTGCGCGAGGTCGCATCCGCGGGGCTCGCGCTCCGCAAATCCAAGAACCTTCGGGTACGCCTGCCGCTTGCGCGACTGACCGTCGTGTCCGGCAACCCGGCGGGGCTCACCCCCTTTGTCGGCATCCTTGCGGAAGAGCTGAATGTGAAGGCCGTCGACCTTGTCGGACTCGATGGTGCAAGCCTCGACTCTTACGGCATCACCCGGCGGCTGAGTGTGAACGCGCGAGCCCTCGGGCCGCGAGTTGGCAAGCAGGTGCAGGGCGTTATCCAGGCCGCGAAGGCGGGCGAGTGGCGTGAGGCCGACGGGGCGATCGTGGTCGCAACTGCCGCGGGCGACATCGCGTTGGTCGATGGCGAGTACGAGCTGGAGCTGCACGCGGAGTCAGAGTCGACAGCGATCGCATTCCTTGCCAGCGGAGGGTTCGTATTGCTCGACACCCAGACGACGCCGGAGCTTCTGGCCGAGGGACTCGCTCGGGATGTCATCCGCTCGATCCAGGACACGCGAAAGGCGGCGGGGCTGAACGTCAGCGATCGCATCCGCCTCGAGATCCGCGGCGGATCCGAGTCAGACGTGAGCGCGCTGTCGGGGTTCAGTGAGACGATTGCAGGGGAGACCCTGGCTCATTCCGCGACCATCCAACTGGTGACGGATCCTGCCACCGATGCGGCGTTGAATGCGCACGCAGGCGGCCAGCGGACGACTCTTGAACCAGGCCAGTACTCGAATGATGGCGTGCTGGTGATCGATGTGTGGAAGTCGGAAGTGGTAGATGTCTAACGAAGATGGCGACAACCGGGAGCCCGGCGACTTCGACGACTCGCTCATGGAGCGAGCCGCTCGGGAGGTCTACGAAGAGCTGCTCCAGCGCGTTGGCGAGAGCGCGCCGCAGCCGAGGCTCGATGCCACCCGTCGGGCCGCGGAGCTGCTCGGCGACCCGCAGCGGGCATACCCGATCGTTCACATCACCGGCACCAACGGCAAGACGTCGACGAGCCGGATGATCGAAAGTATCCTGCGTGCTCACGACCTGCGCACGGGAATGCTCACGAGCCCGCACCTGGAGCGGGTGAATGAGCGGATCGTGATTGACGGCGAGCCGATCTCCAACCAGGCGTTCGTCGACAACTGGCGCGACATCCAGCCGTTCCTCGAGCTCGCAGATGCGGAGTTCGAGGCGAAGGGCGAGCAGCCGCTGACGTTCTTCGAGGCCCTCACGGTGCTCGCGTACGCTGCCTTCGCGGATGCGCCGGTGGATGTCGCCGTGATCGAGGTTGGTATGGGAGGCGAGTGGGATTCGACCAACATCGGCGACGGCACCGTCGCGGTTTTCACGCCCATCGCTCTCGACCACACGGCCCGACTCGGCACAACGATCGCGGAGATCGCGCGCACGAAGTCCGGCATCATCAAGCCGGCCGCCGCGGTCGTCTCGGCCGAGCAGGATCCGGCCGCTCTCGCCGAATTGGAGCGCGCCGTCGAACTCACGGAGTCGACCCTGGCTGTTGCGGGCGGCTCGTTCGCGCTCGCCTCTGACACGGTGGCGGTCGGTGGCCAGGTGATCAGTATTCGCGGGCTCGCGGCCGAGTATCCAGATCTGTTCCTTCCCCTGTTCGGCGACCACCAGGCTCGCAACGCCGCACTGGCTATCGCTGCCGTCGAGTCGTTCATCGGCGGCGGGACGCTCGCGCTGAACCAGGACGTACTCGCTGAGGGGCTGGCGACGGTCACCTCGCCCGGTCGCTTGCAGGTGATCGGAACGGAGCCCACTGTCGTGGTGGATGCCGCGCACAACCCGCACGGAGCCGCAGCCCTCGCGGCGGCCGTCACGGAGTACTTCACGTTCGACCACGTAACTGCAGTCGTCGGGATCCTCGGAGACAAGGATGCGGCCGGCATCCTTCGCGAGCTCGATCCGGTGGTCGACACGTTCGTGATCACCCAGTCGACGTCCGATCGCGCGGTCGAGGCAGACGACCTGGCTTCCCTTGCCGTATCGATCGTCGGCGCAGACCGCGTCGTCGTCGAGCCATCGCTCGAGGCCGCACTCGACACCGCCCGCGACGAGGCGGGCGAGACCGAGAAGGGCGCTGTGATCGTTACCGGGTCCATCACCCTGGTCGGCGACGCGATGGCCTACGCGAGGGACCAGGGCTGGAAGCCGTGAGCGACGAGACGACACCTTCGGCCAGAGTGGCGCGGCCGCGGAGGCAGCGCAGCCTGACCGAGAGCCTCCTCTCGATCGTGCTCGGGCTCGAGGCCGTGCTGGTGTTCTTCATCGCGCTGACGGTATTTGGGCTGCACGCGCTGCCGCCTGCCGTCGCGTTCGGCGGGGGAGCGGCGCTTGCACTCGTCCTCGCCCTTGCCACCAGGATCGTGCGGTGGACATGGGGTGTCTGGGTCGGATGGGTGCTCCAGCTCGTGCTGGTCCTCACCGGAATCCTGTTGCCTGCGCTCTATATCGTTGCCGCCGTGTTCATCGGGATGTGGGTATATTGCTTCGTGCGTGCGCGCAGGATCGATCGAGACAACGCTGCGCAGAACAGCGGCACCGCAGCGTCCGAACCGCAGCATCCTTGAATCTCTCCGGCAGCAACCGCCACAGTCAATCGAACCGTTAGGACACGTCATGCCCGTTGAAGAAACTCTCGTACTCGTGAAGCCGGATGGCGTCGCTCGCAACCTCACGGGCGAGATCCTCGCCCGCATCGAGGGCAAGGGGTACCAGCTCGTCGACATCAAGCTCGTCGAGGCATCGCGCGAGCTTCTTGCGAAGCACTACGAGGAGCACGAGGGCAAGCCGTTCTACGAGCCGCTCGTCGAGTTCATGCAGAGCGGCCCGATCGTCGCGATCCGTGTTGCGGGCAACCGCGTGATCGAGGGCTTCCGCTCGCTCGCAGGCACGACCGATCCGACCACGGCGGCCCCCGGAACCATCCGCGGCGACCTCGGGCGCGACTGGGGCCTCAAGGTGCAGCAGAACCTCGTGCACGGCAGCGACTCGGTCGAGTCCGCCGCGCGCGAGCTCGGCCTCTGGTTCGACTAGCAGTCACCCTCGCGCGCTAACCGAGGACGAACGGTGAAACGCCGCCGAAACCAGCGCGAAAGCTCGGCGTTCCGCAATCCGTCCTCTGTCTGTCGCGATACGCATTTCCTGGACGGAAAAAACCGTTCTGGTGCCCCTGAGCATCGATCGCCGCTCTCAGAGTGTCCCGGGTCCCGCGGGTCGCCCGACCTCGCGCACTAACCGAGGACGAACGGTGAAACGCCGCCGAAACCAGCGCGATAGCTCGGCGTTCCGCAGTCCGTCCTCTGTTGCGAGACAGCGGATTGCCTAGCACGGATTGCGGAGCACGGATTGCGAAGCCCGGACTGCGTATGCCCGGACTGCGTATGCCCGGTTGCGGTCCCCGAGATCCGCAACTAGCTCGTCGCGCCCGGCACCGTCTTCTCGACGAACGCGGTGAACTGGGTTGGGTCGGTGAGCCAGGTCTGGCTGGATGCCGGGTACTGCTGGCCGTTGACGAAGACCGTCGGGGTCGAGATCTTGGAGCTGTCGACCGTTCCGCCGAAGACGTCGATGTTCGCGCGCGCTGTCGACGCGGTGACCCAGCTCTTGTACGTCTCGCCGGCGATGCAAGATGCGATCTTCGAGCTGGTCGCGGCTGAGGTCGAGAGTGAGCTCTTGACGTACCCGATCAGCTTGTCGTCAGACATCCCTCCGGTATTCTCGGCCGGCTGGTTGGCGTAGAGCGTCTTCACCATCGCCAGGAAGTCATTGGGGTCGTACGCGGCAACGCAGGCTGCGGCATTTGCAGATCGCGAGGAGTAGCGGTTGGTGCCGGAGGATCCGTCGAGGAACGACAGCGGGTGGATCTCGACCGTGGCCTTGCCCGCCTTGACCCACGTGTTGATGTTCGCGAGATTCGACGTCTCGAACTGTTCGCAGTACGGGCACTGGAAGTCGATGTACTCGACGATGTTCGCCTTGCCGGAGTAGCTGGTCAGGTCGGTAGCGACCGGCTTTGCCTTGGGCTGCACCGCCGCGGTCTTCACCGCGGTGATCTTGCCGTTCGTGCCCGTGAGGAGGATTCCGTCGCTCAGCATGTTCGCGGGGCCAGCGCTCACCTGCTTGGCCTTCTTGACGTTGCTGGTGTGGTTGTTCTGGACAACGACGACGACGACGACCGCAACGATTGCGAGTACAACGACAAGGACACCGGCCTGGATTCCGAGGCGGCGCCGGCGCTGCTTCTTCTGCTGCTGCTCCCGGAAGATCCGCGCCTGCTCGCGCGCGTGCTCGCGCTTTTCGTTTCTGGTTGCGCGGGGGCCGGAGTTGGTCATGGTGCCATTTCTCGTGAAGGTAGTGGGTGCGTTTCTCGCCTGGTCCGAAGCTAACGCCTCGCAAAACTATTGCACGAGGCTGGACGCTTTGAATTCAGCGACTGGGAGTTTGGTTAGAAGTACTGGATGACATTCAGCTGCACCTGGAACAGCGTCGCGACCACCAGGTAGCTGATGAGTGTGATGAGTGGTGTCCACGTGTATGCGCCGGCAAAGAATTCCGTCGCCCGTGGCGAGACTCGGAACACGCCGGTTTTGAACGAGTACAGGGTGACGAGCCAGAACATCGGGATCGTGACAGTCCAGACGAGCGAGCACCACGGGCACAACGTGTGCAGCGCGTAGATGCTGCTGCCGATCAGGAAGATCACGAGCGCGAGCGCAAGGACGACCCCGACGTTGAATGCGAGCCAGTACCACCGCGCGAATCGCGCCCCCGCGAGGATGGCGATGCCGATGACGAGCGGCACCGCGAAGCCACCGAGTCCGAGCAGGGGGTTGGGAAAGCCGAGCACCGCACCCTGGGCAGAACCGAGGTTGGCGCTGCACTGCACGAAAATGCTGAAGTCGCAGCCCAGTTTTGAGCCAGGCTGCACGATCGCCACGACCTTCTCGACGCTCAGGCTGTATGCGGCGAGCAGCCCTGCGATACCGGCAATGACAAGGAAGCCGCCGAGCACCCAGGTGCGAGCGTTGCGGGCGACCTGCGGGGCGTCATCCGCGTTTTTGCTCGCGCGGCAGGCGCGGATCGTGAAGTACAAGACGGCAACGGCGATGATCAGGAGGACGAGCGTCGCCCAACCGAAATTGAAGAGGACTGCGCCCACCTGGTACAGGGTGCCGAGCGCCGTGACGACGATCGCGGCCACATGTATGCCGTGCGGGTAGCGAGCCCCGGCGAGCGACGCGACGCTCCAGGTCACAATGACGGACAGCCAGACGATGCTCCATGCCGTGCTCGGCACCGTAAGCGAGCTGTCTATGCCGGAGAGTTTTGTCAGTGTGCCCGCGTCGAGTGCCGCGTAATCGATGATCGCGGCGATCATGGCCACGAGTACGCCGAGCGCGCTCGCAAACACGATCGATACGGACGGGGATGGGCTGATGCGCTTGGCCGTATCGGTCACCATGGGATTATTGCACGCACCAAATGCCGAGTATCTGGCAATGCGTGCGATAATTTGGGGTAGTCAACCGAGCCGCGCTCGGATTGACGCCAAAGAAGGCTTTACCGGGCAGTGCTCCTTAGGGAACATAACCGGGCCATCCCACCAGGCGACGTGAATAGTGAAATTCACAAGCGGTGCGATGTCGGATAGCGAGTTCCGCGAGGTGGCAACAGCTACCCAGGTCTTTTGACCGGGGCGGCCCACTCGACTGATGAGGATTAGCAGCGCACTCGCACAGTGTGAACAACACAGTGGGAGGAGCGCTCGAGAGAGAGTACCCGGTGGGTGGCGCGGCTGCCCATACGGCCAAGGAGTACACCAGCGATGGTGAATACAGACACACCCGAACCCAAGAAGCGTCGTTTCGGCCGCAGGGCCGCGAAGGTCGAGGCTGAAGCAGTCGTCGAGGCGCCGGTCGTTGAGGCACCGATTGTCGAGGCGCCGATCGTCGAGGCGCCGGCAGCCCAGGCGCCGCCGGTCGCCGAAGCGCCGGGCGCCGAGCCAGACGCGGCTCCGAAGCGGGCACCGCGCAAGCGTGCCACGGCGTCGAAGTCGGCGACGGCCCACGTCTCGGCCAGCGAATCGCCGTCTGGTAACCAGGATGTCGCCAGCGCGACCTCTTCCCCCGAGGACGCACCGGTCGCCACTGCAACGCGACGCAAGCCCCCGCTGCCGACGACATCCCTGTTGTTCCAGGCGCCGGATATCGCGCCGCTGCCGCCGCTGCCGCGCCAGTCGTCGAACCAGAACCAGAACCAGAGCCAGAACCAGAACGCTCGAGGTGGGGACTCGGCCCAGGTCGACGAGAACGCCGCAGGCGTCCGACGCCGTTCGCGCCGTCGTCCAGGCGAAGAGCCGCGCGAAGGCGACAACGAGCCGAACGTCGTGGTCAAGGTCCGTCAGCCGCGCAAGGCGCCGGAGCTCATCACCGAGCCCCAGCGCGTGAGGGGCTCGACGAGGCTCGAGGCCAAGAAGCAGCGTCGTCGTGACGGCCGCGACGCTGGTCGTCGTCGTCCCGTCATCACCGAGGCAGAATTTCTCGCCCGTCGTGAGAGCGTCGACAGGGTCATGGTCGTTCGTTCTGGCGCCGGCCGCATTCAGATCGGCGTACTGGAAGACGGCGTTCTCGTGGAGCACTACGTCGCAAAGTCGTCCGAGGCGAGCCTCATCGGCAATGTCTACCTCGGTCGCGTGCAGAACGTGCTTCCCAGCATGGAGGCGGCGTTCGTCGACATCGGTCGCGGCCGAAACGCCGTGCTCTACTCCGGTGAAGTCGACTGGGAGGCCGCAGCGGCCGACAGCGACGGCAAGAACCAGCCCCGCCGCATCGAACTGGCGCTGAAGCCGGGCGACCGCGTCCTCGTGCAGGTCACGAAGGATCCAGTCGGCCACAAGGGTGCCCGGCTCACGAGCCAGGTCAGCCTGCCGGGTCGCTACCTCGTCTACGTGCCGAACGGCTCGATGAACGGCATCAGTCGCAAGCTGCCAGACACGGAGCGCGCGCGCCTGAAGACGATTCTCAAGCAGGTTTTGCCCGAGAACGTCGGCGTCATCGTGCGCACGGCTGCCGAGGGGGCGACAGAAGAGCAGCTGACGCTCGACGTCAGCCGACTCACGAGCCAGTGGGCGGAGATCAGTCGCCTCGTCGAGACGTCCCAGGCTCCCGTGCTCCTGCACAGCGAGCCCGACCTGCTGGTCAAGATCGTCCGGGATGTCTTCAACGAGGACTTCCAGAAGCTCGTCATCTCCGGTGACGACGCGCAGGCGACCATCGAGACCTACCTGCGCTCCGTCGCGCCAGACCTGCTCGACCGGGTCCAGCGCTACGAAGACCAGGGCGACGCCTTCGATACCTATCGCATTTCCGAGCAGATCGAGAAGGCGCTCGACCGCAAGGTCTGGCTGCCGTCGGGTGGTTCGCTCGTGATCGACCGCACCGAGGCCATGACGGTTGTCGACGTCAACACCGGCAAGTTCGTCGTCTCGGGCGGCAATCTCGAAGAGACCGTCACGAAAAACAACCTCGAGGCGGCGGAAGAGATCGTGCGCCAGCTGCGCCTTCGAGACATCGGCGGCATCATCGTCGTCGACTTCATCGACATGGTGCTCGAGTCGAACCGCGACCTGGTGCTCCGCCGGCTCGTCGAATGCCTGAGCCGCGACCGCACAAAGCACCAGGTTGCCGAGGTCACCTCGCTCGGTCTCGTGCAGATGACCCGGAAGAAGCTCGGTCTCGGGTTGCTCGAGTCGTTCAGCGAGCCGTGTGAGCACTGCGCCGGCCGTGGAATCATCGTGCACCACGACCCCGTGACCCGACACCGCCAGACGCCGCAGCAGCAGCCAGAGGGAACCGGGCGTCGTGGACGCAAGGGTCCGGCTTCGTCCGGGGCCGCATCCACTGCTCCCCGCAACGGAGCAGCTGCGCCGGTCGGGGGCACGCACGCCATTACAGAGGATGTCCGCAAGGCTCTCGCGCAGGTGGCCGCGTCGACCGTGCACAACGACCACGGCGACCACCCGAGCGCACCGGAGGCTCCGGTTGCGCAGTCCGGTGAGATCGCAGCTGTGCCGACGGTCGAACACGACGCAGGTGACCACGCGGAACCGCAGGTGTCCAAGGCCGAGCAGGCGTCCGTTGCCGCAGCGGAGGCCGCTGTCGCGATCCTCGATATCCCCGTAGCGCGTTCGTCGCGTTCGTCGCGCAAGATCAGCACGAAGGATGCCGAGCAGATCCTCGACTCGGTTCTCGAGGCGCTGCCAGAACCCAAGCAGCCAGGACAGGGCCGCTCGCGAGTCTCGCGACGCGCGACATCCACGGGCTCCGGCATCATCACGACCGGTCCTACCGACCAGTAGCAGGCAGACCACCGCTGAGGGGCGGGGGGGT
>DASYEE010000197.1:0-3373 GCA_036499165.1 Galbitalea sp. | reverse complement strand
CCGGTCGCAACCCGAAGGCCGCCGACAAGGAGGATGGCGGTGAGGGCGAGGTTGCCGATCAGAACGAGCCCGGGATCGAAGATTCCGAACAGCTGGATGGTCTTGCCGTTCGCCTCGCGGTAGTCCTCGACCAGCTGGCCGAACTCGTTCTCGTTGCGCTTCTCCTTGCGGAATGCCTTCACGGCACGAATACCCGTCATGGTCTCGACGAAGTGCACGATGACCCGGGCCGACGTCACGCGGGTGAGCCGGAAGAGGCTGTTGGACCGCTTCTGGAACCAGTAGCCGAGGAAGTACAGCGGCACCAGCGACGCCAGCAGGATGACCCCGCTCAACCAGTCCAGCCCGAACATCGCAATCGCAATGAACCCCATGTAGAGGATGCCCTGGATGAGCTGGTTGATGCCGGAATCGAGGAGCTCGCGAATCGTGTCGAGATCGCTCGTCTGGCGCGCGATGATCCGGCCAGAGGTGTACGACTCGTGGAACTCGAGGCTCAGCAGCTGGGTGTGCCGGAAGACCCGCTTGCGCAGGTCGATCAGGATGGCCTGGCTGATGCGCGCGCTCAGGATCGTGTACGACGAAATCAGCCATGCGCCCACCGCCGCGCAGACCAGGTATGCGAGAACCGTCAGGGTCAGCGGCGCCCAGTTCGAGTGCTTCAGCAGCGCGGGAAGGCCGATGTTGATGCCATAGGCGATCAGGGCGGGGCCGGCCACCTGCGCCGCCGTCGAGATCACGACGATCACGAACGTCCACGCGACCTTGCCGCGCAGCGGGCGCAACAGGGATCCGAGCAGGCGCACGGATCGCTGACGCAATTGGCGCGTTTCGGCCTTGTTCAGGTCTTCGCGTTCTTCTCCCTCAACTCCTGCGACGCTCATTTCTTCACCTCTTCCCTGTCTGTTCGGTTGTTCTTTTGTCGTTCTCGCTCGGTCGCTTCCCGGGCCTGTTCGTCTTCCAGGCTCGAGATGACGAAGCGGTAGTGCTCGCTGGATGCCAGCAGTTCCGAGTGCTTGCCGACGGCCGTGATTCTCCCGCCCTGCAGCAGAGCCACCCGGTCCGCGAGCATGACGGTCGATGGCCGGTGAGCCACGATCAGCGCGGTCGTCGACGCGAGGACCCGGCGAAGCGCGGCCTCAACGAGCGCCTCGGTGTCGACATCCAGCGCCGAAAGCGGGTCATCGAGCACCAGCACCTCGGGCTTGGCCGCGACGGCACGCGCAAGGGCCAGCCGTTGACGCTGGCCACCCGAGAGGCTGAGCCCCTCCTCGCCGACCTTGGTGTCCAGGCCTTCCGGCAGGTCGTAGACGAACGCCGACTGCGCGATCTCGAGCGCCTCGGCGAGCTCCGCCTCGGTGGACTCCGGACGACCGAGCAGCACGTTGTCGCGAACCGACGCCGAGAACAGCGTCGCATCCTCGAATGCCATGGCGATGTGCCGTCGCAGGTCGATCCTGGTGAGATCCCGGATGTCGACTCCGTCGAGCACGATCGCGCCGCCGGTCACGTCGTACAGTCGGGTCGTCAGCGCGGTGACGGTCGACTTGCCCGATCCGGTCAGCCCGACGAGCGCCATCGTTTCGCCCGGCTCGAGAGTCAGGTCCAGCCCGTCGATGAGGTCCGGATACTGCGCGGCGGAATCCTCGTAACGGAAGTGCACGTTCCTGAACTCGAGCCGGCCCTCGGCGTGCCGAATCTCCTTGGGGTGCTCGGGATCCTGGATCGCGTTGGGCGAGTCCATCACCTCGAAGAACCGGTCGACAGCGGTGCGGGTGTCGTAGGTCATCGACAGCAGGAAGCCGATCGACTCGACGGGCCAGCGCAGAACCGTCGCGGTCGCGAAGAACGCGACGAGCTCACCCGGCGTGATCTGGTGCGTTGCCGCGAGCCAGACGCCGCCGAGCAGACAGATCGCGAACGTCACATCCGGCACCAGCAGCAGCCAAAACCAAATCCCTGCGATCGCCTTGGCCTTCTCGATCTCGGTGCCGCGAAGCTCTTCGGCCTGACGGGAGAACCGATCGAGCTGGTGGTGGCCGCGTCCGAATGCCTTGAGCACGCGGATGCCGTGCACGGACTCCTCGACCGCTGTCGCGAGATCGCCGGCCTGGTCCTGGCTGCGGCGCGCTACCACGGAGTACTTGCTTTCGAACACGTAACCGTAGATCCAGAGCGGAATCGAGCAGACCACGAAGATCACCCCGAGGATCCAGGAGATCTCGACCAGGAAGAAGAACCCGACCACGATCGTCAGGATGTTCACCACCAGCAGCACGATGCCAAACGAGATCCAGCGGCGGATGAGGTTCAGGTCGCTGATGGCGCGCGACAGCAACTGGCCGGACGGCCAGCGGTCGTGGAAGCTCACGGGGAGGTCCTGCAGTCGCGCGTAGAGCGCGTTTCGCAGGGAGGCCTCGACGCGTGTTCCCGGCTGCAGTACGAACCAGCGGCGCAGCGCGATGAGCAGCGCCTCGGCGACGCCCAACGCGAGCACGATGCCGACGGCGGGCCAGATCTGGCGAGAGTCTCCGGTCTTCAGTGGGCCGTCGACCAGCGTCTTCAGAACCTGCGGGATGAGCAGCGCGACGATCCCGGCGAACAGGGCGGCGACCATCCCGAGGACGATGCGGCGCGATGCCGAGCGAGCAAACGGATAGATCCGCACGATGGAGCGGAAGGTTCCGACGCGAGCGGGTGAGCGACCGGGGTCGTTCGATTTAGACATGACTTCCTAGCGATTTTGGTGCGCGCGACAACGAAACAGTCGCGAAGGCTGTGAACTTGAATCTGAGGATGCGTCGGCCGAAGACGACGCGCGGAAAGGCTGCGAGTGGGCGGGGACTACGGCTGAAGTCGCGGGCCGGCCGTCATCCGCGTGGCACGGACACCGAAGGCAGTGCCGGCTCCCGCGGAAACGCGTGCCGTAGCAAACTGGATCTTCTTCATGGCGTCCTCCTCGTGTGCGACCTGCAACCTAAGCCGAACGGAAGTCCATGGCGTTGTACACCCTGGCACCGAGCAGCCCTCCAGACTACAAGGGTTACGAGCGCTGACGCAAGCAAAAGTTGGCGAGCCGATGCGCGCCGCAGCCGCTCAGCGGATTCGCACCGAGAGGCAGGTGACGCACCCCTCCAGCTTCTCGAATTCGCCAATCTCCACGGTGGTGACGCGATATCCGAGGTCCGCGATGAGAGCGGCCGTTTTGGGCGCGGACGCCGACAGGAGTACGGAGTTATTGCTCAACACAACGACCGCGACCCCCTCAACTTCGGGGACATCGAGGTAACGCGCAAAGACCGCGGGATTGTCGACGAGCGAAGCGTGACCGATCACGGTCCCGTCCGGCAGGGCGGTGACGGCACTCTTCAGG
>DASYEE010000196.1:0-18683 GCA_036499165.1 Galbitalea sp. | reverse complement strand
GAGCAGGCGGGCGACGCGCTGGTCAAGCATCCGGGCGTCCCCTTGATCTCGTTCACCGGCGAGAGCAGCACGGGCCAGCTGATCTACGCCAACGCCGCGCCGCTGCTCAAAGGGCTCTCGATGGAACTCGGCGGCAAGTCGCCCGCTGTGGTCTTCGCCGATGCCGACCTGGACGCCGCGATCGACTCAACCCTGTTCGGAGTTTTCTCCCTCAACGGGGAACGCTGCACGGCCGGATCGCGGATTCTCGTCGAGCGGCCGATCTATGACGACTTCGTCGAGCGCTTTGGGGCCCGCGCTCGCAACATCGTGGTCGGGGATCCTCATGATCCGCGCACCGAGGTGGGCGCGCTCGTGCATCCGGAGCACTTCGCGAAGGTCATGAGCTACGTCGAGATCGGCAAGTCCGAGGGGCGTCTCGTCGCGGGAGGTGGGCGCCCCGATGGCCTGACGGACGGCAACTATGTCGCCCCGACCGTCTTCGCTGACGTGCCCGCCGACGCCCGGATCTTCCAGGAGGAGATTTTCGGTCCGGTGGTCGCGATCACCCCATTCGACAGCGATGAGGATGCGCTGGCTCTCGCCAACGGAGTGAAGTACGGGCTGGCCGCCTACGTGTGGACCTCCGATCTCACCCGCGCCCACACGTTCGCGCAGGATCTCGAGGCCGGAATGGTCTGGCTCAACTCGCACAATGTGCGCGACCTGCGAACGCCGTTCGGGGGAGTGAAGGCATCCGGGCTCGGCCACGAGGGCGGGTACCGCTCGATCGACTTCTACACGGATTCGCAGGCGGTGCATATCACCCTGGGCGACGTGCACACCGCTCGGTTCGGGGCAACAGCGCCGGCTGGCGCGGGAAGCTAGGAGCGCAGAAATGTCAGAGTCCACCCTGCAGCCACCCGACATCATCCGCTGTGCGTACGCCGAGCTGATCGTTGCCGATCTCGACGCGTCGCGCGACTTCTACGTCGGCGTTCTCGGGCTGGTTGTGACGTGGGAAGACGACGACGCCATCTACCTGCGTGCGTTCGAGGAGTATCTGCACCACTCGCTCATCCTCCGGCGCGGGCCCGTTCCTGCGCTTGCCGTGCTGGCGTATCGCGTGCGCTCGCCTCAGGAGCTGGATGTCGCGGCGCAGTACTACACGGCGCTCGGGGTTCGCGTCGAGCGTCGGCAGGCGGGCGCGACCCGGGGTATCGGCGAGGCCGTGCGGATCGAGGATCCGCTCGGGTTCCCCATCGAGTTCTTCTTCGACGCGGAGCATGTCGAGCGTTTCATCCGGCGCTACGACCTTCAGGGCGCTGGCGCGATCGCGCGGCTTGACCACTTCAACGTCGTCACGCCGGATGTCCCTGTCGCGGTCGCGTACTACGAGGGTCTCGGCTTCAAGGTGTCCGAGGACATCGAAGACGAGGAGAAGACGGTGTACGCGGCCTGGATGTATCGAAAGGCCACCGTGCACGACGTCGCCCTGACCGGCGGAGACGGGCCGCGGATGCACCACATCGCGTTCGCGACCCACGAGCGCGCGCAGATCCTCCATCTCTGCGACCACCTCGGCGCCATCCGGCAGTCAGACAAGATCGAACGCGGGCCGGGCAGACACGGCGTCTCGAACGCGTTCTACCTCTACCTGCTCGACCCGGACGGCCATCGCGTCGAGATCTACACCCACGATTACTACACCGGGGACCCGGACAACCCGACGCTCACCTGGGACGTGCACGACAACCAGCGCCGCGACTGGTGGGGCACGCCGGTCGTGCCGAGCTGGTACGCGAACGCGTCAAGCGTGCTCGACCTCGACGGCAAGGTTCGAGCACTGGACATTCGCACTGACTCCCGCGAGTCCGACGTCACGATCGGCGCAGACGGATTCTCGTACACGCGCGACGGCAACGACCGGCCAGAGGGTTTCAAGCTGGGCGCGCAGGTCTGAGCGCTATCGGTCAAGTGGCCACAGTGGTGCGGTACGTCGTGACGGTGGTCTCGATAACGCCGGCTTCGCGCGGCTACTCGACCAGCGGAGTAAACGTTGGTCGAGTAGCGGCCCGAGGCACGAGCCCGCGTGATCGAGACCAACCCGCCCCGTACTATTGCACCGACCATCCGCCGTCGGAGGGCAGCACTGCGCCGTTGACGTTGACGCCGTCATCGCTCAGCAGGAACGTGATCGACGCCGCGAGCTGCTCCGGCATCGCGATCGTCGGGATCGCGTTCTGGAACGGCGACAGGCGAGCGGTCCCAGCCTCGGAGGGATGCGCTGGCATCGGGATTCCGGTCGCAACGCCACCCGGAGCAACGGCGTTGACCCGGATGCCCTGCGGCCCGTACATGAAGGCGGCGCTCCGGGTGAGCCCGATCACGCCGTGCTTCGAGACCGTGTACGCGTTGCCGGATGCGTTGCCGCGGATGCCCGCCTCAGATGCGATGTTGACGATCGAGCCGCGACCGGCAGCGATCATGACCGGGAGGACCGCGCGCGACAGCTTGAAGCCACCGGTCAGGTTGATGCCGATCACGCGGTCCCAGATCTCGTCACTGGTTTCGTGCAGCGGAGAAAAGTCGTCGTTGATGCCGGCGACGTTCGCGAGCCCGTCGATGCGCTCGCCCGCGGCCGTGACGATCGCGTCGATATCGGCCTGCTTCGTGATGTCACCGACGACCGTGACGACCTCGGTGTCCGGCACCGACGCGGCGAACTCGGCCAGACGATCTGCCGAGATGTCGACCGCGACGACGCGGGCGCCTTCGCGCGCGAGACGGGTTGCGGTCGCCCGGCCGATTCCCGAGGCGGCGCCGGTGACGATCACGGTCTTCCCCTCGAATCGTGCCGGGGTGATGCGTTCGCGCCATCCGGTCGGTTCGTCGTCGCCCTCGGTCGGTACGACGCCATCGTTGGCCTGGAGCACGAGCCCGTCCACGACCGACTGGGGCATCTGTCCCTGGCTCATCGCGACGAGTTGCTGCAGAGGAAGGCCGAGGATCGGGCCGAGCACGCCCTCCTCCATGCCGGACTGCGCGAGGAGGCCGCGGATGAGCGGGCCGCCCGCCGGATGCTCGAGCCAGGCGCCGATCGAGCTGTTTGCGGTCAGTGGTTTGGTGTTGTCCGGCATCGGGTCGTCCTTTCGTTGCGCGGCTTTGCGCGGCTGATCGCTATGAGCCTCCTCCACGAAACTGATGCTGTCAACTAAGTTGACTGACAATCTGCCGAGACCCGTCGGAACCACCGTCGTGCCTCTCCTGTCAGGTGCCGGTGGGCGTGATGAGGTGCTGCAGGAGAGGTCCGTAGTGCCTAACGATCTGCTCCGGCCCCGCGGCGAGAAGTGCCTCATCTTCGACGATCCAGAGCGCGTAGAGCAAGCCACCGACGAGTGCAGCCGCCAGCCGCGCACGCAGCTCGGCGTCATCCCCGGTCAGTCTGGCCCGCAGCGGTTCGACGAACGTCGTGTCGTGGTATTCACGAAGTCGCGGTCCGATGGCATCGGCATCGCTCGCGCGCACGAGGGCGAGAAACACCCCTCGCACCTGCTCGCCCGCGTCGAACATGAAGTGAATGAGATCGACGCCCAGCGTCTCGGCGGGGCCGTTCAACACGGACTGCCCGTCGAGTACCGCAGACATCGTGCCGATGAACAGGCTCTCCTTCGAGCCGAAGTGCCGAATGACCAGCGCGGGGTCGACTCCCGCGAGCGTCGCGATGTCGCGCACCGTTGTGCCGGAGTAACCCTGACGCGGGAACAGTTCCGTTGCGGCACCCCAGATCAACTCCTTGGATGTCGCTGGACTCTCGCTCACATCTGGAAGCGTAACCCGAGCGCCCCACCCCACGAGGAGCGGGGGTGAGGACCGGGTAGTGGGTAGTCTGGGGGGCAATGTTCTACTGGACGGTCAAATACCTGCTCGCCGTGCCTCTGCTGCGCACCATGTTTCGCCCCCAGGTCACGGGAATGAAGAACATTCCGCGCAAGGGTGGTGTGATCATCGCCAGCAACCACCTCTCGTTCATCGACTCGGTCATCCTTCCGCTCATGACCAAGCGACGCGTCTACTTTCTCGCGGCGAGCACCTACTACTCCAGCAGGAGCTTCGGCGCATGGGTGCTGAAGCGTTTCCTGCTGGCGACGGGGATGATCCCGCTCGACCGATCCGGCGGCAAGGCTTCAGAGGCATCGCTTCAGGCAGGCTTGAAGGTACTCAGGGAGGGCAAGATGCTCGGCATCTACCCCGAGGGTTCCCGTAGTCGCGACGGCAAGATGCACCGCGGTCGCACAGGGGTTGCCCGACTTGTGCTCGAGGCGCAGGTGCCCGTCGTGCCCGTCGCAATGGTCGACACCGAGAAGGTCATCCCGGTCGGCAGCAAGAGCAATCTCCCGCACCTCCAGCAGGTCGGCCTCGTTTTCGGCGAACCTCTGGATTTCAGCCAGTACGCGGGCCAGGAGACCGACCACACGACGCTCCGACTGATCACCGACCAGATCATGTCGGCCATCCGCGACCTGAGCGGCCAGGAGTACGTTGACGCATACGGGTCGTCCCGCGGCGACGATTGATGCACGGCTACGCCGGGTAGATTCGCTTCATGAGACTTGGCGTTCTCGACATCGGGTCGAACACTGTTCACCTGCTGCTGGTCGACGCGCATCCGGGGGCCAGGCCGATCCCCTTCGGTTCGCACAAGCGCTCGCTGCAACTGGTCGCCTACCTCGACGATCGTGGCGCGATCTCGGAGCGCGGCCAACGCGAACTCATCGACTTCGTCACCGAGGCTGCGGCGTTTGCGCGAGAAAATAACGCAGAAGACGTTCTTGCGTTTGCGACCTCAGCCATCCGGGAGTCTGCCAACGGTGAGTCCGTGCTCGCTCGCGTATATGCAGAGACCGGCATACACCTGATCGAGCTGAGTGGCCCGGACGAGGCGGCTGCGACATTCCTCGCCGTTCGCCGATGGTACGGCTGGGGCTCCGGCACGATCCTGAACCTCGACATCGGGGGAGGCTCGTTCGAGCTCGCGATCGGCCAGGACGAGCATCCTGAACTCGCGATCTCGCTGCCGCTGGGCGCCGGACGCCTCACTCGCGACCTGTTGGATGGCGATCCTCCGACCGCCAAGAGCGTGAAGGATGCCCGCCGCCATGTCCGGGACAGCCTTCGGCAGCCCATCGCCGACTTGCGCGCCGTCGGCGAGCCGACCATCGTGGCGGCCACCTCGAAGTCGTTTCGATCACTCGCGCGCATCACCGGGGCTGCGCCGCGCGCCGCCGGGATGTACGTGCTGCGCGAGTTGCGGTTGCACGACCTGACCCTGTGGTCGACCCGGCTCTCCGCCATGTCCTCTGCCGACCGGGCCGAGCTCCCGGGCGTCTCGGTGCTCCGTGCAACCCAAATGCTGGCGGCAGCGCTCGTCGCGGAGGCAGCGATGGAGGGCCTCGGCGTCGAGTCTGTGCAGATTTGCCCGTGGGCCCTGCGTGAAGGCGTCATCCTGCGTCGCTTCGATCAGCTGCACACCGCCTGATGGCCGTCTCGCCCGCTCTGTCTGCAGTGGCCGCTCTTCTGGCCTGCCCGATCTGCGGTGCCGCGATGACCGTTGGTGCGTCGGTGGTCTGCGCCAATCGACACAGTTTCGACATCGCGCGACAGGGATACGTCTCCTTTCTCGTCGGCACCTCGCCGCATGCCGGGGATACGGGTGAGATGGTCGCTGCTCGGGCCGACTTCCTGGCCGCCGGGTACTACGAGCCGATCGCCGCCGCCGTCTCGGACGCAACCGGCGCGGCGGGAGGGCTGGTCGTCGACATCGCGGCAGGCACGGGCTACTACCTTGCGCGTGTTCTCGAGGATCATCCTGGCCTCGTCGGCATCGCGCTCGACGTCTCTACCGCAGCGGCGCGCAGGGCCGTCCGCGCGCACGATCGCGCCGCGGCGGCCACGGCGGACGCATGGCGGAGGCTCCCGGTCGGCGACGGGGTCGCGGCCGCGGCCATCACCGTGTTCGGCCCGCGCAATGGTGCGGAGCTTGCGCGCATCCTCGCACCCGGCGGCCGCGCGGTCATCGTCACACCGACGCGCAACCACATGCGGGAGCTGCGCGAGCGGTTCGGCCTGATCGACATCCAGGACGACAAGGATGCCCGCCTCGACGCCCAGCTCGACCAACTGCAGCTGGTCTCCCGCGACATCCTCGAATACCGGATCGAAATCGGCCCGGCCGACGTACTCAACGAGATCTTCATGGGGCCGAGCGCGTTCCACCTGGACCGTGACACCGTGCTCCAGCAGCTCGACGCTCGCCCGGCCACCGTGACGGTCTCGATCACGGTCAGCGTCTTCACCCGCCGCGAAGCACTCCTTTAAGAAACTGTTCATCCGGCCTTAGCCCGGGCGCTCATCCGATGGCCTTGAGTGGATGCCATGGCGAAGACAAAGCAGGACACGGCAGACTTCGAGGGAACCTACGACGACACGGAGGACTGGCTGCTCGCCGACCTCCAGGACGAAGACGACGACGCCGACTTGGACGACGAGCGCTAAAACCCCACCGCAAAGTCGGTACTTTGCGCGCCACGCCGCGTGATCAGTGCTCATTGCACGGCGTGCCGCCCGCAGCACCGACTTTAGGTCACGTGGCAGGCTGAACTGGCAGGGGTGGAGTGGCAGGCGGCGGGGTGCCAAGCCGCGCGCTAGATGTGCTTCAACCTGTCGCGGAGCGTCTCCAGCTGGCCCAGCATCGCGCCGGGCAGGCGGTCGCCGAACGCGCGGAAGTACCCTTCCGTGCCATCCGCCTCGGCCAGGAGCGCATCGCGGTCGATCGCGAAGAGCTTGTCCCAGTGGTCGTCCGGCAGGTCAAGGCCTTCGAGGTTGAGAGACGATGGGATGTGGCCGAGCGGGCTTTCCTTCGCGCCGACCTGGCCATCCACACGCTCCAGCATCCATTCGAGCACGCGGGCGTTGTCACCGAAACCGGGCCACAGGAACGAGCCGTCTGCATCCTTGCGGAACCAGTTGACCTGGAAGATCCGCGGCACGGTGCCGGTGCGGCGAAGCGCAGCGCCGAAGTCGAGCCAGTGCGACCAGTAGTCGGCCATGTTGTAGCCGCAGAACGGCAGCATGGCGAACGGGTCGCGGCGCAGCTCGCCGGGTGTGCCCTCGGCGGCCGCCGTTTGCTCGGATGAGATCGTGGCGCCCAGGAAGACGCCGTGGTCCCAGTCGCGCGCCTCTACCACCAAGGGCACGTTCGTTGCTCGGCGGCCGCCGAAGATTATTGCGTCGATGACGACGCCGTCCGGATGCTGCCACTCCTCCGCAATAGACGGACACTGGGCTGCGGCAACAGTGAAGCGGGAGTTGGGATGCGCGGCCTTCTCGGCAGACCGGGAAGTCCAGTCCTGGCCCTTCCAGTCGATCAGGTGGTCTGGGATGTGGTCGGTCAGCCCCTCCCACCACACGTCACCGTCGTCGCGGAGCGCGACGTTCGTGAAGATCGAATTGCCCCACAGCGTGTCGACCGCGTTCGCGTTGGTCGAGTAACCGGTGCCGGGCGCAACTCCGAAGAAGCCAGCCTCCGGGTTGATGGCGCGAAGCCTGCCATCCGGTCCCTGGCGGAGCCAGGCGATGTCGTCGCCGATCGTCTCAACCTCCCAGCCGGGGATCGTCGGGGTCATCATCGCGAAGTTCGTCTTGCCGCAGGCGCTCGGGAACGCCGCGGCCACGTGCATGACGCGACCGCGAGGGTTCGTGACCTTGAGGATCAGCATGTGCTCGGCCAGCCAGCCCTCGTCACGCGCCATCACAGAAGCGATCCGAAGCGCGAACGACTTCTTCGCCAGGATCGCATTGCCGCCATAGGCGGAGCCGTACGACCAGACCTCGCGAGACTCCGGGAAGTGACTGATGTACTTGGTGTCGTTACACGGCCATGCGACATCCTGCTGGCCGGGTGCGAGGGGCGCGCCGACGCTGTGGACGCCCGCCAGCCACTCGTTAGCGCGGGCGATGCGCTCCAGCGCGACCGTGCCCATCCTGGTCATGATGCGCAGGTTCGCGACGACGTAGGGGGAGTCCGTGACCTGTACCCCGAGCTTCGAGTACGGGGAACCGATCGGACCCATCGAGAACGGCACGACATACATCGTGCGTCCGCGCATGCTCCCGTTGAAGAGTCCGTCGAGCGTCTCGCGCATCTCGCTCGGGTCCTGCCAGTTGTTGGTAGGGCCGGCATCGGCCTCATCCTCACTGCAGATGAACGTGCGCTCCTCAACTCGTGCGACGTCTCTCGGGTCGCTGCGGGCCAGGAAGCTGTACGGGCGGTACTCCGCATTCAGGCGAATGAGGGTGCCGGCGTCGACCATCAGGCGCGTGAGACGGTCGAACTCGGCCGCGCTGCCGTCGCACCAGAGGATCTCGTGGGGTTCGGTGAGCCTGGCGATCTTCTCGACCCAGTCCACGACACGGGGGTCCGCGCCGTCCGGCGCGCCCGTTCCCACAGAGGCGTCATGCGGAGAGAGTGTGAGGGTCATCGGTGACTCCATTTCGCTGATTTCTTCCACTGTGCGCCCAAATATCGACAGCGCTGGAGAAATTCTGTAGAAAGAACACCGATTCTTTCCCTATTCTTAGAGCATGAGCGACCTGCACACCCTCGGCCAACGAATCCGGCACTTTCGCCTCGAACGCGGCAAGACCCTGGATGACCTCGGTTCCGCGGTTGGTATCGCGGGCAGCCAGCTGTCGCTCATGGAGAACGGCAAGCGGGAGCCGAGGCTGTCGCTCCTCACCCGCATCGCGGAGACCCTCGACATCCAGGTCGGCGACCTGCTCTCCGAGGAGCCCCCGACCGCACGTGCCGCGCTCGAGATCGAGCTCGACCGACTCCAGAAGGGCCCGCTGTACTCGTCACTCGGGCTGCCCGGCATCAGGGTAAGCAGGGGGATGTCCGACGACACCCTGCGGGTCATCGTCGGTCTGCACGCCGAGCTGGCGAAACGCGCGCGGGAAGCCATCGCGACGCCGGAGGAGGCCCGCCGCGCCAACACGGAGCTGCGTCAACTGATGCGCACCAAGAACAACAACCTGCCGGCCATCGACGCGATCGCGCAGGAGCTCGTGACCAAGGTCGGCCACACGACCGGCGCCCTCACTCACCGCTCCGTCTCGCGGATGGCAGAGCAACTGGGGTTCGAGTTGGTGCACGTGCCAGACCTGCCGCACTCCGCCCGATCGGTCACCGATCTCGAGAACGGACGGATCTACCTGCCGCCGGCGTCGATCCCGGGTGGCCACGGCATCCGGTCGATGGCGCTGCAGGCGATGGCCCACCGGCTTCTCGGCCATCACAAGCCGCGGAGCTACGCAGAGTTCTTGCAGCAGCGGCTCGAGATCAACTACTTCGCGACGGCAGCGCTCATGCCGCTAAAGCAGTCGGTCGACTTCCTCTCGAAGGCGAAAGCCGACCGGAACATCGCCGTGGAGGACTACCGCGACGCCTTCGGAGTCACGCACGAGGCGGCAGCGCTGCGGTTCACTAACCTCGCAACGGCGCATCTCGACCTCACAGTGCACTTCCTGCGCGTCGGCGACGACGGAGCCGTCTCGAAGGCGTACGAGAACGACGGGCTACGCCTGCCGGTGGATGTCACCGGCTCGACCGAGGGCCAGCTGGTCTGCAGGCACTGGAGTGCCCGCGAAGCGTTCGACCGCACCAACCGAACGACCGAGTTCTACCAGTACACGGATACACCGGAGGGCACGTTCTGGGACTCAACGCAGACGGGCACGGGCACGGGCGACGAATTCTCGATCTCGATCGGAGTGCCGTTCGCCCACGCGAAGTGGTTCCGTGGCCGCGAAACAGACAACCGCAAGACCTCGCGTTGCCCGGATCTCAGCTGCTGCAAGTCGCCGTCGAACGATCTAACCGAGCGCTGGCAGGGCAAGGCGTGGACTAGCGCGAAGCTGCACGCGCACATCCTCTCGCCACTGCCGAGCGGCACCTTCCCGGGTGTCGACGACCAGGAGCTGTACGCGTTCCTCGACGCCCACGCCGACCTGGCAGGCTAACTAGCGGCCGAGGGCACCGGGCCTCACTCGACCAGAGACGAGTGCTCGCCGGTCTGGCTCACCGCGCCGGGCAGCGTGCTCGTGATCTCGCTCGTCACCCGACGAGTCTCGCGTCGCAGATCGAGCTGGCCCATGATCAGGGCGGCCAGGTCCTGCAGGTTTGCGACCTCGGTCTCCGTCACCGTGTGTGGCTTCGTGTCGAGCACCGCGAGAGTTCCAATCGCCCGACCGTCCTGGGCAATGAGCGGAACGCCCGCGAAGAAGCGAAGCTGGAGACCGCCGGTGACGAGAGGGTGCGCGAGGGTTCGCTCGTTCTCCAGCGTGTCTTCGATGATGAGCGGAGCATCCATCACCGTGGTGTTCGCTGCCAGGTCGAAGTGCCCGACCAGCTCGGCAACGTCGGCACCGAAGTGGGATTTCAGCCAGGTGCGGTCGTCGTCGACGACACTGGCAACGGAGATGGATGCGCCGAACAGTCGCGCGGCCAGTGCGGTCACGCGATCGAGCGCCTCGTCCGGGAACGTGTCCATGTAGGCGGAGCGGAGCGTGTCGAACTCCTCCGACGTGGTCACGAACGGCGAGGCATCCTTGTGCCTGGATGTCTCGGCGATGACGTTTTGGCGCAAGGCAGCAACGAGCTCGCGCCTGGATGGCCGCTCGCTCGGCTTCCTCGCGGTCATGGCGGCCAGCAGCGTGCGCCAGTGGTCCGGCAGGTCGGTCGGAATGACGGGATCGCGCGACAGCCGTGCGACCGCCGACTCGACGATCGTGCCGGGGTATTCGACGTGTCGGGTGAAGCACTCGAGCAGCACTAGTCCGAGGGAGTAGACATCGCTCGCTCGGCCGACCTTGGCTCCCGCGGCCTGCTCCGGGCTGAGGTAGGCGGCCGTCCCGGTGGTGGCGCCCTCCCGCGTCAGTCGTTCGACGTCGTCGGCGAGCGCGATACCGAAGTCGGTGAGTTTGGCCCGCGCTCGCGGTGCGTCGTCGCCGTAGTCGACGAGCAGGATGTTCGACGGCTTGATGTCGCGGTGGATGATGTGGTTCGAGTGAATGTAGTCGAGCGCCTCTGAGACGTCGTAGCCGATCTCGGCGATGTGCCGTGGCTGGATCGGCCCATGCGCGAGACGTGCCTGCAGGTCGCTGCCCGCGATGAATGCCATCACCAGGTAACGCCGGGACTGGTTGTCCGCGTCGGTGTCGACCCCGGCATCCAGCAGGTTCACGAGGCCGTGGTGATTCAGGCCGGCGAGGACCGTGAGTTCGGTCTCCTGGCGCGACGCGTCGCCCGCGTTGGGATGGTGGAACAGCTTCACGGCGACGGTTCGACCGAGCACCTCGTCGCGGGCCCGGTACACGGTGGCCATGCCACCATCGCCTAATACGGCCTCAAGCCAGTAACGGCCACCAAGAACCCTGTCGGTCGCGTCTGCTGCGGGCACGGCCATACCTTTCACTCTTGATCGCAATCCTATTGATTGCCTATCAAATAGCTAGTTTCTTGCCGGGGCTTGACCTGCGGGGCTCCATGCCACAGTCCCGCGACGAGATCCATCGCCGCAGCCTCGATTCGGGGGCATTAACCCCCGTCTGGCGGGGCGTTTCGTTACCAATTCGTATCCTGACAGTGACAGATCGGATTAGTTGCCGTACCCTCGATAAAGACCCGGATCCGCTTCCGCGTGGGAAATTGCCCGCAAGCACCCGGTTCTTAGATGCCCGGAGGTACACGCCTGTGTCCGAAGAGCTGACGCCAGATCCCTTGGCCGAACTCCTCGCAAACCATGACGCGAACCAGCCAGCACCCGCACCACTAGTGCCGGCCACCCCTCAGTTTTCGTCTCGTCGCGAAGTTCGTGACGCCGCCAGGATGTCCGCTACGACCAAAAAATCGGTCGCCAAGCGGCCGACGAGTGTCGTTGCGTCGTCAACGGCCTCGCCTGCGACGCACCCGTCGAAGAAGGCCCGTAGCGGTCGGCTGTCGTACCGCGACCGCAAGCTCGCCCGTCGACTGGCGGTAACGCCTCGCGCGGCAGCCACCGCGCCTCGCAAGTCTGGCAAGCGCCAGAACCCGGTCCTCGCGACCCTCGTTCTCCTCGTTATCTCGGGCGTTGTCGCCGGTATCGCTCTCCCCGCGTTCGCGGCGCTCCCTAATTCGGGCGAGACGGCTGCGACCTCGGCCACCAGCACGCACGGCAAGCAGAACTTCGCGGCAAGCGCGACCATCGAGTCGCAGACGGTGCAGCGCGACAAGCTCAGTGCAACGACAGAGGCGCAGCTGAAGGCCGAGCAGGTCAACGCGGCGGCGCTGGTCACTTCGGCTGGTCTCGCTTCGTACCCCGGCAAGCGAGCCCCCGGCGATGACTACCCGTGGCGCACGGCAGGCTACGGCCTTTCGCCGCTCAACTACTACTACCGCCAGTGCGTCGACTTCGTCGCATGGCGCCTCAACCGCGACGCGGGCGTCACAGCCGCGCCGTGGAAGTGGACATGGTCGAGCCTCACCCCCAACGGCGGAGACGCTTCGGCGTGGAAGGCCGCATGGGAGTCCCATGGCTGGAAGACGAGCGCGACTCCTGTGGTCGGTGCTGTCGCCTGGTTTGTGGGAAACCACGTCGCCTACGTCAATTCGATCAGCGGCAGCAATGTCGTGATCGAGGAGTACAACGGCACGTCGAGTCGTGCATACGCAATGCGCACGATTCCTATTGATACCGTCGGGCGCTTCCTGTACCCGCCTCCGTAGGCAATACAGCGAAACCCGCCTGAACTCCCCGAAAACGGGGAGTTTCGGCTTTAAGGTGGCCCTGTGTGGCGTGCCGGCAACCATAGCGATGAGACGTACGTGGACGAACATGCCCACGCGCCCCAGCAGGTGACGGCGCCCCACGCGCTGAACCTCGGGGATCCGACATTTGAGGCGGGAAACGTGGCCGAACCGAGCTGGGCGAGCTGGCGTGCCGAGCTGGCAGCCGTCGGCGGCCGATCGCCGCTGTTGCACTTTGTTGACACACCGCGCACGCGTATCGAGCTGTCCGCGACGCATCCGGGCGGTCTTGCGCAGTTCATCACGGGCAAGACGACGCTGCTGTCGAACCTGATCCGCGACGAGGTAGCGCTCCGCGCCGCAAAGATCGCGGCCGGTGCGATTGCGGCCAAGGGGCTCGAACTCTCGACCGGTCGCGGCATCGACAGCGTGCACCTCGGCATCGGCGTGGTCGAGTGGCGACACGAGGAACTCAGCTACCGGGCGCCGCTCCTGCTGCGTCCGCTCGCCATCCGTCGTGCCGGCCGCGACTTCGAGCTGAAGCTGCGCGGCGACGCCTTCCTGAACCCAGAACTCCACCGCACGCTTCGCGCGCAGTTCCAACTCGATCTCGATGCGCGCGCCTTCGTCGCCCTCACCGACGAGGATGGCGCGTTCAAACCCAACTCGGTCATCGATCGCCTCCGTGGTCTCACCTCGCACCTCGACTGGTTCAATGTGCAGCCGCGACTGATCGTGTCGTCGTTCGTCGAGGTCGCGAGTGCACTGCTGGCAGACGCTGAGCACCTCGAGCATCCTGTGCTCGACGCGCTCGGCGGCAACCCGACCGCCAAGTGGACGGTGGAAGAGGGCTATTCGCCGGTGTCGGCTGAGTCGTCAGATTCGCGCCCGCCGCAGACGGACAACCTCCTGCTCGATGCGGATGCCGAGCAGGAGAACGTGATCGCGCAGATTGCTGCGGGAAACTCGCTCGTCGTGAAGACGCTGCCCGGCACCGGCGGAACGCAGACGATCGTCAACGCCATCGGGAGTCTCGTCGGGCAGAACAAGCGCGTCCTCGTTGTCAGTGCTCGAAGGATGACCCTGCAGGGCATCAACCAGCGACTCGGCGATGTCGGGCTGAACGGCCTCGCAGTCGCGCCATCCACTCTCCGGAGGGATGTCGTTCGGTCGATCTCCCGCATCGAGAAGTCGCGGAAGCCCCAGGTCGCCGAGGTCGATGACGCTCTCATTCGCCTCCGCAAGGTACTGCTCGACTACCGTGGAGCGCTCACCAAGCCGGATGCCGTGCTCGGCATCAGTGTGCTGGATTGCGTCACGGAGTTGAGCAGGCTCGCCCTCCTGCCGACATCCCCGTCGACGACGGCCCGCCTCGTGCGCTCCACGGTCGAGGCGCTTGCCGCAGACCGCCACCGGGCATCCGAGACCATGGTCACGGCCGCAGCGTTGGGCGAATTCAGGTACGGCCCAGGCGACTCGCCATGGTACGGAGCCCAGTTCGCGGACGGCACTGCGGCGGCGCTCGCGCACGCGACCGCGATCCGCCTGCACGAGGAGTCGCTTCCGCGCCTGCTCGCCCGCGCCCAGGACCTGATCCGCAACACCTACATGCGACCGTTCGAGAACATCGTCGAGCTGGGCATCTACCTTCGCCTGCTTGTCGACCTCCGCGACACCCTCGACAAGTTCCTGCCCGTGGTCTTCGACCGCTCGCTGAGCGAACTCATCGTGGCGACGGCTCCGCGCTCGCAGGGCTCCGACATGTCCGGCGCCAACCGTCGACGCCTGAAGAAACTGGCGAAGGAGTACATCCGGCCGGGAGTGCACGTCTTCGACCTGCATGAATCCCTGGTGCGAATCCAGCAGCAGCGCATCCTCTGGCAGCGCTTCGTGCAGGAGGGCGTACCGCCGGAGGTTCCCGTCGGGATCGCCGACGTCCAGGCATCGTTCGAGGAGGTCGTGAACGACCTCGACCTGTTGAACGGGCCGCTCGGCTTCACCTCCCGCGACACCCAGCTGAACTACCTGCCGCTCGGCATCCTGATCGAGAAGATCGCTGCGCTCGCGGCAGAGTCCGACGTGCTGAACAACCTGCAGGAGCGCTCGGCGCTCATGA
Organism: Galbitalea sp.; assembly: GCA_036499165.1. GTDB lineage: Bacteria > Actinomycetota > Actinomycetes > Actinomycetales > Microbacteriaceae > Galbitalea. The sequence goes on along the minus strand of DASYEE010000196.1, from coordinate 3,744 downwards.
TCACCCTGCGCGACCTGCAGCTCGACCCGCTCATCGCGGATCTCGCATCGCGGCATGTGCCAGAAGACCAGGTCGAAGCAGAACTCGAGCTGGCCTGGTGGCAGTCTGCGCTTGAATCCCTGCTTGAGGCCGATCGGGCGCTGCTCGGCGCGAACACACCCGTGCTCGACCGGCTCGAGGCCGACTTCCGGCTGGTCGACGAGGCGCACGCGGCCGGGAGTGCGCAGCTTCTCGGCTGGCAGCTGGCCGAGAACTGGAAGATCGGGCTGGTCGACTGGCCGGATGAGGCCGAGCTGCTGAAGAAGCTGCTGCGGCGTGCTGCCATCACAGCCTTCGACCTGCAGACGACCGCTCCGCACCTGTCGCGCACGGTTGCGCCGGTCTGGCTGGCATCGCCATACGAGGTCAACGAGATCGTCGACACGATGGTGTTCGACACGGTCATCCTGGTGGACGCGGGGGCGACGACCCTCGCAGAGAACGTCGGAGCGATCCGCCGTGCGCGCCAGGTCGTGGCGTTTGGCGATCCGGTCACGCAGAGCCCGGCGGCATTCGAGACCGGCATCGACGACCCGGATGATGACGAGTACGAACCAGCGGTCTTTGCGGCACTCGCCGCAAGCGCGGACGACCCGGACGACCTCCACGATCGATCGGCGCTGTCACAGCTCGGCGGGTTGTTGACCACGCTCTCGCTGACGCGAAGCTACCGCGCTGGCGGCGAGGACCTGGCGGAGCTCGTGAATCGCCGCTTCTACGGCGGCCGCATCGAGTCTTTGCCGTGGGCAGGCAGCTTCCTCGGGCACGGCAGCATCTCGCTCGACTACATCGCGAACGGAACGGGGATGCCGGACGGCGACTCCGGTGCGGTCGAGAGTGTCGACGCAGAGGTCGAGCACGTCGTGAAGCTGGTGCTCGAGCACGCGGCATCCCGTCCGAAGGAATCGCTCATGGTTATTACCGCGAGCGAACGCCATGCGGTGCGGGTGCAGCAGGCCGTGCTGGAGTCGCTTGCCGGCAACTCGGAGCTCACCGACTTCATCGTCGGCGATCGCGCAGAACCATTCACCGTTTCGACGATCGAGCGCGCTGTCGCGCAGAGCCGCGACAGGGTCATCTTCTCGATCGGTTTCGGTCGCACCCCGCACGGCAGGGTGCTCTCGAACTTCGGCGCCCTCGGCGAGCCGGGCGGCGACCGCCTGCTCGCGGTCGCGATGACGCGCGCGAGGCGGTCGATGGTGATCGTCAGCTGCTTCGAGCCGGAAGACATCGAAGACGGCAGGATGCAGTACGGAGCCGTCGCGCTGGCCGAGATCCTCGGCGAGATCGGTGCGCGGGCGACAGAGGTACCGCTGCCTGACGACTCTGACCCCATGCTCGTCGACCTCGCACGCAGGCTTCAGGGCCGCGGACTCCGCGTCGCACTCGGCCACCGCGGCAAGCTCGGACTCGTCGCATCCCATGGCGGCATGTGTGTGACCATCGAGACGGACGCCGTGCTCATGCGGTCGAGCCTGCGCGAGTCGCTGCGACTTCGGCCTGAGCTGCTGCGTCGGCTCGGCTGGCATTACCTGCGCGTGCACTCGTTCGAGCTGTTCAGCGACCCGGATGCGGTGGCTGGCAAGGTCGTGCGGCTTCTTGGTGCGGAAACGGCGACCCCGAATACGGAGCCGATCCAGATCATCCGGGGCTGACCGGATGGCTGAGGCGACGTCCACCCCGCCCGCACCGCGACGCCGCTCGCGTCGCGTGCGCACGGAGCCGCCCGAGGGCAGCGACCCGAGCCCCGCGCCGGAGCCCGAGCGCCACGAACTCACCGAGAACGATGCGCGCCTGCGCGCGGAAAAGCCGCCCCACTACTGATTGCCCACCACTTCGTTGGTCGAGTAGTGGCGCGAGGAACGAGCCCGCGTTATCGAGACGACACCGACGAAGTGACCTTGGTCTCGATAGCGCCGGCTTCGCGCGGCTACTCGACCAGCGGAAGTAACCCGGCCCAGCGCCGCGAACTACTCGACCAGCGGAAGTAACCCGGCCCAGCACCGCGAACTACTCAGCCTGCGGCGGGAGCCTCCGTGTGGCGACCGTGGTCGACGGGAGGCTCTGAGCCGCTGCGGGTGGCCTGGCTCGACGCGAGCAGGTCTCGGATGTCGGTGAGCAGTTCGAGTTCGGTCGGCGGGGTGTCGGCGTCGACTGCCGCTTCTCCGGATTCCTTCCGCTGGAACGCGCGCTTCTTGATGAAGTTGATCGGCACCACCAGCGCGAAGTACACCACGACGGCTACGAGGATGAAGTTGATCACCGCAGCAATGACGGCACCGAAGTGGATTGTCGCCGGCGTGCCATTGCCGACCGCCGGAATGGAAACGGGGAGGGCCGTCGCCAGAGATGTTGCGTTGAACAGAGCGCCGATGAGCGGATTGAACACCGCGGTCACGAGCACCCCGACGATGGCACTGAACGCGGCACCGATCACGACCGCAACGGCGAGGTCGATGACGTTACCGCGAAGGATGAATTCCCTGAAACCCTTGAGCATGGTGCCTCCCGTCTGCTCGCGTCGGGGGGCGACGCGAGCTAGCTGGCAGCCTTCGTGGGTGAGGCTGCCTTCTTAGATTCTGTCGGAGCAGACGGCTTGCTGTCACTCTTCGGGGCAGCAGACGACGATGACGAGTCACCGGATGACGGCGACGCAGCTGACCCCGATCCCGACTTCTGCCCGGCCCGTGAGTCGTTGCGATAGAACCCCGAGCCGTTGAAGGTCACGCCCACCGCGCTGAAGACCTTCCGCAGTTTGCCGCCGCAGTTGGGGCATTCCGTCAGGGAATCATCCGTGAACGCCTGCTGGATATCGAAGGCCGTTCCGCACTCAGTGCACTTGTAGGAATAGGTGGGCACTACTGTCCTTACGCGAATTTCACGACGCCGGCGGGCATCACGACACCGTCAACTCGCTTGTCGTGTACCTCGCTCGGCACGACATCCACGAGTTCGTTGTCAAAGATCACAGCATAGACGGGCGGGCACTTCTGCATACTGCCGAGCGTCTTGTCGAAGTAGCCCTGGCCCCAGCCCATGCGCATCCCGGTGCGGTCGACGGTGGCAGCAGGAACCAGGATCAGGCCGACGTTGTCGATCGCCATCGGGTTCAGCACCTCGGTCGTTGGCGCGGGCATCCCCGCGAAGTCTTCGGTTTCATCCGAGGCGTCGTATGGTGCCCAGTCGAGCAAGCCGTCGTCGCGCGAGACAGGCAGGATGACCCGGATCCCGTTCCGGCACGCCCAGCTGAGGAACTCGCGCGTGCCCGGCTCGTAGGGCGTCGACAGATACGCGGCGATGTAGTCCACGCCGAGTTCTGTGGTGAGCGCCTCGAGGTTTCGGGTCAGCGCAGTGGCGTTCGATTCACGCTCTGTGGCGGTCATCGTGCGCCTGCGCTCACGGAGCTCTGCCCTCAGGGCACGTTTTTGGTGACTGACGTCGTCGGTCATCCTGCAATTCTAGGAGCACTTGGCCGATACCCTGTCTGTATGGCTCCCCCGATCACCAAAGCCGTCATTCCCGCGGCCGGACTAGGCACCCGATTTTTGCCCGCTACGAAGGCGATGCCGAAGGAGATGCTGCCGGTCGTCGACAAGCCCGCGATCCAGTATGTGGTCGAGGAGGCAGTCGGCTCGGGGCTCACCGACATTCTGATGATTACCGGGCGCAACAAGAACGCGCTCGAGAACCATTTCGACCGCGTCG
>DASYEE010000195.1:0-17040 GCA_036499165.1 Galbitalea sp. | reverse complement strand
ATTGCGGCGCACAGATTCTACGGTGGTCATCCGCTCATCCTGTCACCCGATTGGGAAATGTCAATCACTTATGGCTAACCCGCCTACGATTGGGGAATGACCGGGCAGGATGGCGCGCACCACGACGCCGAGAGCCAGCGTCGGTCGCGGGCCCTCGCCTCCCCACTGCGGATGCGCATCCTTCGGTTATGCCTGCACGAAGCCCGCACCAACAAGGAGCTCGCCGATGAACTCGGCGTGAATCCCGGGACCCTCCTGCATCACGTGCGCGCCCTCGTATCGACCGGCTTCCTCGCGGCGGGCGAGCCTCGGCGGGGCGTTCGCGGCGCGCGCGAGGTTCCCTACCTGGCGACCCGGATGAGCTGGGGAACCGAGATGCCGGGTGGCAGCCGGATCCTCGTGCAGACCTTCCTCGACGAGATCGAAGGGCTGCCAGCCGAAGACCTCCAGGTGACACGCCTCGGGGTCAAGTTCAACGCCAGCACGCGGGACGAGATGCTCGAGCGCTTCGCCTCGCTGTTCGAGGAGTACAAGGACCGCCCGGCTGATCCGGACGGCGAGCCCATCTCGTTGATGTTCGCCGAGCATCCTGAGCGAAGCAGGCTGGAGCGCGAGCAGTAGCTCCTACGCCGCGGAGATGACGCGGGCGCCCGCCTCGAATTCGTCGAGGTCGCCCGTCTGGCCGTGGCGAACGGCTCGACGACCGACGACCCACTGGTAGAGCAGGAATCCAATCAGCGCCACCGTGCCGATGCCGATCTTGATCGGCCACGGCCAGGGCTGGCGGGTCACGTACCCCTCGATGGTGCCACTTACCGCGAGCGAGATGATCAGGCCGATCACGATCGTGAACAGCGCCCTGCCCTCCTCCGCGAGAGCCTGCACCCGCGTGCGACCACCGGGCGCGACGAGCGCCCAGAACAGCATGAACCCCGCGGCTGCCGCGGTAAAGATGCTGTACAGCTCCAGCTGGCCGTGCGGCGCGATATAGAGGAAGAAGTGATCGAGCCTGCCGTACTGGTTCATGATCGCGCCGGCCTGGCCAAGGGATACGGAATTCGACACGAGCACGCCGATCGGCACGATTCCTGTGATGCCGAAGGCGATGGACTCGGCGGCGATCAGGGCGTTGTTCGTCCAGACCTGCCCGGCGAACGCCGGGTCTGGATGCGCCGAGTAATAGCCGACAAACGACTGCTGGGCGTACATGCGGAGCTCCGCCGGGGTCCCCAGATGGAGGAGCAGCTGCGGATTCGCGTTCAGCCAGAGACCGACGACGACCGCGATGATGGCAGCGACGCCGACGAGCGCCAGGGTGAACCACCTGATGCGGAACAGCGCGGCGGGCAGCTGGTACAGAAACAGGGCAGGCAGCTGCTCGAGCACGTTCGACCGCGCCCCCGTGAAACGCAGCCGCGCTCGGCTCAGCGACAACGAAAGCGCGTCGCCCTGGGTCGAGACGCCGACACTCGTCCGGATGGTCGACAGATCGCGCGCACCGGACTGGTAGCGGTCGATCAGTTCGTCTGCCTCGGCACCCGTGTACCGACTCTTGCCTGCCAACTGGGCAAGGCGCTTCCAGTCTTCGCGGCGAGCGGCGGTAAAGGCGTCGAGGTCCATCTGCTTAAATGATCGCATGGCCCAGGGCGCAGCGACGGACGCACTCGTGCATGACGACGACGAGTCGCAGGTGATGACCGGCGAGGCCGTCGGCCTGGACCTTCGGCCGACATCCTTCGTACTGGCGGGTGCCGGGGCCGCGATCGACTTCCTCGTCTATGTCGCGGGAGGGATCGGCGCGCTTTTGCTCGTCTCGCTCCTGTACGGGCTGGCGGCGGCAAACGATCCGGAGAGCGTCGATTCTGACGCCCTTGGCGCGGTCATCACCGCGACCGAGGTCGTCATGTTCATCGTCGTGCCGCTCGTTGTCGAGCTCCTCTCGAAGGGTAAATCGCTCGGGCGCCTCGCGGTCGGGGCGAGGATCGTTCGAGACGATGGCGGCGCGATCGGATTCCGGCACGCGTTCATCCGCTCGCTCCTCGCGGTATTCGAGATCTTCCTTACGCTCGGCGGCGCTGCTGCTCTCGTCGGCCTGTTCGGGACACGATCGAAACGGATCGGCGACCTGCTTGCTGGCACGTACAGCCAGTACGAGCGCGTTGCGGCGACGACGACTCTCGTCTTCACCGTGCCCGTCGACCTGATGCCGTGGGCGCGCACGGCTGACGTCGCCCGTATCCCCGTGCGACTCGCCTATCGCATGACCCAGTTCCTGCGCCAGGCGCCGCAGCTCTCCCCCGCCGCGCGCGAGCAACTCGGCAGGCAGCTGGCCGGCGAGGCATCCGCCTGGGTGTCACCGCTTCCGCAGATCGACGCTGAGCTCTTCATCGCCGCGGTCATCGCCATCAGGCGCGAGCGCGAATTCGCCGCCCTGACGCTCGAGAACGAACGGCTTGGTCACGTGAACGCGGCCCTGACCGGTCTGCCGCACGACTTCCCCGACCGGGGCTGAGCCGCGAGGAGCCGCGCCGGCCAGAAACCGCCGCCGGTTCTAGTACCGGTACGCGTCGACCTTGTACGGCCCATCGACCGGAACGCCGATATACGCGGCCTGCGCGGGCGAGAGCTCCGTCAGGACGACGCCGAGCGCGTCGAGATGCAGTCGGGCGACCTTCTCGTCGAGGTGCTTCGGAAGCACGTAGACGCCGATCGGGTACTCCTCGCGGTTCACGTAGAGCTCAATCTGCGCGAGCACCTGGTTGGTGAACGAGTTGCTCATGACGAACGAGGGATGCCCGGTCGCGTTACCGAGGTTCATGAGACGCCCCTCGGAGAGGATGAGCACGCTGCGTCCGGTCGGCAGCCGCCACTCGTGAACCTGCGGCTTGATCTCGACCTTCTCAACCCCGGGAAGCCGCTCGAGCGAGGCCATGTCGATCTCGTTGTCGAAATGGCCGACGTTGGCGACGATCGCGAGGTGCTTGAGGCCGAGCAGATGATTTACGGTCACGACGTTCTCATTGCCCGTGCCGGTGACGATGATGTCGACATCCCCGATCACGCTCTCGAGGGTCGTGACCTGGAAGCCGTCCATGGCCGCCTGCAGTGCGCAGATCGGGTCGACCTCGCTCACGATGACGCGAGCGCCCTGGCCGCGCAGGGCTTCTGCTGCGCCCTTGCCCACATCGCCGTAGCCGCAGACGAAGACCGTCTTGCCGCCGATGAGCACATCGGTGGCGCGGTTGAGGCCGTCCGGTAGCGAGTGGCGGATGCCGTACTTGTTGTCGAACTTCGACTTCGTCACAGAGTCGTTCACGTTGATGGCCGGAAACAGCAGCTCGCCCGTGCGGGCCAGCTCGTAGAGGCGGTGAACGCCCGTCGTCGTTTCCTCAGTTACGCCGAGAAGGCCGTCCGCGATGCGGGTCCAGCGGTCTGGGCTCGCCGCGAGCGAGCGCCGCAGGACATCGAGGATGACGCCATACTCGTGGCTCGCATCCGGCGCAGTGTCAGGGACAGCACCGGCCTGCTCGAACTCGCGCCCACGGTGCACAAGGAGGGTCGCGTCTCCCCCGTCGTCGAGGATGAGGTTGGGGCCTGCTGCACCCTCTGCGCTCCAGTCGAAGATCTGCTCCGCGCACCACCAGTATTCCTCGAGGCTCTCGCCCTTCCAGGCGAAGACGGGGACGCCGGCCGGCGCCTCCGGTGTGCCCGTCGGGCCGACCGCGATCGCCGCGGCAGCCTCATCCTGCGTCGAGAAGATGTTGCAGCTTGCCCAGCGAACCTGTGCGCCGAGCGCAATGAGCGTCTCGATCAGCACGGCAGTCTGCACGGTCATGTGCAGCGAGCCCGCGATGCGCGCACCCGCGAGCGGCTTCGATTCCCCGAACTCGGAACGGAGCGCCATGAGGCCAGGCATCTCGTTCTCGGCGAGCCGGATCTGGTGACGACCCGCCTCCGCCAGGTGCAGGTTAGCGACGCGGAAGTCCAGTGAGGTTGCTGTAGGCATGACTCCATTGTTGCAGGCGCTGGGGTCGCGCGACTGAGGGTTGACCTCGGCCCAGTGCTGGCCCCGCTGCTATTGCTGGTTGAGCTTGTCGAAACCCCGACGCGCCGCCCGACGCCACGCCACGAATCCGAGCCCCGCGACAAGGAGCAGCAGCGCAATGGTCAACGGCACATCAGGGTCGGATCCCGTGAACGCGAGGATCGGGTCAGACGACGTGCTCACGGAAGCGGCCGTCACCGTGATTCCGGCCGTCGCGACGACCCCGGATCGAAGCCCCGTCAGGATCAGCGTGTGGGCGCCCGCTGTCGTCGCGTTCGGGATGGTGACCGTCGCCGATACCGCGCCGCTGACGTCCGCCGTCACCGTCGTCAGGTTCACGGGCGTCGAGTGGAGAACGACCGAGACCTGCTCCCCCCGGGTGAATCCGGAGCCTGCGACCGTTACCGTTCCGCCTGCCGTCACGGATGAGGTCGAGACGCTCGCCGGTTCGTTCGGCACGGCACCCAGGGTGATCCATTCTGAGACCGACTTCTGCAGGGCCGTTGGCGAGACATCCTTGCCTGCCACGGAGTTGCCGTAGAAGACGGTCGTGCCGTTGTCGGTCATCAGCTGCACCCTGGTGCCTTCGACGAGCGAGTCGGGCACCGTGACGATCGACTCGAACGAGCCGGCTTCCTGGCCCGCCGCTCCGGATTCGCCCGGCAGGGTCGCAAGCTCCACCGGAGCAGAACCCGCCTCGCCGTTCCAGCGGTACAACGCCCAGCCGAGGCCCTCGACGGTGCTGTCATCCGGGGCGCCGGCCGTGATCAGGTACTGGCCGTTCGCACCCTGCCGAATCTCGCGGATGCTGCGCCCGCCGAGGTCGAGCAGGATCGGGTCGCCGAAATGCGCGGATCCGGCAGTGCTGCCGATCAGGCTCGTGTAGTTGGTCACCGGCACGATGAGCGCCTTGCCCTGGACGACGGGAGCGCGGAACCCCAGGTATGCGGTGCCCGTTGCGCCCGGCGCGGTCTCGAGTCCCTCGAGGTTGCAGCCATCGACGATGTCGGGCAGGGTCGGCGCGGTCTCCGAGCAGTCAGCGGAGAGACCGAGCGCATCGCCGTTCGCGTGATCCCATGCCATCAGCTCGGTTCGGAGGCCGGCGTAGGATCCCGCCCACGCCAGCTGCGTCTCATCGCCGGAACCCGTAATGGTGGTCGCGAAGAAGACGTTGCGGCTCGCCTGGTAGACCGCATTCTTTGTGTTGCTCATCGAACCTGACCAGTAGATCGTGTTGCCGACGCGCACCGACGCCTCGAGGTCGAGCTCGTTGCCCGCACCGAAATGGCTGCTGAAGTCCCAGCTCGCGATGGGCGCCCCGCTCGAGACCTCGCTGTACAGCCGGATGACGCTGTCCTCGTCGTCTGCCACGAGCATGTCACTGCCGCCGACGTCGATGACGCTCGATCCGTCCGCCGCACCGTCGTGGTATCGCGCCGTGTCGAGAGCTGTCGGGTCGCCGGAGACCCCCACGACCACGGTCGACGACCCGGTCTTGCCCGCGGAATCCGTCGCCGTGAGCGTCAGGCTGGTCTCGCCGACGCCGCGCGGGACGACCGCGAGACTCGCGGTTTCCCCTGCAACCGTCACGGTGGTATCCGGGATGCCCGCGACGGTCGCGTCGCTGCTCGCGGTGACCGCCACCCTGAGACCCGAGGTGCCGACCCCGGTGTCTGCGAGCGTGAAGCCGAGCTTAGGGTTCGTGGGGTCACCGAGCGCGAGGGGAAGCCCGGCGGCTGCCGCGGTGATGGTCGGCGCGGTCGGATTGGGAGTCCCTGGGCCGCCGCCCGATCCGCCCGTGGGTGCCCACCCGGTCGGCGCAAGAGCGACTCCGCGCCAGGCCGTGCCTGCGGGGGCGGTCGCGACAGTCGTCGGTGTTGCGGCGACAACGCTTGCGAGAGGGGCCCCTGTGTCGGTGATCTTCAGCAGCGAGTTCTGGTCGGGGCTGGCTGCGGTGTGAGACAGGGCGTAGAGGTCTGCGTCCGCGCCATCCACGGTGCCCGTGATGCTCTCGAAGTCTCCCGGGATGCTGCCTTCCGCGATCCACGCTCCCGCACTCAGTCCGAACTTGTAGATGCCGAGCGTCTCGACGATCACGTACGCGGTGTCCGGCGCCCCCGTGCCCGCCCGGTCGAGGAAGACGAAGCCGTCGGGCGTGCCCGGCGTGAACTTGCCCTTGCTGCTCGTGGTTCCGATCGTCGCCGTCGAGATGGGCGTCGTCGTCACGGCAGATGCCAGTGCACTGGTTGGCACGCCGGTTCCGATGCTCGAGAGGCCGACGGTCGCGGTCGCGTCGCTCGACGCCCACAGCTGGCCGCCCGCGATGCCGGTGGTGCGGAAGTTCTTGTCGTGCGCCGTGATCGGTGTCGGAGTCGAACCGCCGATGGCTTCTGAGAAGATGCCCGTCGTGGCGTCGTTTCCGGCGATCTCAAACGAGCTGCCGTCAGTCGTTGCGACAGAACGGATGTTGTTGGCCGAGAACGCGCCCGTCACGACCGTTGTGGTGTCTACCGCGCCATCCGCACCGACCCACGCGACGACTCGGGGCACCGCCGCCGCTGTGGTGCCCTTGGGATCGCCGCTGCCTGCCGTCGGCGACTCATCGAAGCCGCCGAGCGCGATGCCGTTGCCCGAGGTCGAACGACTGAGGCTGCCCTGGCCGTCGCTCGTGCCACTGAGTGTAAAGGCGTGCGTGCTGCCGCTGTCGGCCGTCGGCAACGGCACCGCGGGCACGGTCGACGGGCTGCCATCGGCGTTGACGGTGATGATCGAGACGGGCGACGCGTCAGCACTGATCACGGCTGCGGGAGTGCCAACCTGGTCGATCACGAGTTGCTGGGTCGTCGGCTGGGGGCTCGCTAGTGCGGCCTCGGGCATGGTGAGGCCGAGGGCGACAATGGCCGCTGTCAGTGAGAGGCAGACGAAAGGGGCGACAGTGCGCATAGGAGACTCCGGGTGCGGCAGGCAAGGCAATAAGGGGATTGCGGGCAACCGTATTGAGCGGTGGTAAACGGGTGGTTTCAGCGGCGTGGACCGCAGGCAACCGCGCGCTATGAGCGAGCAATGACGCGCGCGCTCGTCACTCCCGGATGAGCTCGAGCACGGCGTCGCGCACGTGTTCCATGTCGCTGGTCGTGGATGCCTCGACGTTCAGTCGCACCAGCTGCTCGGTGCTCGATGGCCGAACGTTGAACCACCAGAATGAGTCACCGTCGCCCTCGGTCGATGAGACGGTCAGGCCATCGAGTTCGTCGAACTCACCGATCGAGGCATACGCGTCGACGATTCGCGCGTAGGCCGCCGGGACGTCATCGACGATCGAATTGATCTCGCCGCTGGCCTGGTACGGCGTGTACCGGTCGGCGAGCGCGGAGAGCGGGTCTGCCTGCAATCCGAACTCTGCGATCAGGTGCATGGCCGCGAGCATCCCGTTGTCTGCGCCCCAGAAGTCGCGGAAGTAGTAGTGGGCAGAGTGTTCTGCGCCAAAGATCGCACCGGTCTGCCGCATCGTGTCTTTGATCAGCGAGTGCCCGGCCTTCGTGCGAATCGCGACCGCGCCGGCAGCTTCGATCGTCTCGGCCAGGGCGCGCGAGGTCAGGAGGTTGTGAAGCACGACGATTTCATCCGCCGGCTCTTGCTCGCGGGCACGTGCTATCTCCCGCACAACCACGATCGCGGCGATGGCGGATGGTGTGATGGGCCTGCCGCGTTCGTCGACAACGAAGCACCGGTCGGCGTCGCCGTCGAACGCGAGCCCGAGGTCGGCCTCGTGTTCGACAACGGACTGCTGGAGGTCGACCAGGTTGGCCGGGTCGAGCGGGTTCGGCTCGTGATTCGGAAAGCGGCCGTCGAGCTCGAAAAACAGGGGGATGATGTCGATCGGGAGCGCCTTCTGGCCCGCCGCGGCGCCCAGCACGGCCGGGACGGTAAGCCCCGCCATCCCGTTGCCGGCGTCGACGACGATGCGCAGGGGACGGATGCGCGACAGGTCGACCGCGCCGCGCAGAAATTCGGCGTACTCCGCCAGTACCTCGAGCTCGCGGAACGACCCAGGCTCGCTGACCTGGATGACGCCATCGCCGTCGAGATATTCGCTCGCACGGTCGCGGATGCTGGCAAGCCCCGTGTCGAGACTGATCGCCTCGGCCCCTGCGCGGCTGAACTTGATGCCGTTGTAATCGGCAGGATTGTGGCTGGCCGTGATCATCACCGCGGGGGCGTTCAGCGAGCCGGAGGCGTAGTAGGTCTCATCGCTCGAGCAGACGCCGATGGAGACGACGTCGGCGCCGCGCGCCCGTGCTCCTGCAGCGAACGCGGCCGCGAACTCCGGGGACGACTGCCTCGCATCGTGGCCGACCACGACATCCTGCCCCGCTGCGCCGATCTCGTCGACGAACCCCGCAGCCAGCGCGGAGACGATCTCGGCCGTCAGGCCGCTGCCGGCTAGCCCTCGAACATCGTTGGCTGTGACAAACGGGGTGAGGTCATGTGCCATGCCTCTCACGCTACGCTGCCCGGTAACGCTACGCTGCCCCGCCGAGAACCTCGTGCCGGATGACCTGCCAGCCCTGCGGCACGGACAGCCGCTCGGCATGCCGCGAGCACAGGTCGTAGCTGTGCGGCTCGAACTTCTGGCTGAGCGGCCCGAGCACGGCCATCGAATCCGAATAGACGTACGTGAGAGTGGATACCGCATCGTCGCTGCACGCGACTTTGCTGCACGGTCGGCCGGTCATGATGGGTCCAGAATATGCGAGAGCCACCGACAGCGGCCTCTGGCACGCCGGTCTAGCATGGGGCGTATGGCAACACCGCGACGACGATCAGCTCCCGTGTCAGCGCGGCCGGGCTGGCGCGATCGGCATGGCCGGGGCATCCGCGCATCCGTCACCGGCCCCCACCTGCCGCTGCTTCGTTCGCGCACCGACCTCTTCGACATGACGGTGGCCTCAACCGCCGAGTACCTGAAAGATCTCTGGCCGGATGAGCTCGGCGACGTGCGCTTCGAGGTTGCCGTGCTGCCGTCAGCGACCGGCGAGAACGGCCTGGACCGCTGGCGCGTCATCACCAGGGAGCGCCGCATCATCCTGTACCGCCTGCCGATCGAGCGGATGTCCCGGCTGCACCGCTACGACGAGCTCCACAAGCGGATGATGATCGAGAGTTGTGTGTTCCGCGCGGTGGCAGAGCTCCTCGGCAAGGACCCGTGGGATCTCGCGCCCGAGCGGTTCCGGCATTTCTAGCTGGCTGCTCAGTGATAGATGCGGATGGGCGTCGAGCCCTGTTGTGACGGGTAGACGACGTAGCCGCTGATCGCGCCGTCGCCAGACCCGGACACCGAGGCATGCAGCCCTCTGTAGCCGCCAAGGCGGTAGCTCGAGCCGCCGAGTACGGCGACCGATGCGGCGGATCCCGCCGGCACTGCAACTGAGGCGTTCGTCCCGGATGCTGAGCCACCGATTCCGCGCAGTGTCACCGTCTCAGCCTTCGACGTCGGGTTCTCGAGATGCAGCGTATCGAGCCCCGGAGCGATCGAAACCGCTGCGGGTGCGACGAGGAGGGGCGCCGCCCCAGCCCACGCGAAATCGGTGCCGTTGGCCACCGCAGCCGAGCCCGCGGTGGAGACGCGCACGCTCGCAACGATGGACGCCTTGGCCGTCACGATCACGGTGTACGACCCATTCGCCAGTGACACCAGGGGAACATCCGTCACCGCGGCCGGAGTCAAGTCGACCTGGCTCGCCGAACCATCGAGCTTGCCGTCCTCGTCGATCACGCTGACCCGCGCGGAGGCCGCTTTCGTGCTGGAGGTGAAGATTCGCAGCGTGGTTTGGAGATCGTCGAAGCCCGCTTCGCCGAGCCGGTTCTGCACGGCATCGGTGCTCGCGATCACGACGCCGGGGATGACGACTGTCTTAGAGGCGGTTGGCTCGGGGCCTACGAAGTCGACGCCCCCGGGATCGATGCCTCGCACCGTCGACTGTTCGAGCGAGGCAACCACCTGTCCTCCTCGCGACGAAACGTGCACGACTGGTGAGAGGAGACCCGGGGCAAAGCCTGCGAGCGAGATGACCCGTTGCCCCTGCGATGCTACGGCGATGCCATCCATGCCTGGGGAGCTCACGCGGCCATTCTCGCCATACACCTGGAGCGCAACCGTCGCCGGGACATCGCTCGGGTTCGACAGCAGCACCAGCGTGGTTCGCCCGGTCGAGGTGGCGCCACCGACCAGCCAAGCGTCTCCCGTTGCCGGGGAGCACGCCGCAGACGCGAGTCCGACGAACTCATCGGTCGAGACTGACTGGCTCTGGGCGCCGGAGATGAGCGAAGGGGTCGCGGTTGCTGAGGCAGCGCCACTGAGGAGCTGAGGGGCAGCGGATCCACGCGCCGTGCCTGCGTCAGACGCCGAGAAGGCCTTCTGGCTGACGCTGCCCGCCGATGAACCCGATGAGACCGATGCTGGCCCGAGGGCCGAAGGCTTGGTGGCTGCTGCGCCGGTCTCCGACGACAGCCGGAGGAGGCCGCCCGGACAGACGAGCTGCTGAGCGGCCGCGATCGGCGTGACAACCGTCGATGACACCGAGCGATGGATGCCGGGCAGCGGGATGAGCGCCGCCGCCGCGACGGTTGCTCCAACGGCGGCGAGCACGATGATGCCGGTCGCGACGCGAGCGCTAACCCGCCCGGCGGTGCGCAGTCCGGCCGCGCGCGTTCTCGGCTCGCGGGACGCCGGGGCATCCTGCTCATCGTCCGGGAAGACGCCAGGGTGGAGTTCGGCGCCACGGTCTTCCGCGGCACGGTCTTCCGCGGCACGGTCTTCCGCGGCTTCCCGGTGCTCGGGGAAGTCGAGGTTTTCGGTCTCGTCCGGCACGGGCTGGTCCGTTGGGTCAGGCTGGTCTGTTGGGTCAGGCATCGTCATCCTCCCCGAGGGTCGCGTGCTCGAATGCTCCCGATTGCACGGCCCGCCGCCTGCGACGACCGCGCGTAGGGATCGCGAAGACGACGGTCACGAAGAAAACGATGCCAAGGCCCGCGAGCACCGCGAGACGAAGCGGACCGGGATCGGGCGTTGCAGCAGCGAGACCTGCCGACGGGAGGCCCCCGTAACGCCAGAGCAGGCCGAGGGTGGTGTCGCCGACGGGTGTGAGAGCGCGGTTGCCATCGAGCGCGTCCGCCGCGCGCTGGTGGACATCCATCGCTCCGTCCGACGCGGCCGGCGCGAGCAGCACGAAGCCGACCTTCTGCGCGGTGAGCGCCGCGGCCGCATCGAACCCGCTGCGTGAAGCGAGATTGCCGGCCAGCGAAGCGACGGTCTTCTGGTTGGCGCTCAGCACGCTGCTCCTCGATGTCGCGGCGAGGGTCGACTGCTCATCCAGCGTCTCGCCAGCCCCGCGCTCGACCTGGGCCGCCAGACCGCCGTCGCCGATCGGAGTGAGCACCAGTGTCCCGAGGCGTGGACGCGTGATCGACTCCGCGGTGACGAACGCCGGAACCAGCGTGCCAGAGCTCGCAACCACGCTCGATCGGCCAGCCAGGGGCAGAACAAGGAGCGGAGCGGCTGCAAGAGCCGTAGCAACGACCACGACCAGCGCCGGAACCACGACAGCGCGGCCGAAGAAGTCGAGTGCGACGACAGCCGCGCCGATGAGCCCTGCCCACATCAGGCTGAGCGCGGCACCCGGCCAGACAGACACGGATGTCGCGTCCGTGACCTCGAACGAGACCCCGGCCACCAGCACGGCCGTCGCGAACCCGAGCAGCGCGATCCCGATTGCGGGCACACTTCGCCTCGTTCCCGGGAGGAAGGGTGCCACGAGAGCCAGCAGCACGACAGGTGCAACGAGCACGGCAAGCACGAGCGGCCCCGGCAGCGACGGCAGGCTGAACAGGTCGCCGATCGTCGCCCAGCCGCCGAGGCTGGCGTCGGGGGAACCGACGAGCAGTGCGCTGAAGCCCGGATGCGTGGTTGCGGTCGGCAGGCCCGGATCCGCGAAGACCGCGAGCGGATTACCTCGAACGACCTGCGCGATCACAAGCGGCAGGAACAGCGCGGCAGCGGGAATGACGATGCCCACGATCCGAAGAGCCGCACGCGGCTTCGCGACCAGCCACGCGAGCAGGAGGATGACGAGCGCAGGGACGATGCTCGGGCTGGAGGCGGCGATGCCCGCGAACAGCAGCGCAGCCGCCGCTCCCGATGACCACGTGCGGGCGGCACCGAGCGCCGCGTAGACGAACCACGGGAGCAGCAGGTGCACGATGACCGCGGGGAGGTGACCGGACATGAGCGACGACAGGAAACTGGGGGTGAGGCACCAGAGGAGCGCCGCGACGGCGGTCGGCCACGGACGCTCCGTGATGCGAGTCGCCGCCCACCACGCACCGAGCGCGGCCAGCGGCAGCGCAATGATGTAGAGCACGACGACGCTGAGCTGAGGCGACCAGAAGGTTAGCGATCCCACGACCGCGAGCACGGCCGCGAACGGGTCGGACGCGCCCACGAAACCACCTCCGACGTCGTGCCAGCCGTAGCCGACGCCGGCCCACAGCTGACCAAGCGTCGATGACAGCGGGACGAGCGCCCCGCCTTTGATCGCGCTCGAGCCGAGCAACGGAATGAAGGTCACCGCGCCGACGACGGCCGCGAGCACGACGACCGCCAGGCCGCCGCTCGACAGGAAGCTCGCCCGCGGGCGCGGCGGGGCATCCTCGAGTTCCTCACTGTGGCCCGTACTACCCGCGCGTCTCTCCCGAGCCTCAGAGGCGCTCACCCGCAGTGGCGCGATTGCCGCCCAGCCGATCGCGCGATTGCGCCGAAGGTTTCGCCGGGCGGGGGCGACAGAACCCGAAAATGCGGCAGACAGCGCTGCGGCGATCTCGCCTCCCATTGCGGCGGGATTCTTGCGGATGAGCTGCAGGATGGCGCGGAGAATTCCGATCGGCAGGAGCGCCAACCAGTTGATGATGACAGCGAGTCCCCTGGCGTAGACCATGCGCCGGTGCAGCTGGGCCTTGCGGCGCAGTCGCAGGCGGGCAGAAGCCGACAGCGACTGGCGGCCGAACAGCTCCGGGCCGCCCGCGCTCGCGACCTTCGCGGCTGGAACGCCGACGACGCGATGCCCCGCCAGCCGGGCGCGCACCGAGAAGTCGAGCGCGGCATCCACGGATGGAAGCCCGGGGTCGAAGCCGCCGAGCGCTCCCCAAACCGAGCGGCGCACCAGCATTCCCGATGCCGAGACCGCGAGCAGGTCGCTCTGGGCGTCGTACTGGGCCTGGTCGAGTTCGTTCTCGACGAGGATCACCGAAGCCCCGAGCCTGGTCATCGACTCGCCATAACGGGCGATGGTGTCGCCGGCGTCCCAGCGCATGAGTTTCGGTCCCGCGATGGCGACCGACGGAGCAATCTCCACCGCACCGAGTAGCGCCTCGAGCGCCCGCGGGTGTGGCGCGCCGTCGTGGCCGAGAAGCCACATCCACTCATCCGGGCCAGCGTTCGGGACCGCAACATGAACGGCCTGGGCGACGGCGCCGCCGAACCCGCCACGACCATTGCCAGCAACCAGCTGCGTCGGCAGGGCCGCAGCCAGGACAGCTTGCGTTGAGTCGGACGACCCGGCGTCAACGAAGACCGTCGAGTCGGCAGGGCGCGTCTGCGCGGCTAAAGCCGAGAGGGTTCTCTCCAGATAGGGCGCCCCGTTTCGGGCGACCAGGATCGCGGTGACTCTCGGTTGCATCTAGTCGAGACTAGGCGCGCTTCCTCAGTTTGCGACGCTCCCGCTCCGACAATCCGCCCCAAATACCGAATCGCTCGTCGTTGTGGAGCGCGTATTCGAGGCACTGCGTACGAACCTCACACGATCCACAGATTTTCTTTGCGTCGCGAGTCGAACCACCCTTTTCAGGGAAGAACGCCTCAGGATCCGTCTGCGCACAGAGCGAATCGGACTGCCACGCGAGTTGGTCGTCGTCAGCGTCAGGCTGGCGAACCCCAGGAACCCCCAGTCGAACCGGATCTACGAACCAGTTCTCGGGGACAGCGGGGCGATACTCACTATTCGCCATTGATGCCTCCCCTTGCTTACTTGCTTTGCTTACTTGCTACTGATCTTGTTCGCGCTTCGCCGTCCCGTACCGGCGTACTGATAATTACACCGTTGTAGTTACCAAGAGTCAAGTCGCAGATGATAAAACCCTGCAGCGGACTTCGGGTCGGTGGCGCGCCGGGCGTGTCGCAATGGGGGGGGTGGTGATGACGACACGCGCTGAGCGAACGGTTAGGAACGCTCGACTTCTGCCGTCTCCGCCGCCTGCCGTGCCTGCCACGCGCTTTCGACCATGTCGCGCAAGGAGTGGCGCATCCGCCAATCCAGGTCGCGGGCGGCAAGCTCGCCGCTCGTGACGATGCGCGCCGGGTCCCCCGCCCGCCGCGGCACGATTTCGGGCTCGAACGGGATACCGGTGACTTCGGCGATCGTCGTCATGATCTGCCGCACCGAGACGCCGTCCCCACTTCCGAGGTTGTACGCGGGCTCGATCGGGTCGCCCGCGTCGAGCCTCCGCGCGGCCGCGACGTGCGATACCGCCAGGTCTGCAACATGGATGTAGTCGCGAACGGTCGTGCCGTCGGGCGTAGGGTAGTCGTCGCCATTGATCCGCGGGGTCCTGCCTTCGACCAGCGCGTCGAAGACGAGCGGAAAGAGGTTGTGCGGGCTCGTGTCGTAGACGTCGAGGTCGCCGCTGCCGACCACGTTGAAGTAACGCAGGCTCGCATGCCTGAGTCCTGCTGCAACCTCCTGGTCGCGCAGCAGCCATTCCCCGATGAGCTTCGACTCGCCGTACGGTGACTCTGGATTCTTTGGGGTCTCCTCGGTCACGATCTCGCCCGGAGGTGTTCCATAGACCGCGGCGCTCGACGAGAAGACCACGCGGTCGACGCCCGTCTGCTGCAGTGCGGCAAGGAGGGTGGCCATCCCGGTCACGTTCTGCTCGTACGTGTGCAGCGGACGCTGCACCGAGACCCCCGCGTACTTGAAGCCGGCGACGTGGATGACCCCGGAAACGCCATGCTCGCCGATGGTGCGCTCGAGGAGCGGCTGGTCGAGAATGGTGCCGCGTACGAACGGCACGCCGTCCGGCACAAAGGACTCGTGGCCGCTCGACAGGTCGTCGACGACAACGGTGTCGAGGCCGGCAGCTCGCAGGGCGCGGACAACGTGGGCTCCGATGTATCCGGCTCCGCCGGTGACCAACCAACTCATGGCTCCAACGCTAGCGGCTCGGCGCTGGCGGGCGGTGTGGGTCGGCCGTGGGTGTGGCAGGAATGCGCTTTGTTGCGACATCCTGCCATTACTGGCAGCATGGCGATGCACACCGCAAAACCGCCACGGAGGCACCCATGCTGAACAAAGTCGTCGTCCTCGCTCTGCCCGGCGTCGCGCCGTTCGAGTTCGGCGTGATCTGCGAGGTGTTCGGCATCGATCGCAGTGACACCGGCGGGCCAACCTTCGATTTCACGATCGCGACCGCCGACCCGGGGCCCGTACGCACGAGCCTCGGCTACGACATGATCATCGACGCCGATCTCTCGGCAGCGGCGGACGCCGACCTGATCGCCGTGCCCGCGCACACCATCACGGGAACCGACGAGCGCTTTCTTCAGGTCGTACGGGATGCGGAGGCTCGCGGCGCCTGGATTCTCAGCGTCTGCAGCGGCGCGTTCGTGCTCGCGCAGGCGGGGATCCTGGATGGTCGGCGCTCGACGACGCACTGGATGCACGCCGACCGACTGGCAAGGCAGTACCCGCGCACGGATGTCGACCCCGACGTCCTGTTCGTCGACGATCGCCGCGTCATCACCAGCGCGGGAACGGCTGCCGGCATCGATGCTGCGCTACACCTCGTGCGACTGGAGCACGGCGCTGCCGCCGCCAACGTCATCGCCCGGCGGATGGTCATCCCGCCGCAGCGCGACGGGGGGCAGGCCCAGTACATCCCCTCCCCCGTCCAGGAGCGCTGCACCGACTCGTTGGCCACCGTCGTCGAATGGATGCTCGACAACCTGGCTGAGGATCTCACGATCGACCAGCTCGCGCGGAAGGCGCTCATGTCATCGAGGACCTTCGCGCGTCGCTTCCGTTCAGACATGGGTACCACCCCAGCCGCGTGGCTCAACCGCCAGCGCATCCTCCGCGCCCAGCAGCTCCTCGAAACCACCGACGACGGTTTCGAGCCCATAGCCCACGCCACCGGCTTCGGTACCGCCGCCGTAATGCGCCACCACTTCCTCAAGGTCCTCCAGACCACCCCCACTGCCTACCGCCGTGCCTTCGGCGCTCGTCTGGCTGGCTGACCCTCTGGTCATCCCCGTTACCGAAAACGAAGGAACTCCCGCTCTTCCGGGGTCCGAATCGCATCCGACGTCACATCGGGCGACGAACTCCTTCGTTTTCGGTTAACCGCCCGAGGAAGGGACGGATGCCGCAGACGACGAGCGCACAGCTCGAGGTCGTCGCTGCGAGCGCGCGATATCGCAGCGAGGACCCGCGGCCAGTCCGTGTAGAGCTGACGGTAGGTGTACCGGAGCACGTTCCCGCCACCGATGACGACCGTCGTGTCGCGGTCGTGATCGTGCTCCCAGTTGGTGGGGTCGCCGCCCGTCCAGGTCGGGTCGTGTTGGCCGCCATCGATCTCGACGAAGGTGTTCGGGGCGACCTTGCCGTCCAGGCGACCGACATCCAGTACGGCCGGCTGCGACATCCACGGAATTCCTGCGTCACCGAGCCACAGCCGCACGAACGTCTCGCCGTGCGAGTCGTCGAGCCGGCACACCAGCGGACGCCAGCGCCGAACCCGCACCGGCGCGCGCGCGAAGATCGCGTCCATGCGCCGATCCGATAACTTCAGGTAGCGACCGACCGCCGAACAGCAGGCGATTGCGATGTCTCGGCTTTCGGATGCCAGGATGAACCCCAGCGCGTCATCGACGCTAACCCGCC